>NZ_JBEPRF010000021.1:0-139325 GCF_040548225.1 Bradyrhizobium sp. S3.12.5
CGTTGCGAGCGGCGCGAAGCAATCCAGACTGTCTCCGCGGAAAGATTCTGGATTGCTTCGCTGCGCTCGCAACGACGAGGAGGCGAGAGCCGCCCTACCCGATCACCTTGCCGAACTTGTTCGACTTCGGGAAACCCTTCGGCGGCAGGCGGCCGGCGTCGGCGCGGGTGCCTTGCCATTCGGCGAGCTCCTTCATGGTCGCCGAGAATTCGCGCCCCGCCGAGTCCTTCCACGTAAGGCCCGCCTTGGCCTCGAACACAGCGACGTCGGACAAGCCGCCATCCTTGTATTTTTGCAGCCTCACGCCGCGGCCACGCGCCATCTCCGGCACCTGGTCGAGCGGGAAGATCAGCATCTTGCGGTTCTCGCCGATGACCGCGACGGTATCGCCGATCACCTCGGTGACCGTGCGCGCCTCGTTCGGCATGTCGACGTTGAGGACCTGCTTGCCCTTCTTGGTGGTGCCGACGCAATCGTCCTCGTTGACGACAAAGCCCTGGCCCTCGTGGCTCGCGACCAGGAATTTGCGTCCGCCCTTGTTGACGAACAGCGTGACAGGAGCGGCCTCCGGCTCGAGGTCGATGTATTGGCGGATCGGCTCACCATGACCGCGGCCGCCCGGCAGTTTCGCGACATCGAGCGAGTAGAACTTTCCGTTGGTCGCGAACAGCAGCAGCTTCGAGGTCGTCTCCGCGAAGAAGGCGAAGCCGAGCTTGTCGTCCTGCTTGAAGGCGAGCCCCGAGAGATCCTCGACATGGCCCTTCATGGTGCGGATCCAGCCCTTGTCGGAGACGACGACCGTCACCGGCTCACGCTCGACGAGCGCTTCCTCCATCGCGGCAAGATCGTGCTCGGGCGCATCCGCAAAGGTGGTGCGGCGCTTGCCGAGCGGCGTCTTGGGTCCGAACATGTCGCGGACCTTGCCGACCTGCTCGGCGACCTTCTTCCATTGCTCGGGCTCGGACGCGAGCAGTCCCTCGATGCCCTTCAGCTCCTTGCGCAGATCCTTGTCCTCGGTACGGATCTCCATTTCCTCAAGCTTGCGCAGGCGACGCAGGCGCATATCGAGGATCGCCTCGGCCTGCACCTCCGTAAGCTTGAATGTCTTCATGAGAACCGGCTTCGGCTCGTCCTCCGTGCGGATGATCCTGATCACCTCATCGATGTTCAGGAAGGCGATCAGATAACCGCCGAGGATCTCGAGCCGGTTCTCGATCTGCGTCTTGCGATAATTGCTGCGGCGGATCAGGACGTCGCGCAGATGGTCGAGCCATTCGCGCAGGCACTCCGCGAGGCCGACCACCTTGGGGATACGGCCCTTCATCAACACGTTGAGGTTGAGCGGGATCTTGCTTTCCAGCTCGGTCAGCCGGAACAGCGATTCCATCATCAAGGCCGGATCGACATTCTTCGACTTCGGCTCGATGACAAGACGAACGTCTTCGGCGGATTCGTCGCGGACCTCGCCAACCAGAGGCAGCTTCTTCTGGTCGAGAAGCTCGGCGATCTTCTCGACCATGCGCGACTTCTGCACCAGAAAGGGGATCTCGGTGACGACGACCACCCAGGTGCCGCGCGTACCCTCTTCCTGCTCCCATCGGGCGCGAACACGGAACGAGCCGCGGCCGGTGGTGTAGGCCTCAGCGATGGCCTGCTTGGAATCGACGCAGATGCCGCCGGTCGGGAAATCCGGACCCTTCACCCACTTCAGAAGCGCCTTGGATTTCGCGTCGGGCTTCTCGATCAGATGCAGCGCGGCATCGCAAAGCTCCGCGGCGTTGTGCGGCGGGATCGAGGTCGCCATCCCGACCGCGATGCCCTGCGCGCCGTTGGCGAGCAGGTTCGGGAAGCCGCCCGGCAGAACCACCGGCTCCTTGGACTGGCCATCGTAGTTGGGGCGGAACTCGACGCCGTCCTCGTCGATGCCGTCGAGCAGAAGCCGCGCGACATCAGTCATGCGCGCTTCGGTGTAACGGTAGGCGGCCGGATTATCGCCGTCGATATTGCCGAAATTACCCTGGCCGTCGACCAGCGGGTAGCGCGAGGAGAAATCCTGCGCGAGGCGCACCATGGCATCGTAGATCGCCTGGTCGCCGTGCGGATGGAACGAGCCCATCACGTCGCCGACGATCTTGGCGGACTTCTTGAAACCGGACCCCGGGTCCAGCCTGAGCAGGCGCATGCCGTAGAGAATGCGCCGGTGCACCGGCTTCAGGCCGTCGCGCGCGTCGGGCAGCGCGCGATGCATGATGGTAGAGAGCGCGTACGCAAGATAGCGCTCTTCCAGCGCTTCACGCAGCGGCACATCATGAATTTCGGCCGGTTCTTCCGGCGGAACGATTCGTTTTCCCATGCCGCCCGGTTAAACCGTGGAAGCGAATCGGGCAAGGATGGATTGGTTCCGTGCGGGCTTCTACTGCCCTGCCCAGCCGGCGGCTACAGTTGGCTGGACCTTCGCCTGAGCGGTGACAGGCGCATTGGCCAGGCAACGCCGGGCGGCCTCGATCTCGGCCTCCGTTGCGCCCTTGGACCGCGCCCAGGCCTCTGCGGCCGCAGCGGAATATTTGGCGACATAGAACCTGACGACCGTGCAGGAAGCGCGACGAAGCACGCTTGGTTGCTCGCCTGCGAGGGCGTCCGGCGCCAGCGCCATCAGCGCTGCCGATACGATAAGTCCCTTGATCAGCATCAGGTTATCCCCCGGGGGTTGGAACCCAAGGGCCAATCCGGGAAACCCGCTTTGGTTCCGCCAAGAGCTGCCTGATTGGGCAATACAGAGCCGCGCTGACGTCATGGCGACGAGTTGCCCCCTTTTCAGGACGCAGGAAGGGCGGTTTTGGCCTGCTGCCGCGTCAGCGCATTGATGAAGCCGGCGCGCGCGTCGGAATGGACCTGCCCCCGCGGCTCCAGAACATGGCGCAGCAGGAACAGGCCGGTCAGCCGAAAGCCGTCCTGGAGATCCTGATCGGTAAGCTCGCTCGCGGTTTCGCCACGGCGCAGGAAGGATGGCAGCCGCAGCAGCCGGTCGCGCCACGGCTCGCCCGCGCCGCGGGACACCGCGCCGCCTGATTTGGGCGAGACGTAGATCAGGTCTGTGGTCTCTCCGGTCACCGCGCAATTCTCAAGAGCGAGCCCGAAGCCGAGCTCTGCGAGCATCGCCAGCTCGAAATGAATGAGATGCACGGCCGCGCTGCCGATGTCGTCGAAATCGTCGAGCGAATGTTCGAGTAGCGCGAAGATGTCGTTGTGCGGATCGCGCTCCGGCAGCAGCCGCGCAATCGAGGCCAGATGCGTGACGCCGTAGACGCCATGGGACGATTCCAGCAGCGTCGCCGCGCGCAACTTCAATCCCTCGATCGCGTAGGTGCCGAGATGCTCGTCGAGCCGCGCCCGCCACACCGCGCTGACGCTGTTCCCCGGCTGCAAGAGCGGCCGCATCCGCGAGCCGGCACCGCCGCGCACGAGACCGAGATGCCGGCCGTGCTGGCGCGTCAAGAGCTCGACGATGGCGCTGCTTTCGCCATGCCGCCGCACGCCCAGCACGATGCCTTCGTCGGTCCATTCCATGGGATCGATTGTAGCGCAATTCGAGCGCTTGTAGGGTGGGCAAAGCGGAAGCGTGCCCACCAATTTGATCCACGCGACGCGGACGATCAATGGTGGGCACGGCGCGCCAGGGCGCGCCTTTGCAAACCTACGGCACCGCGCGAGACCTCACGCGTTGAACCAGCCCTGCGCGTCGCCGGTGAACGAGAAATATAGCCCGAACACCGTCAGCACGCAGGAGACGATCTCGATGGCGCTGTCGAGCTCCATGCCCCTCTCGCCGATGATCTGGCCGAGCGAGATCACGGAGAGCACCAGCGCTGCGGCCAGCACCCAGCGCGGCCAGTTCTTGCGCCAGCGCGCCGCCAGCCAGACGAAATAGATCAGCAGAGAAATCATCACGCCGGCGAGCAGCGTCGACGTCATGATCATCTGCTCGGTCATCTCGGTGGTGGGCGTGCGGTCCTGCACCGCCACAGACAGCGCATCCAGCATCAGCGACGCATAGAGCAACGCTTCGAAGCGCTGGACGTTACGGGGCACACTCATCAAATACCGATCTGTTCTTGCTTATTCCTTGGGAAATTCCAGGCCCATCTCGCGATAGCGATCGGGATCGTCGCCCCAGTTCTCGCGCACCTTGACGAACAGGAACAGATGCACCGGCACGCCTAGAATCTCGGCGATTTCCTTGCGCGAGTCCGCGCCGATCGACTTGATGGTAGCGCCGCCAGCGCCGAGCACGATCTTGCGCTGGCTTTCGCGCTCCACGAAGATCGTCTGCTCGATGCGCACCGACTTGTCCTTGCGCTCCTCCCACTTGTCGGTCTCGACCGTGGACTGGTAGGGCAATTCCTGGTGCAGCTTGCGATAGATCTTCTCGCGCGTGATCTCGGCCGCAAGCTGCCGCATCGGCGCGTCCGACATCTGGTCCTCGGGATAGAGGAACGGCCCCGGCGGCACGATCTCGGCCAGCGTCTGCCTGAGGTCATCGACGCCGTCGCCCGAGATTGCCGCGATCATGAAGGTCTTCGCGAAAGGCATGCGCTCGTTGGCGGCCTGCGCCAGCGCCAGCAGCTTCTCGCGCTGGACCAGGTCGACCTTGTTGATGACCAGGATCTTCTCGTGTTTCACGCTGGCAACCTTGCCGAGGATCGCCTCGGCTTCCTCGTCGATCCCGGCCTTGGCGTCGAGCAGCACGCAGACGAGATCGGCGTCATGCGCCCCGCTCCAGGCGGTCGAGACCATGGCGCGGTCGAGCCGGCGCTTGGGCAGGAAGATGCCAGGCGTGTCGACCAGGATTACTTGCGCGTTGTTCTCGATCACGATGCCGCGGATCAGCGCGCGCGTGGTCTGCACCTTGCGCGAGACGATCGTGACCTTGGCCCCGACCAGCGCATTGACCAGCGTGGACTTGCCGACATTCGGCGCACCGATCAGCGCAACGAAGCCGCAGCGCGTAGCAATGGGCGCCTCGCCGCTCGCTTCAGCCGTCATTGCCGCCACCAACGCCTTCGCGCTCGATCATGACGGAGGCCGCGACCTTCTCCGCCGCGCGCTTGCTGCCGCCGGTGCCTTCGGCCGGCGCCAAACCCGGCAGGTCGACAGCAACGCGGAACTCCGGATCGTGATGCGGGCCGGTGCGCTCGACCTCGCGATAGACAGGCGTCGGCAGCCCCTTCCCCTGCGCCCATTCCTGCAGCACGGTCTTGGGATCGCGCAGCGGCCGCCGCGGCTTGTGCATGCGCTCGGTCCAGTTGCGCTTGACGAACTCGTCCGCCGCCGCATGGCCTCCGTCGAGGAAGATCGCGCCGATCACCGCCTCGCAGATATCACCGAGAATGGACTTGCGCAGGCGCGCATCGGCGCTGGAGCCGACCGAACCGAGCTTGATGTCATCGAGCAGACCGAGCGACTTGGCGACGTCGGCGCAGCTCTCCTTGCGCACGAGCTCGGCAAGCCGCTTGGACAACTCGCCCTCATCGGCATTCGGGAAGGCATGATAGAGCATGTCGGACACGACGAGCCCGAGCACGTGGTCGCCGAGGAACTCCAGCCGCTGATAGCTGTCGCCGCGCTTGCGTCCGGACTTCAGCGCCGAAACGTGGGTGATCGCCTGCATCAGCAGGTTCGGATCGGCGAAGTTGTGGCCGATGCGCGCCTCGAGCGCCGCATTCGCATCAGCTGCCGCCTTGGCCTTGCTGCTCCGCGTCCGCTTCTTCTTCGCCGGAGCCTTGGTTTCAGCAGTCTTGGTATCAGGCGCCTTGGTATCAGGCGTTTTGGTCGCAAGCGTCTTGGTTGCAGCTTCGCCCTCAGGAGCGGCTTGCGCCTCGATCGATTGGGTCGTGATGTCCTTGGCTTCGTCTTTCATCGGACGATTTTGAAGAAACGATTCCAGCGCACCGCCCACGGCCAGCGCCAGAACATCCAGGCATGCTCGCCTTCGGCGATCGAGAAGAAGATCATCTGGGCACGGCCGATCAGGTTCTCCTGCGGCACATAGCCGACCTGGCCGAGGAAGCGGCTGTCGGTGGAGTTGTCGCGGTTGTCGCCCATCATGAAGAAATGGCCTGACGGCACGGTGTAGACGTTGGTGTTGTCCATGTAGCCGTTGTCGGCGCAATCGAGCGTCTCGTAGGAGACACCGTTCGGCAGCGTCTCCTTCCAGCGCTTCACACGCGAGATGCCGCTGCCTTCGGAGCCGCAGGGATCCTCGCCGACATATTCGCTCATGCGCTGGCGCTCGACCGGGGTGTCGTTGATGTAGAGCAGACCGTCCTTCATCTGGACGTGGTCGCCAGGCAAGCCGATCACGCGCTTGATGTAGTCGGTGGTGTCGTCCTTCGGCAGCCGGAACACGACGATGTCGCCGCGGTTCGGATCCGAGCCCCAGATCCGTCCCGAGAACAGCGGCGGCGAGAACGGAATCGAGTAGTGGCTGTAGCCGTAGGAATATTTCGAGACGAACAGATAGTCGCCGACCAGCAGCGTCGCCTTCATTGAGCCGGACGGGATGTTGAACGGCTGGAACAGGAAGGTGCGGATCACCAGCGCGATCAGGAGAGCATGGATCACGACCCGGATCGTCTCGCCGACGCCGCTTTCAGTTTTCGTTCCCGAAGTCACGCTCATTGCTCTCTCAATTCCGGCCGGCGATCACAGAACGCCCTCCTCCCGCGAACGGCCCACCGATTCGCAGCCCAAGGAGATTGTCCTGATTCTGATAGTGAGGGCCAATTCCGGCGTAAAGCCGAATTCGACCAGCCTGATTTGCGTCCGCGGACTTTTAGACGGTTGTCGCAGGCCACGCAATCAAGGATCGCATCAAAAACAAATAAGGTGTTGATTTTTAACACGAATTATAAAATTAACGCCGACCTTCAGGGCTTCGCCCGCGGCACGGCGGAAATGACCACGAAGGCCTGCGCCAACGGCCAGTCGTCGGTGATCGACAGGTCGATCTGGGCCTCGAATCCCTCCGGCGTCAGGGCCTGGAGCCGGGCCAGCGCCCCCCCGGTCAGCCGCATCGACGGCCGGCCCCCGGGCAGGTTGACCACGCCCATGTCGCGCCACCACACGCCCTGCCTGATGCCGGTGCCGAGTGCCTTGGAGCAGGCCTCCTTGGCGGCAAAGCGCTTGGCGTAGGTCGCCACCACCATCTTCTCGTTCTTGGCCCGCCGCTCCGCCTTGGCCCGCTCGGCCGCAGTGAAGATGCGGTCGAGGAAACGCTCGCCATGGCGCTCCATCACCTTCGCCACGCGGGTGATGTCGATGAGGTCGGAGCCGATCCCGATGATCATGCCCGGCTCCGTCCGACATCCATTGCCGCGCGCATCGTGCGCACCGTCTCCGCAAGACCGACGAACAGCGCCTCGCCGATCATGTAGTAGCCGATGTTGAGCTCCATGATTTCAGGCAGCGCGGCAATCTTCTCGGCCGTCGCGTAGTCCAACCCGTGGCCGGCATGGACCTCGAGGCCTGCGTCCTTCGCGAGCTTCACGCCCGCCACGATCCGCCGCCATTCAGCCTCGGCCTTGTCGCTGTGGCCGTCGACCACGGCGTCGCACCAGGCGCCGGTGTGGATCTCGATCACAGGCGCGCGCAGCCGCGCCGCCATCTCGATTTGCGCAGGGTCCGCAGCAATGAACAGCGAGACGCGGATGCCGACATCGTTCAGCCGCGCGATATGGGGCGCGAGCGCATTGTGCTGGCCGACCACGTCGAGGCCGCCCTCGGTCGTCACCTCCTGGCGCCGCTCCGGCACCAGGCACACCGCATGCGGCTTGGTTGCGAGCGAGATGCGCATCATGTCGTCGGTCGCCGCCATCTCGAAATTCAGCGGCTTGGAGATCTGCGCCTTCAGCCGCGCCATGTCCTCGTCGCGGATGTGCCTGCGGTCTTCGCGCAGATGCGCGGTGATACCGTCGGCGCCGGCCTCGATCGCAAGCAGCGCGGCGCGGACCGGATCGGGATGGCGGCCGCCGCGAGCGTTACGGACGGTCGCGACATGATCGATATTGACGCCGAGGCGGAGCGGAGATGCAGGCATTTCAGGACTCACGAGATCGGAGGTACAGGCGATTGCGACAGACGCCTATCCATTAACACGTTCGACGCGGGCGACGACCGCCTTGGCGCGCAGCTGGGCCAGGATCGCGCTCAAATGCTTGAGATCGTAGACTTCGAGATCGATCGTCGTCTCCGTGAAGTCGGGCGAGCGGCGCTGCATGCTGATATTGTCGATGTTGCCGTCATGCTCGGCGATCACGGTCGCGATCTGCGCCAGTGCGCCGGGCTCGTTGACATTCTCGACCTTGATGCGCGCCGGGAAGCGTTGCGGCGCCGAATCCTCGATGTCCCAGCGGACGTCGAGCCAGCGCTCCGGCTCCTCCTCGAAATCCTTCAGCGCCGGCGACTGGATCGGATAGATCGTGATCCCCTCGCCCGGCGTGACGATGCCGACGATGCGATCGCCGGGCACGGCGCCGCCGTTCGGCGCGAACTTCACCGGCAGGTCGGAATTGTTGCCGCCAATGGGGATCGCAACCGGGCGGCGCGACGGCTCCAGCGCCTTCTCCTTGAGCTTGGCGGCGAGCCCCTTCTTGACGCCGTAGCGCGCGACGCGCTCCTCCTTGTAGTCGGGATACATCGCGCGCGCGACGTGGGAGGCCTTGATCTCGCCGCGGCCGACCGCTGCCATGACGTCCTCGATCGAGGTGCGCGCCAGCCGCGGCAGCGCGCCCTTGAGCTTGTCGTCGGCGTATTCGATCTTGGCGCGCTCGAACAGGCGCTCGACGATGCGCCGGCCGAGGCCGACATATTGATCGCGCACCGCGGTGCGCGTGGCGCGCCGGATCGCAGCGCGCGCCTTGCCGGTGACCGCGAGCGTCTCCCAGGCCGAGGGCGGCGCCGACTGGGCTTCCGAGGTCAGCACCTCGACCTCGTCGCCGTTCTGAAGCTCAGACGACAGCGGCGCGAACTGGCCGTTGATCTTGCAGCCGACCGCGCTGTTGCCGACGTCGGTATGCACGGCATAGGCGAAGTCGATCACATTGGCATGGCGCGGCAGCGCGATCAGCTTGCCCTTCGGGGTGAAGCAGAACACCTGGTCGTGGAACAGCTCGAGCTTGGTGTGCTCGAGAAATTCCTCGGGGTTGGCGCTCTCGGAGAGGATGCCGATGGTGTGGCGCAGCCAGGCGAACGCGGTGGACTCGCGCTTGAGGAATTCGGTCGGCGAGCCCACACCTTCCTTGTAGAAGACGTGCGCGGCGATGCCGCGCTCGGCGATCTGGTCCATCGCCTCGGTGCGGATCTGGAGCTCGACGCGCTGGTTGCCGGGGCCGATCACGGTGGTGTGGATCGAGCGGTAGTCGTTCTGCTTCGGCGTCGAGATGTAGTCCTTGAAACGCCCCGGCACGACCGGCCACGTCGTGTGGACGATGCCGAGCGCGCGATAGCAGGCCTCGATGTCGTTGACGACGACACGGAAGCCGAAGATATCGGACAATTGCTCGAAGCCGACCGACTTGCGCTCCATCTTGGTCCAGATCGAAAACGGCTTCTTGCGGCGGCCATAGACCCGCGCGCCGAGACCCCTGTGGCGCAAATTGTTGGAGAGCTGGTCCTCGATCTCGCCGATCAGGTTGCGGTTGCGCTCGGCGAGCGCATCGAGCCGCTGCATCACCACCGAATAGGCTTCGGGATCGAGGGTGCGGAAGGAAAGGTCCTCCAGCTCCTCGCGCATTTCCTGCATGCCCATGCGCCCGGCCAGCGGCGCGTAGATGTCGAGCGTCTCCTCGGCAATGCGCCGGCGCGACTCGGTCGGCACGAAGTCGAGCGTGCGCATGTTGTGCAGGCGGTCGGCGAGCTTGACCAGGAGCACGCGGACATCGTCGGCAATCGCCAGCAGCAATTTGCGCAGGTTCTCGGCCTGCTTGGCCTCGCGCGACACCAGCTCGAGCCGCTTCAGCTTGGTCAGGCCCTCAACCAGCGCGCCGATCTCGGGGCCGAACAGCTGATCGATCTCCGCCCGCGTCGCCTCGGTGTCCTCGATCGTGTCGTGCAGCAGCGCGGCGACGATGGTCGCGTCATCGAGCTTCAGGTCGGTGAGAATCGCCGCGACTTCGAGCGGATGCGAGAAATACGGGTCGCCGGAAGCGCGGGTCTGCGAGCCGTGCGCCTTCATGGCGTAGACATAGGCGCGGTTCAGCAGATCTTCGTCGGTGCTCGGATTGTAGGACCGGACGCGTTCGACAAGGTCATATTGACGCATCATGCGCGCGCGCGGCTTCGCTGGCCGTGCCACCGGCGCAGTCGGGGCCACGGCAACCGATTCGGTTGCGGCCTGCATCTGCGTGGGTCTGCGGCGTCGATACACCATGCCGTCCTGCCTTCAAACGGACCATGAAACGGCCCGTTGTATACATCCTAAGCTCCGATCGCGGACACGGCCGATCAATTCAATGACAGGCGCGCGGCGCAATCCGGCAGCGCTATGGTAACCACGAAAACGCCAACAAAAGCAAAGGCCCGAACACGGGTTCGGGCCTTTGATAAGATCACAAGAAGTCGACGATCACGATAGGACGATTACTCGTCCTCCTCGGGCTGCTCTTCGGGCGGCGCGAGGCCTTCGAGGCCCTTCAGGAGCTCCTCTTCGGTCATGCGCTCCACAGCGACTTCGGTATCGTCGGCATCGACGCTGGCGCCGGCGGAACCGATCAGCGGCACCGTATCCGGCTCGGGCTCGTCCACCTCGACGAACTTCTGGAGGGAGTGCACGAGCTCCTCGCGGAGATCCTCCGGCGAGATGGTCTCGTCGGCAATTTCACGCAAAGATACAACAGGGTTCTTGTCGTTATCGCGGTCAACCGTTAGTTGTGAACCGGACGAGATCATGCGGGCACGGTGGGCGGCCAGCAGGACCAGGTCAAACCGGTTGTCGACCTTGTCGATACAATCTTCTACGGTGACGCGAGCCATAGACTGTCGCTCCGTTGTGGGTGGGACGAAATATGTGGATGATTGGGGGTAGTTATAGGGGCCGGGGCGGTTTCGCAAGGCAAATTTGTGATTTGGCCTCGCCAAACGCCTCTGCTACCTCCACATTGGGGCTGGGACGGGTGGTTTCCCGGGCCGCCATTGAGGGCGGCGACGGGTGTATGAAGGTCCGCCATAACTATACCTTGATTGCCCCGACTTCTCCGGATTTGCGGTTTCGACGGGTTTTGGCAGGACTTTGAATTGCGCGGCTTGCTGCCGCCGCGCCAACAATAAACGATTTATCACGAACACTACGCGAGCAAACTGAATGTCACCTTCCCCTACCAACAAGATCGCGCTCTTCATCGACGGGGCCAATCTTTACGCAACTGCGAAAACTCTGGGCTTCGACATCGACTACAAGCGCCTTCTGAAGGAATTTCAGAGCCGCGGGACGCTGTTGCGTGCGTTCTATTACACGGCGATCATCGAGGATCAGGAATATTCCTCGATCCGTCCCCTGATCGACTGGCTCGACTACAACGGCTACACGGTCGTCACCAAGGCGACCAAGGAATTCATCGACGCCTCCGGCCGCCGCAAGGTCAAGGGCAACATGGACATCGAGCTCGCGGTCGACGCCATGGAACTCGCAGAGCACATCGACCAGATGGTGCTGTTCTCGGGTGACGGCGACTTCCGCTCGCTGGTCGAGGCCGTGCAGCGCCGCGGCGTGCGGGTCACGGTGATCTCCACCATTGCCAGCCAGCCGCCGATGATCGCCGACGAGCTGCGTCGCCAAGCCGACGTCTTCACTGACCTCGTCGAGTTGCAGTCCAAGCTTGGCCGCGATCCGTCCGAACGCCCCGCCCCGCGTGATCGCGGCGAGCGCGAGGCGCGCCACCACGCCCCGCAGTTCCTCCAACGCGCGACCACGATGGCGCCGAGGGGCGATGACGACTTCGAGGAGTGAGGTAGCCCGGTCTAGCCGCCAGGCCCCCACCCTCGTCCCCGACCGTGATTGCCCGCTCTGTCCGCGCCTGGTCGCCTTTCGCGAGGCGAACCGCGCGCGCGAGCCGTCCTGGCACAATGCGCCGGTACCACCGTTCGGCGACATCAAGGCGCGCTTGTTGATTGTCGGCCTTGCGCCGGGCATGCAGGGCGCCAACCGCACGGGCCGACCCTTCACCGGCGATTATGCCGGCGATCTGCTCTACGCCACGCTGCTGGAATACGGTTTTGCCAAGGGCACCTATCAGGCGCGTCCTGACGACGGCATGAAGCTGGTCGACTGTCGGATCGCCAATGCCGTGCATTGCGTGCCGCCGCAGAACAAGCCGCTGCCGGTCGAGATCAACACCTGCCGCCCGTTCCTCGTCACGAATCTCGAGACGATGCCGAAGCTGCGCGCGATCGTGGCGCTCGGGCGGATTGCACACGACAGCGTGCTCAAGCCGCTGAAGCTGAAGGCTTCGCAAGCCCCCTTCGGCCACGGCGCCGTGCACCAGGCAGGCCGGTTCAAGCTCTACGACAGCTATCACTGCTCCCGCTACAACACGAACACGGGCGTGCTGACGACGGACATGTTTCGCAGCGTGTTCGCGAAGGTGAAGGCCGATCTCGACTAGGCGCTGGCCGGATTGGCCTTCAGCCAGTCGAGCACGTCGCCGGCGTTCCGGTCCGGCGGAAACACCGGATAGAAAACATGCGTGATCGTGGCATCGTCGATGATCAGCGCGAGGCGCTTGATCAGCGTCAGGCCTGCGACCTCCATGGTCGGCAAATTGAGGGCGCGCGTGAGCGCTAGCTTCTCGTCCGAGAGCACCGGGAACGGCAGATGCAGCCGCGAGGCCATTTCGGTCTGGTATTCGTTGCCCTGGGTCGACAGGCCGAACACGTGCGAGGCGCCGGCCGCCCGGAGATCGGCGAAAAGATCGCGGAACGCGCAGGTCTGCGGTGTGCAGCCGCGCGCGCCGGGAATCATATCCCAATCGTCGACCAGCGAGATCTTGCCGGGCTCGCCGGTGCGCGGATAGGCGAACACCACGGTGCGCCCGAAGAGCGTCGACAACGTCACTGACGTATCGTCGGTCGCGAGCAGGCTGATCGCAGGCAGCGTCAGGCCTTTCAGATGCGCGGCGGCGCCGTCATCGGTGGGCGCCGGGATCTGGCTCCAATCGACCTCGAGCAGGTTCCTCTGAGTCATTCCCTACCCCCTCGCCCGCATCAGCCGGCCCTTCTCCCGGCTCCAGTCGCGCTTCTTCTCGGTCTCGCGCTTATCGTGCAGCTTCTTGCCCTTCGCAACCGCGAGCTGCAGCTTGGCCCGCCCGCGCTCGTTGAAATAGAGCTTGAGCGGGATCAGCGTCATGCCCTCGCGGTCGACCGCGCCCATCAGCTTGTTGATCTGCCGGCGGTGCAGCAGCAGCTTACGCGGTCGCTTGGGCTCGTGGTTGAAGCGGTTGCCCTGGAGGTATTCGGGAATGGTGGCGTTGATCAGCCAGATTTCGCCGTTCTTGGAGTCGGCGTAGGACTCAGCGATCGTGCTCTTGCCGTTGCGGATCGACTTCACCTCGGTTCCAGTCAGCGCAATGCCCGCCTCGATCGTATCCTCGATCGCATAGTTGAAGCGGGCCTTGCGATTCTCCGCCATGACCTTGATAGGACGTTCGTTCTTATCGGCCATGACCTTCAAAACCTGGCAGCAAACCTGATCGGGATGCGCGCGTAAGCTAACAGTTAGGATGAAGCGCGCGCGTCACTTCTTGAGGAGATCGCGGATCTCGGTCAGCAGCACCACCTCCGCCGACGGCTTCGGCGGCTCGGCGGGTGCCGCCGCTTCCTTGCGCTTCAGCGTGTTTATAGCGCGGATCACGATGAACAACACGAAGGCGACGATGATGAAGTTGATCGTCAGCGTCAGGAAGCTGCCATAAGCAAGCACTGCGCCTTGCTTTTTCGCATCCGCTAAGTTGGTGGCGGTAACCGCCTTCGACAAGGGTAAGTAGTAGTTCGAGAAGTCGAGGCCGCCGGTCGCGGCGCCGATGAGCGGCATGATGATGTCACCGACCAGCGAAGTGACGATTGCGCCGAAGGCCGCGCCGATGATGACGCCGACCGCGAGGTCGACGACATTGCCCTTCATGGCGAACTCGCGAAACTCCGTGAGGATCCGCCTGCCCTTTTCGTCGACTGCGCTCATGACAAGCGTCCCCGGTGGCTAAAGCATCAATTGATCAGGCCGGCGTGCACCATGGCGCTGCGCACGGCAACGCGCGTCGGTTCGGACACCGGCACCATCGGCAGCCGCAGCGTCTCGTCCATCTTGCCGAGCAGCGTCATTGCATACTTGATCGGCGCCGGATTGCTCTCGATGAAAAGGTTGTTGTGCAGCGGCATCAGCTTGTCGTGGATCTTCAGCGCGGTGGCGTGGTCGCCCTTCGCCCAGGCGGCCTGGAACTCCGAGCACAGCCGCGGTGCGACGTTCGACGTCACCGAGATGCAGCCATGGCCGCCATGCGCCATGTAGCCGAGGATGGTCGCGTCCTCGCCGGAGAGCTGATTGAAGTCCTCGCCCATCGCCGCACGCTGCTGCGACACGCGTACCATGCTGGCGGTGGCGTCCTTGACGCCGGCGATGTTCTTCAGCTCCCACAGCCGCTTCATGGTGTCGACCGACATGTCGATCACCGAGCGCGGCGGGATGTTGTAGATGATGATCGGAATCCCGATCGCATCGTTGATCGCCTTGAAGTGCTGGTACATGCCTTCCTGGGTCGGCTTGTTGTAGTAGGGCGTGACCACCAGCACGGCGTTGGCGCCCGCCTTTTCGGCATGCTGGGCCAGCTCGACCGCTTCCTTGGTCGAGTTGGAGCCGGCGCCGGCGATCACGGGCACCCGGCCCTTGGCCTCCTCGATGCACCATTCGACGACCTTCTTGTGCTCGTCGTGAGAGAGCGTCGGGCTCTCGCCGGTGGTGCCGACCGGGACCAGGCCGTTGGTGCCCTCGGAGATCTGCCAGTTGACCAGGGAGCGGAACGCCGCCTCGTCCAGCGAGCCGTTCTTGAACGGCGTGACCAAGGCGGTGAACGACCCCCGGAATTTCGTCTTGGCTGCCATGGACTTCCTCCGTACGCGGCGAGAATTTAGAGCAAGGCCCATTCTTATCGGGTCTGTCCGGCCGGTAAAAGACCTGCTGCCGGCCGACGCACCGTTTAAGCCGCGATTTTGCCGCGGTGGTGGTGCAAACCGGGCGAAGGTAAGCGGCTGTTGGTATTTTGTCCGCATATTCAATCAAATACAGCCAGATCTTGTACAGATAGGTCTTGAGCCAATTGACTGATTCGGGGCGACGAACCTCCGTGACCTCCTTTCCGCGCGCCGCATGGCGATCTGCCGGTCTGGCCATCTGCCTGATGGCCGGCCTGTCGATCGGCTGCGTCGCCCTAGCCAAATCCAATGAGACGGCCGAGGACACTGCGAAGGAACCGGCCAAGCAGGCCGCCAAAGGAACTGACAAGGGAACCGCGAAGCCAGCCGTCAAGCCTTCCGCGAAGGACGCGACGAAGGGATCGGCCAAGGACACAAGCAAAGAAACCGCCAAAGGCGCCAGCAAGGGAGCAGCTTCCGCGCCGGCCAAAGATCCTGCGAAGAAGGATGCTGCGAAGAAGCCCGCCAGCAAGGATGCCGCCAAGGACAAGCCGAAGCCCGCGGCCGCCACCCCCGCGCCAAAGGCACGACCGGCCGCCAATGCTCCGGCCTCGCAGACCGCGCCGGCGGTGACGGCCACCGTCAGACCTTCCGCCCCGGTCCCCGCCAAGCCTGTCGCGACGCCGGTGCTGGCGCCTGCGACCCGCCAGCACGCCGCGCCGCGCAAGCTGGTCACGCCGGCCGCGGTTGCTGCGACCTCGTCGACATCGCAAGCCGACAAGGACACGCTCGAGAACGTCATCGAGCTGGTGCGCAAGCGCAAGCCCGGCGACGCCAGCAGTTACGCGGATTCGATTTCGGACCCCGTTGCGCGAAAGCTCGCGGAATGGATCATCCTGCGCAGCGAGGACAATGGCGCGAGCGTCGAGCGCTACCGCGCCTTCCTCTCCGCCAATCCGAGCTGGCCGTCGCAGACCTTCCTGCGCCGGCGCCTGGAGGCCGCGATGTGGGACGACAGGCGCGACGATTCCGTTGGCTGGTCGTGGTTCGAGAACGAATCCCCCGTTTCGGCCAAGGGCCGCTTCGTGCTCGCCAAGGCGATGCTGGCGCGCGGCGATCGCGCCAATGCCGAGCGGCTCGTGCGCGAGGCCTGGCGCAGCGATCCGATGTCGGAGGACACCGAGAACAACGCGCTCGACCAGTTCGGCGCCCTGCTCACGCCGGGCGACCAGAAGGCACGGATGGACACGCTGCTGTATGGCAGCGAGCACGAGGCGGCACTGCGCGCGGCAAAACGGCTCGGCGCCGGCTATGTCGCGCTCGCCAAGGCCCGCATCGCCTCCTTCAAGAAGGCGCCGAACACGCGCGCTCTGCTCGAAGAGGTGCCGCGGGAATTGCACAATGATCCCGGCTTCATCTTCAGCAAGATCCAGCTGCTGCGCCGTGAGGAGAAGTTTGCCGAAGCCGCCCAGCTCATGCTGTCGGCGCCGAAGGATCCAAACCGGCTCTACAATCTCGACGAATGGTGGATCGAGCGGCGCCTGCTGGCCCGCAAGATGATCGACACCGAGGAATTCCGCAGCGCCTATCTGATCGCGCGCGACGCGGCGCTCCCCTCACGCGACATCTACAAGACCGAGCAGGAGTTCACGGCGGGCTGGATCGCGCTGCGCTTCCTCAACGATCCCGCCGCAGCCGCCCAGCACTTTGCCCGCATCGGTGTCGGCAGCGTCAATCCGACCACGCTCGCGCGTGCCGGTTACTGGCAGGGCCGCGCGGCCGAGGCCGCCGGTCGCCAGCAGGAGGCGCGCAACGCCTATGCCCGCGCTGCCGAGCAATCCACCAGTTATTATGGCCAGCTCGCGCGCGCAAAGCTCGGCCTGCCGCAGATCGAGCTGAACAGCCAGCCGCGCGGCCGCGGCGCCGAGCGGCTGGAGATCGTGCGCGCCGCGCAACTGCTCTACGAGCTCGACGAGCGCGAGATGGCAATACCGCTGCTCGCCGATATGGGCGAGAACGGCGATCCCGAAGCGCTTGCCGGCCTCGGCGAGCTGACCCAGCGCTACGGCGACGCACGCGGCATGCTGCTGCTCGGCAAGGCAGCGCTCAATCGTGGCCTGCCGTTCGATTTCTACGCCTATCCCGTCAACGGCATCCCGCAGTTCACGCAGATCGGTCCCGAGGTCGAGCGCAGCATCGTCTACGCGATCGCGCGACAGGAAAGCGCGTTCAATCCGGCCGTCGTCTCGCCGGCGCAGGCCTATGGCCTGATGCAGGTGACGCCGGATGCCGCGCGTTACGTCTGCAAACGGCACGGCGCGACCTATGACCTGTCGCGGCTGAAGAACGATTCGTCCTACAACGCCACGCTCGGCGCGGCCGAGCTCGGCGGCCTGCTCGAGGATTATCGCGGCTCCTACATCATGACCTTCGCCGCCTACAACGCCGGCCGCGGCAGCGTGAAGAAGTGGATCGACCGTTACGGCGATCCGCGCGACGCCAAGATCGATGCCGTCGACTGGGTCGAGCTGATCCCATTCTCCGAGACCCGCAACTACGTGCAGCGGATCATGGAGAATCTCCAAGTCTACCGCGCCCGCTTCGGCGGCGGCACGCGGCTCCAGATCGAGGCCGATTTGCGCCGCGGCGCCGGCAGCGTGGAATAGCGACCTTCTCTCTCGCCCGTAAGAGGCTGCCCCGCGATAGGGTCTTGGCGGGCACGTCCCGAACGACCGAGGGGCGCGAGTAAGCCATCGCACCCTGAGGCTCAATCGGGGCGAGAAGTTCGGCGCGCGGCCCGACCGCCGATGCTTTGTCCGAAGGCTCTAGTAATTTGGATCAGGCTATCGAGGAATCTGATGCGCTTATATCGGCTGCCGGGAGCCATTCTAAAGCGGAAGCACGATCCCTTTCGGAAAACCGCTTCACACTCTTCCCGATCATGCACTTGTGAGGTTAACCGCCCCAGTGTTGGCTTTGGTAGGGATCGCCGTGTCCGACCGGTGCTGAGTATGGGGCCGCGTGGGGAACATAGGCAAAGCCCCTAGCCGCACGCGGCGTCAATCGGGGGGCGAAAGTCTGTGTGGCAGACGCGGCATGCCGCTTATGATTTGTCGTTCCAGCACTGGCCGAGACGGTCAGGGCGACAAGGATACCCAAGGCCAAGATCGCACGCATCGCAATTGCTCCTGTTGAGTTGCTACGCGTACCTAGGCTTCGGCCCTTGCCGCACCAGTCCGCCACCTCTTCACGATTGCTCACGTCCCCGGCATCAAAGTACGGCGTCGAGTTCAACGCGAGCCTGCGTTCGACGACTTTCTGATTGCTGCTGTCGCTCTTGGCGCAAATGAAAGCAGGACCCGGGCCGGACTTTTGCCCTTCGATGACCCATCTGCCGATTTGCGCCTCGCATAACCAATGGCCGTACCGCCACAAAGCAAAACCCCCGGCAGTTTCCTGCCGGGGGCTCACTATCGATTGATAGATCGATATTAGAACGTGCGGTTGGCGCGGAGGAGCAGGGTCAGAGAGTTCTGATCCTTCAGCTCATACGTCGCAGTCGGCTTCGCGAAGGCGTTGATGGCCGGGATCGCGATTGTACCAGAGTACTTCTGATCCAGGCGCGACCAGCTCAGGTCAGCCGTGAACGCCAGGTTCTTGACCGGGGTCCAGACGGTGTTGACGCCGATGACGCCGAAGTTGAAGTCCGGGTTACAGGTCGCAGTAGCGGCACCGTAAGCGGCAACAAAGTTGGCGCAGATCAGGGCCTTGGCGTTGCTGGTGTAGCTCAGCGAAGCATAGCCACCATAGATCGCGCTCACCCAGTAGGGGTTCCAGTTGTGGGTGAAACCACCACGGACGCCCCAGGTCTTGACGGTCTCGATGCTACCGCCAGCGCCGAAGACGCCGTCAGCAATGCCAGCGAAACCGACGCTCTGGTAGGCGATGCCCGAACCGCTGTACATCGAGAAGCTCTGCGGGAACAGGACCTGGAAGTTCTGCCGGCTGTCGCCATCGGTGTAGACGGCCTGCAAGTTGATCGTGTCACCCGCACCAGTCGGGATGTTCTTGATCGACAACGAACCCTGGACAGCCCAACCCCACTTGTCGGAGGGATGACCGGAGGGTTCCGTTTGTGCGTAGTAGCCGGGATGCAGGTCATGCGCGGCAACCGAGAACTGGGCAAGACCCCAAGCCTGGTCAACACGAACAGCACCAACGATATCGGGAGAGCGCGTTCCACCCCAACCGTTGAGGCCGTACTGGCCCAGGACGAGAGCGTTACCAGCGTTTGTAGCAGCGGAGGAAAACAGCGGGACACCCGCACCACTAACAGAACCGCTGGCCGTGAAGGCGGTAACGTTCCACAGGTTGCCCTGACCGTTGGACTGCGTATCGGGGCTTTCCAACGCCAGCGAACCGGTGATGCCCTGACCGAAGTCAGCGGTATAGGCGAACTGGTTGATACCGGTGACGTGGTTGGAGCCGCCCGGAATGGTATCGGGACCACCAGCCGGGTAGGAATTCCACGGTGCGTCGAAGATCGAGACCGTGCGACCCATGGTGAAGCCAGCGAACTGGATGAACGCATGGTAGAGGCCGAGCGTGGCACCACCAGCCGCGAACGTCGCCGGGGCGCTGCCGGTGATGTTACCCGTATCGTAGCTGAAGATCATGTCAGCGTAGGTGCGGACAACACCGTATTCGGTCGCCGTGCGGGTATCGACGTTGAGGTCCATACGAGCGCGGGTGTAATAGTAGTTCGTCAGACGGTTGTTCGAACCACCGTTCGCCGCAGCCGGCTGGCTATTGTTGAAACCGTAGTCGTTGGCGCCGCCGAGGACTGCGTCAGCGCGCACGTAACCACCCAGCTTGATGCAGGTGTCAGTGCCGGGCATGTAGTAGAAACCCGCACCGTACAGGGAGCAGATCTTCACGTATTCGACCGCTTTGGCCTTCACGGGGAGATCGGCTGCCTGCGCTCCGCCCACGGCGATAAGACCCGCCGCTGAGCCGAGCAAAAGGCTCTTAACCAACTTCATGTTAAACCTCCAAGTTGCTCTTCAGGGAAGGTCACTGACCCGAATGGCCAATTCCCAAACCCCCTTTAAATCACCGCCTTGGCCACCTTCGCGTCTTCGGACACACCCGCATGAACGCGAGGGACTTAAGCGAAAGACCTAAACGGGACGACCTTGGGATGCCCCCCTCCGTCGCCCGATCACAATTACCGAACGACCTTGCACACACAACAACAGAACGCTCCGAAACGGGCCTATGGCGTGTGTTTTCCGACGGGTGTTGCACAAATAACACGCAGATGTGATCACGCGACGTCTGCAACATATTGTTTTTACTGTATTTTTTTGATCGGTTTCATCTGCCGCCGAAATTCCCGACCCGATGGTGCGCGGGTCGACTTACACACAGAGGCGGCTTTGACACGCTCGAATCGTGAATCGGCCCACAGACTCAGAGGATGTGTAACGCGCCGTAACTCTCGGTGATCTCTGGCCGGTCGCGTGCAAACGGCCGGCACGGCGCAGACATTTATGTAGCTGAAGTCACGCGGCCGACTGGGGGGAATCAGCACCGGCCTCCCTGCTGGCGGAGATTAAGGGGTTCGCCCGTCGATGACTTCATAAGCCTCGAACGGCGCAGCAAGCCGGCATCTGCCTGGCAAAGCCGACCGCCGCGTGAAATTCCTAGTAAATTCAATCGCTTGATAGAGCGGACATGGCCTAACCCGCAGAAACTGTCTCTGTCGCCTCTGCCAAACGTTTCAGTTCTGCGTCCGCTGTTCCGACGTGATGTTTCTCGACTGGAAGGCAAACCGCCCTGATTGGCGCGCAGTCCTGCGGAAATCGTTGGGAATATTCGAGCGAAAACACACGCTTCCAAATTGACCGGCCCAAGTAATTAGATGCATAAGGCTCGCACCGGAGAGGTGGCCGAGTGGCTGAAGGCAACGCTTTGCTAAAGCGTCATACGGTCTCAAGCTGTATCGAGGGTTCGAATCCCTCCCTCTCCGCCATCCAGCGGCAGAATCCCGGCCTATTCATCTGAAAAGCGACGTCGCACGGCTGCGAAAGCCCGGCGCCAGGATTCGCGCGGCTGAGCTCAGCCCGATTCGCGCGCTCTTTATATATGTATGTCCGCATCTCGCGGGCCGGACCGCCCGATCCGCGACTCACTACTGAGCCATTCTTCTGGGATCGCTCATGCCGCGCGGGCCAAGCCCGCATTTCTCACACGTCGCGGCACGACGCGGGAACTTGATTCAGCGCGACCGGATCGCCCCGTGAGGCCACGGGGGCGGATGCGCTTCTTAATTCAATGAGCGGATACCCACGCCCTCGCGTCACGCTGCGCGGCCGAGATCTCGACCTCGGACATCTGGCCGGCCACTTCCTGGCGCAGCGCGACGGCGTCCTTGCGGCCCTTCAGCGCAGCGAGGTTGAACCATTTGTGCGCGGCGACGAGGTCGACCAGGCCCGAGCGGCCGCTCGCCCAATAGATCCCACGCTCGAACAGAACGTCCGACAGCGCGCTTGCATCGATCGGCGTTGCCGCATCGAGATCGAAAGTACCCTGAAACATAACGCATCCCCTTTTTCTTATGCCGCCTCGTTCCCCGAGCGCGGCTCCCGTCCAACTCTGATTTGCGTGATCCCTTCTGGGATCCTGCGCTGTTCAACTCATCCCCGAGTCTTGTTGCCCAAGTCTTGTTGCCCAAGCCGTTTGCCGGCTTGTTGGAGACGATGATGGCGGGCAAATTTGAATGGCAGTTTAAGTATCGCGATGAAGCAGACGTAAACGGAAGCGCGCGCCCCACGCGCGGGAAATTCAACAAGCCCCTGATTTGCAGGCACTTCTGCGATTTGTCAGATTTGGTTTACCTTGGGATTTTCGGACATCGATAACCATCGCGCGCGGTGGTGCGTGTCCTGTGGTGTTTCTCCACCGACTGTCGTCACCCGCCTTGTGCGCACTTGCGCACTGGGGACCCAGTATTCCCAGAGGCAGCAATCGTTCCCCGGGAAGCCGCGGTGTACTGGATCGCCCGGTCGAAGCCGGGCGATGACACCGCGTGCGGGGAAGCGGCGCGCAATCACACCACAGCTCTCGCCTGCCCCAAGACCCAAGGCAACGCGACAGCGCAGTGCGACTATCGTCGCGGTCAGATCAACAATGTCGGGAAAGGAATGCCGGCAATACCCCGGCCTCAGGGAACGAGGGCGTCGGCGAACACGTCAGGATCAGATTCCAAATTGGCCCGAAGGCCGTCTGTGGAATTGCGGAGCCCTTATTCAAGGAGCCGCACCGAACGAAGAAAACTTGTTTCTTCTGCCGGACCGGACTTTGACGAGCGAGCCCGTGAAAGCTGACGATCCGACCGTTGACCTGATGTCTCGCCGACACCCTCTATCGTCGACCAGAACCTCCAGGAGGCGCTGATGACGTGCCGGCTCTCTGGGAGCCGGCAACTTCAGAAGTCGAAGTTACTTCTTCTTCTTCGCGACCTTGCGGGTCTTCTTCGCAGTCTTCTTCACTGCGCTCTTCGCCTTCTTCGCCTTCTTCGCTTTCTTGGCCATGTTGCCCTCCGATGTGTGAGATGGCTTTAATCGCTGCGCGCATTCGGGGATCGAATGTGCACTCACCCCGAATACACCAACACGACGAAAAAAACATCTTCTCACTTAAGGAAGTGTTGACGACGCAGCGCGCGTGCGCCAGCCGCGCTTGATTTGCCGGCACGCACAGACACGCGTCAGCGATTGCAAATGCTTCTCGTGACGTCGCCGTCGGCAAGCGCCGCGATCGCAGGAAAACACTATGCAGCAAGTATTATTCTGCGCGCGCACATCACGAATGATCAGTGCGATGATGCGCACTGCAAAGCGCGCGATGGCGTCGCGGGGACGAATCGCGGACTCTGAGTCGCGAATTTTGGCAACGAAATTATTTTCATGCTTAACGGCGGAAGCGCTCGTCAGAGCGCGTGCAAGTCGCCGTTTCATGCGAATCGCGCCGCCGCGATTCGCATCTGCAACGTGACCTCAACGGGATGAAGTTTGCTGTTTGCGATGCGTGCGCGCGTCTCGTCTCGTCTCGACGTGGCGCGAGGTGACGGCAAGCATCCCGCCGTCTCGTCCGAACGCGCGACGTCAGACGCCGAGCTTAGACTTGAGCAGCTCGTTGACACTCTGCGGGTTCGCCTTGCCGCCGGATGACTTCATCACCTGGCCGACGAACCAGCCGAGCGACTGCGGCTTGTCCTTCACCTGCGCGGCCTTGTCGGGATTGGCCGCGATGATGTCGTCGACAACCTTTTCGATCGCCGAAAGATCCGTGACCTGCTTCATGCCGCGGCTTTCGACCAGCGCGCGAGGGTCGCCACCCTCCTGCCAGACGATCTCGAACAGATCCTTGGCGATCTTGCCGCTGATCGTGCCCTCGCCGATCAGGTCGACGATCGCGGCAAGCTGCTCGGCGTTGACCGGAGCGCCCGTAATATCCCGTCCCTCCTTATTGAGACGGCCGAACAGCTCGTTGATCACCCAGTTCGCCGCCATCTTGCCATCGCGGGCGCGGTTGGCGAGCCTGTCGAGCACCGTTTCGTAGAACACCGCGCTCTCGCGCTCGGCGACGAGCACGCTCGCGTCGTAAGCCGACAGGCCGAGGTCGGCGACAAAGCGCGTCTTCTTCTGGTCCGGCAGCTCGGGGAGCTCAGCCTTCAGCTCGTCGACGAAGCCTTGCGAGAACTCCAGCGGCAGCAAATCCGGATCGGGGAAGTAGCGGTAGTCGTGCGCCTCTTCCTTCGAGCGCATCGAGCGCGTCTCACCCTTGTTGGGGTCGTAGAGCCGCGTCTCCTGGTCGATCTGGCCGCCATCCTCGAGGATCTCGATCTGGCGGCGCGCTTCGTACTCGATCGCCTGGCCGATGAAGTTGATCGAGTTCATGTTCTTGATCTCGCAGCGGGTGCCGAGCGGCGCGCCCGGCTTGCGCACGGAGACGTTGACGTCGGCGCGCAAAGATCCCTTCTCCATGTCGCCGTCGCAGGTGCCGAGATAGCGCAGGATCGAGCGCAGCTTGGTCACATAGGCCTTGGCCTGCTCGGCGTCGCGGATGTCCGGTTTAGAGACAATCTCCATCAGCGCGACGCCGCAGCGGTTGAGATCGACAAAGGACAGCGACGGCGACTGGTCGTGCAGCAATTTTCCGGCATCCTGCTCCAGGTGCAGCCGCTCGATGCCGATCGTGGCAGTCTTGCCGTCGCCCAATTCAACCGTCACCTCGCCCTCGCCGACAACGGGCGATTTGTACTGGCTGATCTGGTAGCCCTGCGGCGAGTCCGGATAGAAATAGTTTTTCCGGTCGAACACTGAACGCAGATTGATTTTTGCGTTGAGGCCGAGGCCGGTCCGGACAGCCTGCCTGACACATTCCCCGTTGATGACGGGCAGCATGCCTGGCATCGCCGCGTCAACGAGCGACACGTGGCTGTTCGGCTCGCCGCCGAACGTGGTGGACGCGCCCGAGAACAGCTTTGAGTTCGAGGTCACCTGGGCATGGATCTCCATGCCGATGACCATCTCCCAGTCACCGGTTGAGCCCTTCAGAAGCTTGTGCGTGGCCGTGCTCATGTCTTGCTCCCGAGCAGCGTGGCAGCGATCCGCTCCCACTCCGCTTCCAATGAATCCTTTGCCGCAGGCTGGCCGGCCTGGCGGTACCAATAGCCGGCATTGCCGAGATCGCCTTCGACGCGGTGCAGATAGGCGTGCACCCAGGCGGCGGCGCGGCCATTGTCGTCCTGGACGATCTTGTGCGCCTGGTCCCAGTCGCCCTTCGCGGCCCACCAGAGACCGGCGAGCGGCGCGCTCAGGCCAGGCGCGGGCGCTGCGCCGTCGAGGCTCGCGATGAAATCGGCGACATTCACCACCACCTCGCGGGCGTGAAGCGGCCGGCGGCCTGCTCGATCACCTCACTGAGCGAGAACAGCGTCTCCTCGTCGAAGGGACGGCCGATCAGCTGCAGGCCGAGCGGCAGACCCTGCGCGTCCTTGCCGGCGGGCACGGCGATGCCCGGCAGGCCCGCCATGTTCACGGTGACCGTGAAGATGTCGTTGAGATACATCTCGACGGGGTCGGCGCCGCCCTTCTCGCCGATGCCGAAGGCCGCCGACGGCGTCGCCGGCGTCAGGATCGCGTTGACGCCCTTGGCGAAGCAATCCTCAAAATCCTTCTTGATCAGCGTGCGCACCTTCTGGGCACGCAGGTAATAAGCGTCGTAATAGCCGGCCGAGAGCACATAGGTGCCGATCATGACGCGGCGGCGCACCTCCGCGCCAAAGCCTCTGGCGCGGGTGTTCTCGTAGAGCTCGGTGATGCTCTTGCCCTGCTCGCGCAGGCCATAGCGGACACCGTCATAGCGCGCGAGGTTAGACGAGGCCTCCGCCGGCGCCACGATGTAATAAGCCGGCAGCGCGTATTTGGTGTGCGGCAGCGACACCTCGACGAGCTCGGCGCCGGCCGCCTTCAGCCATGCCGCCCCCTCCCTCCAGAGTTTTTCGATTTCGGCCGGCATGCCGTCGAGACGATATTCCTTGGGGATGCCGATCCTGAGGCCCTTCACGGACTTGCCGATCGCGGCTTCGTAGTCCGGCACGGCAATGTCGACGGAGGTCGTGTCCTTCGGATCGTGACCGGCCATCGAGCGCAGCAGCACCGCCGCGTCGCGCGTGCTGCGCGCGATCGGCCCGGCCTGGTCGAGCGAGGAGGCAAAGGCGACGATGCCCCAGCGCGAGCAACGGCCATAGGTCGGCTTGATGCCGACGGTTGCGGTGAACGCGGCCGGCTGGCGGATCGAGCCGCCGGTGTCGGTCGCAGTCGCCCCCATGCACAGCAGCGCCGCCACCGCGGAGGCCGAGCCGCCGGACGAGCCGCCCGGCACCAGCGTGGTGTTGCTTCCGTCGCGCCGCCAGGGATTGGCGACGGGACCGAAGCACGAGGTCTCGTTCGCCGAGCCCATCGCGAACTCGTCATTGTTGAGCTTGCCGAGCATCACCGCGCCGTCGCGCCAGAGCTGCGAGGTGATGGTCGACTCGTAGGTCGGCACGAAATCGCCGAGGATCTTCGAGCACGCCGTGGTGCGCACGCCCTTGGTCGCGAACAGGTCCTTGATGCCGAGCGGGATGCCGGCGAGCGGGCCGGCGTCGCCCTTGGCGATCTTCTCGTCCACGGCCTTGGCCATGTCACGCGCGCGATCGGGCGTCTCCATCACGAAGGCATTGAGCACGCGCGCGGCTTCGATCGCTGAAAGATGCGCGTCGGTCAGCTCGAGGGACGTGAAAGTCTTGTCGGCGAGACCCTTGCGGGCCTCGGCGAGCGTCAGCGATGTCAAATCGGTCATTTATTGATCGGGCTGCAGAAGAACGGAGACAGGGTCTTGTCGTTGGCCGGGTCGTCTTTTTTCTTGGCGGCGGCGTTCGCAGCGGCCTCGATCTCGTCGAGCACGGCATTGACGGCGACATTGGGATCGGCAGCCTTACCCTGCCGCTCCATCTTGTCGAGATAGTTCATGTAGGCCTGATAGGCCTTTTCATCGTCGCAAAGCATGCACATCGGACTTGGCCCTAAAAGCTACTCAACAACCTTGGGCACCAGGAAGAAGTGACCTTCGGTCGCAGGCGCGTTGGCAACGATATCGTCGGCGATCTCGCCGTCATTGACCACGTCTTGCCGCTTCTTCATCTGCATCGGGGTGACCGAGGTCATCGGCTCCACGCCCTCGACATTGACCTCGGAGAGCTGCTCGACAAAGGCGAGCATGGCGTTGAGCTCGCCCTGCAGATGCGGAACCTCGTCCTCGGAAACTGCAATGCGCGCCAGATGCGCGATGCGGCGGACGGTAGCGGCGTCGACGGACATTATATAAGGCCTCTCACGGCAAAACCTATGTGCCGTATAGCAGAGGCCGGTTTTGCGCCGCAACCGGCGCCGGGAGCTACCCGGCCATCTGCCGCAGCCGGGCCAGCGCCGATTGGGCCAGATCCCGGGTCAATTCGGCCGCGGGGACTTCGCGGCCCAGGGCAATGGCCTGGCCGGCCCAGAGATTGGTGAAATCCACCCGGCCCTGCTTTTCGGCAGCCGTCTTCAGCGGCCCCAGCGCCGTCGCCGCATGGGGAAACGGCGGCGCGTCCGGCGAGATCGGGCCGGCCTCGCACATCAGCCGGTTCTGGACACCGCGCGCCGGGCGGCCGGTCATCACATTGGTGATGACGGTGGAATCGTCCCGCGCCTCGGCAAGCGCCTTGCGGCCGCCTGCGCTGACCTTGGACTCCGGACAGCGCAAGTACGCGCTGCCGATCTGCACGCCGGAGGCGCCGAGCGCGAAGGCGGCGGCAATGCCGCGCCCGTCGGCGATGCCGCCGGCCGCGATCACCGGCACCTTCACGGCATCGACGACCTGCGGCACCAGCGCAAACGTGCCGGGCTGCTCCGAGATCTTGTCGGTCAGGAACATGCCGCGATGGCCGCCGGCCTCGGCACCTTGCGCAATGATGGCGTCGACGCCGCGCTGTTCGAGCCAGACCGCTTCCTTCACTGTCGTGGCGGACGAGATGACGAGACAGCCTGCCGCCTTGACGCGCTTGAGCAGCGCCGGCTCCGGCAGGCCAAAATGGAAGCTGACGACCTCCGGCTTCAGCTCCTCGACCACCTCGCAGAAAGAGGCATCGAACGGCGCGCGGTTCGCGGCATTGATCGGCGCAGCGGGATCGAGGCCATGCTCGGTGTAATAGCCCGTGAGCCGCTGCTTCCAGCGCGCTTCGGCCTCGGCCGTGAGCTCGACCGGCGTGTGGCAAAAGAAGTTCATGTTGACCGGCGCCTTCACGCGCTGGCGGATGATGTTGACCTGCTCGCGCGCCTTCTCCGGCGACAGCATCGCGCTCGGCAACGAGCCGAGCCCGCCGCCCTCTGCCACCGCGATCACCAGCTCGGCGTCCATCACGCCGGCCATCGGCGCCAGCACGATCGGAAATTCGGTCTTGAAGAGATCGATCAGTCGACGGTCAGGCCACATGGTGTGTCTCTCTTGGTTCAGGCGAGCGATGCGATGGCGTTGCGCCGGCCGGCAAGGAGCTGCTCGGCCTCAGTCGCAATCCGTTCGACGATCTCGGCCGCCGGTGGAATATCATGGATCAGGCCGACAGCTTCTCCCGCAAAGACGGCCGCGACTTCGAAATCGCCCGCCATTTTTGCCGCGGCGTATTCCTTGGCAACGTCGTCTGCGCGCTGCATCAGCTCGACCTCGCGGCCGGTCCAGCTCTTGATATGGCCGTTGACCAGCGTTCGCGCAGTGAACGGCGCCGGCCAGAACAGTTTTCGCGACCAGTCGGGAACGACGCCGCGCACTGTGTCGTTCGAATCGGCTGTCCGGATGCGCTCCTTGGCGTCCGCAGCGGCATTGGCCTCCACGCTCGCATAGAAGCGCGTGCCGACCAGCACGCCGGAGGCGCCCAGCATCATCATCGCGGCGAGGCCCCGACCGTCAGCGATCCCGCCAGCCGCGACGACAGGCACGCGCCCGGCCGCGAGATCGACGATTGCTGGCACGATATCGAGTGTCGTTCGCGATGCGCCATGGCCGCCCGCCTCCGTCCCCTGCGCGATCAAGATCTCCGCGCCGGCATCGAGCGCCTGTTTCGCCATGTCCTCGCTTTGGACCTGGCACATCAATCGCGCACCGCTGGCCTTGATCTGCGGCGCGAACGGCGCGGGATCGCCGAACGACAGCATGACGACCTGCGGGCCGGCATCGAGCGCGATGTCGAGAAGGTCAGGTTGTTTTGCCAGGCTCCAGGTGATGAAGCCGATGCCGAACGGCGCAAAACCCTTCAACTCCGCGGCCTCGGCCTGAAGTCGGGCGCGGTCACCGTAGCCACCACCGAGGATCCCGAAGCCGCCGGCCTCGCTGACGGCGCGGGTGAGCCGGCAGCCCGCGATCGTGTCCATGGGCGCCGACAGGATCGGATGCCTGATCCCGAGAAGCTCCGTCAGCGGCGTGGTGATCGGCATGCGTTCTCCCGCTCTGGACAGAAACATTAGGCCCAACTAGCATTCTCGAAAAATGAATTGTAGCGAACGCTGCCATCACAAAAGCGAAACGACACCATGGAACTCAGCGACATCCAGACCTTTGCCGCGGTCGCCCGCACCGGGGGCATCACGCGCGCCGCCGAAGAGCTCAACACGGTGCAATCCAACGTCACCCAGCGCATCAAGGCCTTGGAGGCCGAGATCGGCACACCGCTGTTCGAGCGTCACAGCCGCGGCATGACGCTGACCGGCGCCGGCAAGAGGCTGTTGCCTTACGCGCAACGAATGGCGGCGTTGTCGCGCGAAGCCGTGCTCGCCGCGCGCGACGACGGCGAGCCGAAGGGGCCGCTGGCGATCGGATCGATGGAGACGACGGCGGCAGTGCGGCTGCCGCCGCTGCTGTCCGATTTCCACCGCCGTTTCCCCGCCGTGCGCCTCAGCCTGCGCACGTCGCCGACCGCCGATCTCGTCGCCGGCGTGCTCGAAGGCACACTCGATGGCGCCTTCGTCGCCGGCCCCATCGCGCACGCCGACCTCACCGTAACAAGCGCATTTCGCGAAGAGCTGGTGCTGGTCAGCGCGCGGCGCTGGGCCTCGCTTGCCGAACTGCGCGCCGGCACGCCGGAATCCGGCCCGACGGCGCTCGCGTTCCGCACCGGTTGCACCTATCGGCAGCGGCTCGAGCAGATCTTCGTCGAATTCGGCTGGCCTTCGGCAGCGCGCTTCGAGCTCGGCACGCTCGACGGCATGATCGGCTGCGTCGCCGCCGACATGGGCGTGACGCTCCTGCCGCGCGCTGTGGTCGAGCGCAGCGCGATGAACGGCAGCGTGACGATGCACGCGCTGAGCCCGTCGCATGCCCGCGTCGAGACGCTGTTCATCCAGCGCCGCGCCGGCCATCAAACCAGCGCGCTTCATGGCTTCTTGTCATGCCTGACCAGGGCCGACGACATCATCGCGGCCTGATGAACCACCGCCGCAGCGCAACGGGAGCCAAGATCGGGGTTCACTCCGCGGCGCGACGCGTGATATGCGCTAGTCCATGCCGGCTCTTATCCTGCCCCTCGTCGATGCTGCAACCCACTGGCCCGACCGCGGCGGGTTGATCGGCCTTGATCTTGGCACCAAGACCATTGGCGTTGCCGTATCCAATCCGGACCGCCGGCTCGCGACCGGTGTCGAGACCATCCAGCGCAAGGCGTTCAAGCAGGACGCCGCGCGGCTGCTCGCCATCGCAGCCGAACGCAAGGTGGTCGGCTTCGTGCTCGGCCTGCCCATCAACATGGACGGCAGCGAGGGCCCGCGCGCCCAGTCGACCCGCGCGTTTGCGCGCAATCTGGCCAACCTCACCACGCTTCCGATCGGCCTCTGGGACGAGCGCCTCTCGACCGCAGCGGTCGAGCGCGAGCTGATCGGCATGGACGTCAGCCGCGCCAAGCGCGCCGAGGTGATCGACGAGCACGCCGCGATCTTCATCCTGCAGGGCGCGCTCGACCGGCTCGCCAATCTTCGTACGGCTTCAGAGAATGGCTGATCCATGGCCGTCGTGATCGCGGCGCTGCTGCCGGTCTTCATCCTCATCGTGCTCGGCGTGGTGCTCAGGCGCAGCCTGATGCGGCTCGACACGCAATGGCACGGGCTGGAGCGGCTGACTTATTTCGTGCTGTTTCCGATGCTGCTGATCCAGACGCTGGTGAAGGCCGACCTCACAAAAGTGCCGGTCGCCGGCGTCGGCGGCGCGCTGCTGCTGTCGGCGCTGGCGATGTCGCTGTTGTGCCTTGCGCTGCGGCCAGCCTTGGCGCGCCTCGACATCGACGGCCCCGCCTTCACCTCGATCTTCCAGGGCGCGACGCGCTGGCAGACCTATGTCGCGCTGTCGGTCTCCGCCAATTTGTACGGTGACGTCGGACTGGCGCTGGCCTCGGTCGCGATGGTCGCGATCATTCCGCTGGTGAACGTGTTCAGCGTCGCCGTGCTCGCGCATTACGCCGCGCCGGAGAAGCAATCGGCGCGCGCCATCGTCATGACCGTGATCCGCAATCCACTGATCTGGGCCTGCGCGATCGGCCTCTTCATCAACGTCACCCATCTGCCGCTGCCGAAAATCTGGCACGAGGTTGCCGACGCGCTCGGCCGCTCCTCGCTCGCCATCGGCCTGCTCGTCACCGGCGCCGGCCTCCAGCTCAAGGGCCTGCTCCGCCCGAGTCTCGGTGCAACGCTGGGCGTGGCGTTCAAGCTCGCGCTGATGCCGGTGCTCGCGCTGGCACTCGCCGTCTGGTTCGGCCTGTCAGGTATCAACCTCGCGATCGTCGCGATCTGCGCGGCGGTGCCGACCTCGCCCAGCGCCTACGTGCTGGCCCGCCAGATGGGCGGCGATGCACCGCTGCTGGCGCAGATCATCACGCTGCAAACGATTTTGGCGGCGATCACGATGCCGATCGCGATCGCGCTGGTGGCTTAGACCTCGTCATTGCGAGCGCAGCGAAGCAACCCAGAATCCCACCGCGGCAATAGTCTGGATTGCTTCGCTGCGCTCGCAATGACGGAGTGTGGGGCAACCGCTTGGCTACCCCCCCAGCCACATCGTCAGCACCACCGCCGTCATGTTGTTCAACGCGTGCAGCACGATGGTGAGCCAGAGCGAATTGGCGCGGTAGCGCATGTAGCCGAACCAGAGGCCGATGGAGAACACCTCGGCGAGGAAGTACAGATCGTATTGCAGGTGCACCGCCGTCCACACCAGCGACGACAGGATGATCGCGCCGGGCACGCGCAGGAAGCTCGCCGACCAGCCGCGGAACAGGAAGCCGCGCGCGAGCACCTCCTCCGACATCGGCGCGGCCACGCTGAAGGCGAACAGCAGCAACAGCGCGGCGCCCTTGTCACGGCCCGATTTCAACAGGTCGGTCATGAAGCCTGGCGTGGCCTCACGGCCGAAGGATCGCGACACGACCTCCCAGGCCATCACGACCAGGATGAGGCCGGCGGCGCCGAGCAAAAGCTGGCTCCAGGCCGGCCAGCGCAGCGCCAGATAGTCAACGAAGGATGCCTTCTTGATGCGGATGGCGAGCCACACCGCCGCGAGCGTCGCAGGCAGGCCCATGATCACGGACAGCGCCAGCGCCTGCGGTTCGCGGCCGACCGACTGGATCGAGTTCATGTCGAGCGGCAGCCCGCGCATGACCCCCAGCAGCAGGACCGCCCCAACCTGGCCGACGAACATCGCGACAAAGACAAGCAGGCCCCACAACGCTGTGCCCCAGAACTTCCAGACGCGCAGGGGCGCAGGCCTCAAGATCAGCGGCGGATGATCGGGATTGAGCGTGTCCATCAGAAGGCTTTCGTTTGGCGGGCTCACGGCAGCGCCCGCTCCAGCAGCCCACGCACCTCACCGCTCTCGAGCTCCACGGCACCGTACATGCTGGCGTGATTGACGGCGAGGCGCGTCGCGGCGAACAGCTCAGCGTGGTGGGATGAGACGCCGCTGAGCGCCGCGGCGGCGGCCAGCAGCGCCAGCTTCTCGACCGCGAGCCGCGCGATGCGCTCGCCGTCGGCGCGACGGAAAGTTTTCCCGATAAGAGCGACCGCCTCGCTCGCCCCGGGCAGGTCTTTCGTCTCGGCCGCAAGCGATTGCAGCACGGCCATCGCGGCCTCCGGCTCGCGCGAGAGCGCGCGCAGCACGTCGAGGCACATCACGTTCCCCGAGCCTTCCCAGATCGCGTTGACCGGCGACTCCCGGTAGTGGCGCGCCAGAATGCCGTCCTCGACATAGCCGTTGCCGCCGAGGCACTCCATTGCTTCATAAAGGAATGGCGGTGCGCTCTTGCAGGTCCAGTATTTGATCGCGGGCGTCAGCAGACGCATGTAGGCCGCGTCAGCCGCGTCATGCGGCGTGCGGTCGAAAGCGCGGCAGAGCCGCATGACGAGCGCCGTGCTCGCCTCGACATGCAGCGCCATGTCGGACAGCACGGCCTGCATCAAGGGCTGATCGGCGAGATGTTTCTGGAACACACTGCGGTGACGGGCGTGATGCAGCGCGTGCGCGAGGCCCGAGCGCATCAGGCCGACCGAGGCAATCGCGCAATCCTGCCGCGTCAACTGCACCATCTGGATGATAGTGCGGATGCCCTTGCCTTCTTCACCAACGCATTCGGCATGGGCACCGACGAACTCGACTTCCGAGGACGCATTTGAACGATTGCCGAGCTTGTCCTTGAGCCGCTGGAACTGGATCGCGTTGACCGATCCGTCCGGCGCGAAGCGCGGCATGAAGAAGCAGGTCAGTCCCTGCTCGGCCTGCGCCAGGACCAGGAACGCGTCGCACATCGGCGCCGACATGAACCATTTATGGCCGGTGATGCGGTAGGCGTTCCCGTCGCGCACCGCACGCGTGATGTTGGCGCGCACGTCGGTGCCGCCCTGCTTTTCGGTCATGCCCATGCCGAGCGTCATGCCGCGCTTGTCCCACCACGGCGTGAAGCCGGGATCGTAGCTCCTCGTCGATAACACCGGCATCACCTTGGCGAGCAGGTCCGGCTGCATCGCCAGCGCCGCAACGGAGGCGCGGGTCATCGTCATCGGGCATAGATGACCGGTCTCGACCTGCGAGGCCATGTAGAATTTTGCGGCACGAATGACTTCGGCGGCATCGCCCACCGGTGTCCCATCCGCCATCCACGTCGAATTGTGCACGCCGGCATGCGCGCTGTGCGCCATCAGTTCATGATAGGCGGGATGAAATTCGACCTGGTCGCGGCGATTGCCCTTGGCATCGAAGGTGCGGAGTTTCGGCGTGTTCTCGTTCGCCGCGCGCCCGCGATCGGCCATCGCCGCCGAGCCCCAATGTTTCCCGAACTCGGACAGCTCCCGCTCCGCGGCGGCGCCGCCATTGGCCTTCACAGCGTCGACCAGCGGGCGATCGACGGCAAACAGGTCGACGTCCTCGAACGGCGGCGACTGGTTGAAGACCTCGTGGGTCGCGAAGCTCGGCTGGGTCATCTCGTGTCCTCGGCGCGGAATCTGTTCCGCCGCGGCTGGATCGGGAAATCATAGGCCGCCCCGCCCGCCCCCGGCAGGGAAAAATGCCACCACTCCTTCGAATAGTTCACAAAGCCTTGCTTCGCCATCGCGGCCACCAGCCGTCTGCGCCAGGCGCGCTGATCCGGATTGATCGATGGTGCCGCGGTATGCCCTTTCGCATCGGTGCAATCATAGCCGGTGCCCATGTCGACGCTGCTTTCCGGCAGCCGCGCCTCGACCGGCGCGGTGCAGTCGGCGTAGGATTTTGACGGATCGATCTTGGCGGAATTGTCAGCCTTGAGATCGACCAGCGTGAGGTCGAGCGCCGCACCCGTCGAATGCTGCGAGCGGCTCGCGATATAGCCGAGGCGGAACAGCTCGGTCTTGGGGATCTTCGGATTGTAGCGCCGATCGGCTGATGTCTCGTGGCCGTTCTGCGACCATTTCACCATGTCGAGCGAGGCGCGCGCCGGCCGGTAGCAATCGAACATTTTGAGCGAGAGATTTTGCGTGGCGAGATCCTGCTGAACCGCATTCAGCCGTAGCCCCACCTCCCGCCTCACCACGCATTCGCCCGCACCATAGCCGGCGAGCGGGCGCCCGACGAAGTTGTTCGCGGTGGCGTAGCGGATGTCCTGAATGATGGTGGGATCGACGTCGCGCAGATAGACGAAGCCGCCGGGGAGCGATTGGGCTGAAGCGGATGAGATTATGGTTATCGCACCAATCGCCGTCGGAAATAATCTCACGAGATGCCTCCACATCGTCATGGCCGGGCTTGTCCCGGCCATCCACGCCTTTTCTGCGGCAGCACCTAAGAACGTGGATGCCCGGGACAAGCCCGGGCATGACGGAGATAGACGGCTTGGGCATGCAACGTCGGCAATAGGCCGACAGATCAGGGGATAACTCCCCGCCCCGGCATTGGCCCTTGCTCCCTCCGCCATCCGCGCCTATAGCTCTCGCTTTAATGACATCGAAATCGACCTTCGTCCTCGGCCACCGGCATTTGCTGGGCATCGAGGGCCTTTCCGCGGCCGACATCAGCGGCCTCCTCGACCTGTCCGAAGAATATGTCGAGCTCAACCGCCAGGTTGACAAGAAGCGCACCGTCCTGCGTGGACGGACGCAGGTAAACCTGTTCTTCGAGGCCTCGACCCGGACCCAGTCTTCGTTCGAGCTCGCCGGCAAACGCTTGGGTGCCGACGTCATGAACATGTCGGTGTCCTCCTCGTCCATCAAGAAGGGCGAGACGCTGGTCGACACCGCGATGACGCTGAACGCCATGCATCCGGATATCCTGGTGGTGCGCCATCACGCCTCCGGCGCGGTGGAACTGCTGGCCCGCAAGGTTGACGGTTCCGTGATCAATGCCGGCGACGGCGCGCATGAGCATCCGACGCAGGCGCTGCTCGACGCACTCACCATCCGCCGCAACAAGGGCCGGATCGAGGGCCTCGTGGTCGCGATCTGCGGTGACGTGCTGCATTCGCGCGTCGCCCGCTCCAACATCATCCTGCTCAACGCCATGGGCGCCCGCGTCCGCGTCGTCGGCCCCTCCACGCTGCTGCCGCCCGGCATCGAGCGGATGGGCGTCGAGGTCGCGCGCGACATGCGCGAAGGGCTCAACGGCGCGGATATCGTCATGATGCTGCGGCTGCAGCGCGAGCGCATGAATGGCTCCTTCGTGCCGTCGACCTCCGAATATTTCCACTATTTCGGGCTCGACCAGAAGAAGCTCGCCTACGCCAAGCCCGACGCACTCGTGATGCATCCAGGCCCCATGAACCGCGGCGTCGAGATCGACACGGCGGTCGCCGACGGCGCACAGTCCCTGATCCGCGAACAGGTGGAGATGGGCGTGGCCGTGCGCATGGCGGTGCTCGAAGCGCTCGCCCGCAACCTGCCGAACGCGTGATGCTCATGCTGATTGACCGCCGCCCGATCCTGCTCGCCAACGCCCGCGTCGTCGATCCCAGCAGGGATTTCGACGGTCCCGGCGACGTCCTGATTGCCGACGGCGTCATCCGCGAGACCCGTCGCGGCATTGGTGCCGCCGGCGTCCCCGAGGGCACCGACGTCGTCAATTGCTCCGGCATGATCGTGGCGCCCGGCCTGATCGACATGCGCGCCTTCGTCGGCGAGCCCGGCTTCAGCCATCGCGAGACCTTTGCGTCCGCGAGCCAGGCGGCCGCGACCGGCGGCATCACCACCATCATCTGCCAGCCCGAGACGTCTCCCGTCATCGACAACTCCGCGACCGTCGATTTCGTGATGCGGCGTGCGCGCGACACCGCGATCGTCAACATCCAGCCGATGGCGGCGCTGACCAAGGGCATGCGCGGCGAGGAGATGACCGAGTTCGGCCTGCTCAAGGCCGCAGGCGCTGTGGCCTTCAGCGATGGCGACCGCAGCGTCACCAATGCGCAGGTGATGCGGCGCGCGCTGACCTACGCGCGCGACTTCGACGCGCTGATCGTGCATCACACCGAGGACCCCGATCTCGTCGGCGAAGGCGTGATGAACGAGGGCGAGTTCGCCTCGCGCCTCGGCCTGATGGGCATCCCCAAGGCCGCCGAGGCCGTGATCCTCGAACGCGACATGCGCCTGGTTGCACTGACCGGCGGCCGCTATCACGCCGCCTCACTGTCCTGCATCGAGTCGCTTGAGATCCTGAAGCGCGCCCGCGACGCAGGCCTTGCCGTCACCGCCTCGGTCTCGATCAACCATCTTGCGCTGAACGAGAACGACATCGGCCCCTACCGGTCCTTCCTGAAATTGTCGCCGCCGCTGCGCACCGAGGACGATCGCCGCGCGCTGGTGGAGGCGGTGGCCTCCGGCCTCGTCGACGTCATCATGTCCGATCACAATCCGCACGACGTCGAGATGAAGCGCCTGCCGTTTGCGGAAGCGGCTCCAGGCGCCATCGGGCTCGAGACCATGCTGCCCGCGGGCCTGCGGCTGGTTCATAATGAGGAGCTCGACCTCAAGACGCTGATCCGGGCGATGTCGACCCGGCCGGCGGAGATTCTGGGCCTGCCCGGCGGAACTCTGCGCGCAGGCAGCCCGGCCGACGTCATCGTGATCGATCCCGACGTGCCCTGGGTGGTCGATCCCGCCGACCTCAAATCGCCGTGCAAGAACACCCCGTTCGACGAAGCCCGCTTTACAGGTCGCGTGGTGCGGACCATCGTTGGCGGACGGACGGTTTTTGAGCATGTCTAGGATGCCGTCTTTTGGCGATGCGGGGCCCGTCTCGCGTCGCGGCAATATGTCAGGACCGGATCATGGGCGCTGGCTATGTCGGCCATGGAGACACCGCCATGGGGCTTGATGCATTCCTGCCGGTGGCCTTCGTCATCGGCTACTTGCTTGGCTCGATTCCGTTCGGGCTGGTGCTGACCAGGCTTGCCGGCACGCAGGATATCCGCTCGATCGGTTCCGGCAGCATCGGCGCCACCAATGTGCTGCGCACCGGCCGCAAGAGTCTCGCCGCGGGCACCCTGCTGCTCGATGCGCTCAAGGGCACCGTGGCCGTGCTGATCGCCGGCTACATCGCCGGCCCCAATGCCGCGATGGTGGCGGGCCTCGGCGCCTTCCTCGGCCATCTCTTCCCGGTCTGGCTGAAGTTCAAAGGCGGCAAGGGCGTCGCGGTCTATATCGGCATCCTGCTAGGGCTGATTCCGGCCGGTGCCTTGGTCTTCTGTATCCTTTGGCTCGCCACCGCCTTCACCACCCGCTACTCGTCGCTCTCGGCGCTCGTGGCGGCCTTCGTAACGCCAATCTCACTCTGGTTTTTTGGCAACTATGAGTTGGCCTCATTGGCCGTGGTGCTGACACTGCTGCTGTTCTACGCGCATCGCGAGAATATCAAGCGGCTGCAATCAGGCAAGGAAAGCCGGATCGGCGAGAAGGCGTAAGGCCGGAAAAAGTCCGGATACCGCCGCGGGGCAACCGCATTATATGCCAATTCCTGTTCGCAACTCGGAAGCCTTTCGCGGCCACAGTGGCGAGCGGGTTCCATGCCTGTCATCCTGACGGCGGAAATGGTGTTACGCGGTTGCTCAGAATGAGCGAGAAGATGGACGGCACGCATGACGACGGCGGCTCGCAGGGCACTGCGGCAAGCCGGCTGCTCTCATCGACCAACGTCTGGTCCAACGTGCCCTTACTGCCTCCCGCGCCGAAGCCTGTCCCCGCACCTCCACCTGCTCCCGTGGTGCAAGCTCCTGCAACGGTCAAGGTCGTAAACACTGCTGCGTCCGTACAGCCGCACGCCGAGCCATGGCCGCCGCGAAAACTGTCACTAGCGCTTCAGGGCGGCGGGACCTTTGCCGCCTTCACCTGGGGCGTGCTGGAGCGGCTGCTGGAAGAGCCGTCGATTGAATTCGATACTATCAGCGGCGCCAGCGCCGGCGCCATCAACGCGCTGCTGCTGGCCTGCGGCCTTGCAGAAGGCGGCCGCGAAGGCGCTCGCAGCCGGCTGAACCGGTTCTGGATCCGGCTGATGCACGAGGCCTCGTTCCGCTCGCTGATGCTGATCGGCGGCTTCTCGCCGGCGGGAAGCTCGCTCGCCTTCGGGCCGACGTTGCGCTCCGGCCAGTTCGATCCGTTCGATCTCGATCCGCTGCGCCTGGCGCTGTCACGCGACATCAATTTTGCCGGCTTGCGCAATGCCAGATGCCCAAAGCTCTTGATCGCGGCAACGCGGATCCGCGACGGGCAGCAACAGATTTTTGGCAATGACGCCGTGACCGCCGACGTCGCGCTGGCCTCGACCTGCCCGCCGCTGGTTCACTGCGCCGTCGAGATCGACGGCGAGGCCTATTGGGATGGCGGGCTTGGCGGCAATCCGCCGCTGATCGAGCTGGCGCAGCAATCGGCAACCGCCGATCTGCTGCTCATCCAGGTCACGCCCACGCGCGACAGCTATGTGCCGATCACGCTCGCCGCGATCGATCGCCGCCTCGACCAGATCGCGGCCAACGCGGCGCTCAACGCCGAGATCGCAGCAATCGCATGGGCGCAGTCCCACGCAGCCAACGCGCTGCGGCTCTCCAAGATCGCCGCGGAAGACTCGGTCGAGGGCCTGGCGCAGCGCTCGTCCACCGACCTCGGCCGCGGCTTCATCCGCCTGTTGCACCGAAGCGGCCGCGAAGCCGCCGAGCGCTGGCTCGGGCAGAGTTCGCATGCCGCCGCGGTGCAGATCAAATCGGACGATCGCGAACCCGCGCTAGCCTGACTTCGCCAGCGCATCCTCCAGGAACCACGCCGCCGCCAGCGCGCTCGCGTCGTTGCCGAAGCGCGCGATCACCTGCACACCGATCGGGAGGCCCCCGACCTTCATCACCGGCACGTTGACGCAAGGGTTGCCCATCAGCGTCCACAGCCGGTTGTAGCGGGGCGAGCCGGTCGAGGCGAGCTCCTTGGCCGGCGCTGTGCCCGGCGCCGGATAGGTCAGCAGCACGTCGAAACCCTCGAACATTTCAGCCAGCTCGCGGCGGCCGCGGCGCGCGATCCGGCGGGCGTCGTCATATTCCTTCGGCGTCAGTCCGACGGTGGCGTCGAGACTCTCGCGCAGCATCGGCGCGATCTCGTCGTGATGCTGGTCGAACTCCCAGGCGAGCGCGCGATGCGCCTCAAAATCCTGGATGATGGGATGGATGCGCCAGGCTTCCTGCACCGCCTCGGGCAGCTCGATGGTCTTCACGCTGGCGCCGGCGCGCTCGGCCGCCTTGATCGCCGCCAGCAACCCCTCTTCGGCCGCCGGCTCGACGGCCTCGGCAAACTCCTGCCTGACAACGCCGATGCGCGGCGTCTTCGCCGCGACAATGCCGTCGAATTCAGTACGCCCGGTGATTGCCAGCAACCCGCGCGCGAGATCCTCTGCGCGGGATCCAAACAGGCCGACCGTGTCGAGCGCCCACGAATAGCATTTGACGCCGATGGTCGGCAGCATCCGGAACGACGGCTTGATCGCGGCCGCGCCGCAATAGGCGGCGGGCCGGATCACCGATCCGCCGGTCTGGGTGCCCAACGCCAGCGGGATCATGCCGGCGCCGACGGCCGCCGCCGAGCCCGAGGACGAGCCGCCCGGCGTGTGGCCAAGATTATGCGGATTGAGCGTCGAGGTCGGATCGCGCGAGGCGAACGCCGTGGTCGTGGTCTTGCCGATGATGGTGGCGCCCGCCCGCTTCAGCATCATCACCACCGGCGCGTCCGAGCGCGGCTGCCAGCCGCGGTAGATCTCCGAGCCCATCTCGGTCGGCATATCAGCGGTGTCGATGATGTCCTTGATGCCGACCGCGATGCCCCGCAGCGGACCGGAGGACTGAGCTTTCGCCGACTTGTCGTGACGGACGAAGGCGCGAACGTCCTTCTCCTTGGCCTCGATCGCCGCGTGCGACTGGGCGATGGCGTCATCGGGCGAAAGCTCTCCGCTCGCGACGCGGCGCTGGAGGTCGGCGAGTGAGATCATGGCAAAACCCTTCTTATTGGGATCGCTTTTAGCATCGCGACGAGGCCGTGCAAGCGCACGTCGACGCGAGCAATCCATGCGTGGAGTCTGGCGAGACAACACCGATCGAATGAATGCGTCGAGCAGTTCAAGAGAGGCATCTCGGCCGCAGCACTCGTCGCCGCGCGCGCTGGTCCTTAGGCCCAAAATTAGAAACGGTGACTTTCTATCATTTCTATTTATGCCGCAATTCAAAAGCGCCACCGTGAGGCCACAACGAAGGCCCGCGACGCAACTTCTTCCAAACGGCAGACGCTGATGCGTCACCGCCGTCGGACCTCAACCAAGCACAGGAGCGACTACCATGGATACGACCCGTTATGCTTCCCTCGTTGGCCGGCTGATGATCGGCCTCCCGTTTGCAATGAGCGGCTTCGGCAAGCTCGCCGCCTATGGTGCGACGACCGCCTACATCGCCTCTGCTGGATTACCGGTGCCGCCGGTGGCTTATGCGATCGCAGTTCTGGTCGAACTCGGTGGCGGTCTCTTGCTGATCGCAGGCTATCAGGCCCGCTCGGTCGCGCTGGCGCTCGCCATCTTCTCGGTGGCTGCCGGGGTCTCGTTCCACAACAACTTTGCCGATCAGAATCAGATGATCCATTTCCTCAAGAACGTGATGATGGCGGGCGGACTGCTTCAGATCTATGCCTTCGGCGCTGGTGCGTTCAGCCTTGACGCACGCCTCTTGCGTGGCAGCGTCGGTGCCGTTCAGGCGGCGCACGCTCGCTAACCGGACGAGTTTGGGAAGACCCCGTCGACCGCGGCAGGTCTTCCCGGTTGTGCTTTTGACCGCGATCGAGCTCCCCCCTGTTGCCCACGCCCTCAGGTTGTTCCATGCTGCGCCCACAAGGAGACGCCGTGGACGCCATCAATCCGAGCGTAGAACTGACTGAGGCTGACAGGATCGACCGGCTGCGGCTGATCCGCTCCGACAATGTCGGGCCGCGCACCTTCCGTTCGCTGGTCGATCACTTCGGCACGGCGCGCGCCGCGCTGGAGCGGCTGCCGGATCTGGCGCGCCGGGGCGGCGCGGCGCGATCGGGGCGCACCTGCAGCGTGGATGAAGCCAAGGCCGAGCTCGCCGCAAGCCGCAAGCTCGGCATCGCCTGGCTCGCGCCCGGCGAGAACGGCTATCCGGCGCGGCTCGCGGCGCTCGACGATGCACCGCCTCTGCTCGCCGTGCGCGGTGACAACGCAACGCTCATGCGTCCGATGATCGCGATCGTCGGATCGCGAAATGCCTCCGGCGCGGGCTTGAAGTTTGCCGGCCAGCTCGCGCGCGAGCTCGGTGAAGCCGGCTTCATCGTCATCTCGGGGCTCGCGCGCGGCGTCGATCAGGCCGCGCATCGCGCCAGCGTCGCAAGCGGCACGATCGCGGTACTCGCCGGCGGCCACGACTGCATCTATCCGCCCGAGCATGGCGATCTGCTCGCCGCGATCCTCGATCACCAGGGCGCGGCGATCTCCGAGATGCCGCTCGGCCACGAGCCCCGCGCCCGCGACTTTCCCCGCCGCAACCGGCTGATCTCCGGCGCTTCGCTCGGCGTGGTCGTGGTGGAAGCGGCGCACCGCTCGGGCTCGCTGATCACCGCGCGCATGGCTGCCGAACAGGGCCGCGAAGTGTTCGCAGTCCCCGGCTCGCCGCTCGATCCACGCGCCGCCGGCACCAATGATCTGATCAAGCAGGGCGCGACGCTCGTCACCGAAGCCGCCGACATCGTCAACGCGGTCGCACCGATCATGGAGCGGCCGCCGATGCATCCGATGAGCGAACCCGACAGCGAGCCGTTCGAGAGCGATTCGCAAGGACATGACCGCGACCAGATCACGGGCCTGCTCGGCCCTACGCCTGTTACGGTCGACGATCTCGTGCGGATGTCCGGCGCCTCGCCCGCGATCGTGCGCACGGTGCTGTTGGAGCTCGAGCTCGCCGGCCGGCTCGAACGTCACGGCGGCGGATTGGTGTCGCTGCTTTAGGTGCTGTTCCGTTGGTCGAAACGCGTGCGTGCCGATGCGATCTGCTCCTGATGCGCGATCGCCCATTCGCCCAGCGCCTTCACCGGCTGCTGCAATCCGCGGCCGAGATCGGTCAGCTCGTAGTCGACGCGCGGCGGAATGGTCGGGAAGATCGTGCGCGTGACGAGGCCGTCGCGCTCGAGGCCACGCAGCGTCAAGGTCAGCATCCGCTGCGAGATGCCGTTGATCATGCGCTTGAGCTCATTGAAGCGCTTGGGCCCGTCGCTCAGCATCATGATGACGAACACGCTCCATTTGTCGCCGACGCGCGCAAGGATCGAGGCGACCCCGCGGCAGTCCGCATGGTTCGGATCCGGCCTCCGGGGCTCAGGCAAATCGGTGTGTGCAGGTCTCAAAGATGTGCCCATGGCTCAAAAAAGTGCGTTCTTGCGGGGAATTTGATAGTCACTCATGTAGTGCGGGTTACAAATCTATACCATAGGTGACCCAAATGAAACTCCTCCATCTCGACTCCAGCGTGCTCGGCCCCCACTCCGTCTCCAGGCAGGTGTCCGCCGCCGTCGTCGACCGGCTGCGGCAGGCCACGCCCTCGCTCGACCTCGTCTATCGCGACCTGACCCAGACCCCGCTCGCCCACCTCTCCGGGTCGCACCTCGCCGCCGCGCAAGGCGCACCGGCGCCTGCGGAACTCGGACCTGACCTTGCCGCGAGCGCGGCCGTGCTGAACGAGTTCCTCGATGCCGACATCGTCGTGATCGGCGCACCGATGTACAATTTTACGATTCCTAGCCAGCTCAAGGCTTGGATCGACCGCGTTCTGGTGGCGGGAAAGACGTTCAAATATGGTGCGAGCGGACCGCAGGGCCTCGCCGGCAGCAAGCGCGTGATCGTGGCGATCTCGCGCGGCGGCTATTACGGCCCGGGCACGCCTGCCGCCTCGCTCGAGCATCTCGAAACCTATTTGCGCGGCGTGTTCGCTTTCATGGGTATCACGAGCCCCGAATTCATCGTCGCCGACGGCATCCAGGTTGGCCCTGAGCATCGCGAGAAGGCGCTGGCCGGCGCGCTCCAGGCGGCGACGAACCTGCGCGCGGCCTGAGGCCATGCCGACATCATCAGCCGCCAAAGCGTCTGCGGCGGCTGATGGACCGGCGGGTGTCCGCGAAGCTAAAACCAGGCGCCCTGCACACCCATGATCACGGCAAGGAGCGAGATGAAAAGCCCGATGCCGGAGAAGATGGCGACCCCAATGAACTCGGACGTGTCGGAGCGCTTGGCAGGAACTGCGGAACGTTCGGTGTAAATACGCGGTGCTGAAATCGGAGAATAAATGCGAGCTGCCTTTGGCATCAGGGGCTCCCTTAAATGGGTCTTATGACCTCTGCCCGTAGAAATGTCTTGGCAGCACGCGCGAAGGTTCAACGCATCACGCAAGCTTCAGAAAATACGTCTTGCCAGATGTGGGAACCGGCCGGCGCAACCGTGTCTCGCGCGCCGACCGATTCAATTTTCGCAAACGTCGATCAACCGCGATAGATCGGTGCGCCGGCTGGCGAAGCAACCGCGCCGCCGTCCACAAAGATCTCCTGCCCTTGAATATGCGCGGCGTCTTCGGAAGCGAGGAACAACACCGTCTTCGAAATGTGATCCGGTTCACCAATGCGTCCCAACGGCGTCGATAGTCCGATGCGCTTCTCGAACGCCTTCTCCGCTTCGGGTGTTGCGATCGCCGCGCCCCAGATCGGCGTGCGGATCGCACCGGGCGCAACGACATTCACGCGGATTCCGCGCGGCGACAGTTCCGAGGCCATGATCCGCGCCATTGCGCGCACGCCGGCCTTCGCAGCACCGTAAGCGGAGTAACCGGGAATCCCGAGCACGGAGATCACCGAACCGTTCAGGATGATCGAGGCGTTGTCGTTGAGATAGGGCAGCGCCGACTGCACGGTGAAGAACACGCCGGTGAGATTGGTGCTGATGACCTTCTCGAACACCTCGAGCGTTGCCGATCCCAGCGGCGTGCCGCCGGGGATGCCGGCATTGGCGAACACGATGTCGAGCTTGCCGAACTTTTCAGCGCCCTGCTTGATCGCGGCTTCCGTCGCGGCGATGTCGGTCGCGTCGGCCGCGACTGCGAGCGCGTTAGGACCGAGTTCCTTCGCGGCGGCCTCCAGCGTCTCCTTGTTGCGCCCGGTGATGATCACCTTGGCGCCCTCGGCCACGAACAGCTTTGCCGTTGCCAGTCCAATGCCGCTATTGCCGCCGGTAATCAGCGCCGTCTTGTTCTTCAGCCTCACGCTCGTCTCCAGTGGTTGCATTATAAAACTATGTTGCCTAGGGCAGATAGTTTTATTATGCAACCACACAAGCGCGTGATCAGCGCCAAAATCGGGCGAATGCGACAGGACTACGACGATGGTGAAACGAACGAGTTTTGAGGGTGACGGTTGCCCGGTCGCGCGATCGCTGGAGGCGATCGGCGACTGGTGGACGCTCCTGATCATCCGCGAAGCGATGCTCGGCCTGAGCCGCTTCGGCGAGTTTCAGAACAAGCTCGGCATGGCCAAGAACATCTTGTCAGTGCGGCTGCGATCAATGGTCGAGCACGGCATTCTGGCGACCGCCCCCGCTTCCGACGGCAGCGCCTACCACGAATACGTACTGACGCCGAAGGGACGCGGCCTCTTCCCGATCCTGGTCGCGCTCCGGCAATGGAGCGAGGAGTTCGACGATACGCCTGAGGAGATCGACACCATCATGGTCGATCGCGCGAAAGGCCGCGCCGTGAAGAAGCTCGAGCTGCACGCCGAGGATGGACGATTGCTCAACCTGGCCGATATCACCTTGAAACCGCGGCCGGCGCCGCGGCGAAGATCGGCTTGATGATGGCAGACAGCGTCACCACACCCGTCATTGCGAGGAGCCCTTGCGACGAAGCAATCCAGACTGCCACCGCGGAGACAGTCTGGATTGCTTCGCTGCGCTCGCAATGACGACGCGGGGGACTTGTACAAAAGGTAGACGGCGTCGAAGATGACGAGATACCGCAAAGTGGCGCCACCATGCCCCTGCTCGCCATCGTCTACTTTTCAATCTCCGGCACCACCGAGAGGCTGGCGCATGCGATGGCGCGCGGTGCGGCTGGAATGACGGAGATCGCGCTGTGTCAGATCACCGGCGACGACATCGTGTCAGGCCGCTTTCAGAATGAGCGATTGCTGGAAATAATCGACCGCGCCGACGCAGTCGCGTTTGGCAGCCCGACCTACATGGGCGGACCAGCAGCCCAATTCAAAGCCTTCGCAGACGCTTCAAGTGACCGATGGAGCCAGCAGCGATGGGCCAACAAGATCGCGGGCGGATTCACGACCGGCGCGTGTGCAAGCGGCGATCAACTCCACACGCTCACCTACTTTTCCATTCTGGCTGCCCAGCACGGCATGCTCTGGTGCGGGCTGGATCTCCCGGGCGGAGAGGATCCGAGCGGCCGCAATCGCCTGGGCAGCCAGCTTGGCCTGGCGACACATTTCGTCGACGGCGCCCTGCCTCAGAGCGACATCAGCACCGCCGCATATCTCGGCCAGCGATTGGCGAAGATGGCTGGGCGCAACGGCTGACCGCACCGTCATCCTGAGGTGCTCGTCATGCGAAGCAGGACGAGCCTCGAAGGACGACGGCCAGGCTGCATCTCGGCCGTTCATCCTTCGAGGCTCCCGGCGCGATGCTTCGCATCGCGCCACTCGCGCCTCCAGCGACGAGCGCTGCGCGCTCGCGCGGGGATGACGGTCGGACAGCGGCGCGCTCAAGTCTCGCACCGCCGCCCCTCACGACAGCTTGCGCTTGCTCCGCAGCCTTAAGTGCTCGTCGGCCTCGAGCTTGGTCATCCCTAAGAGATAATGCAGCACATCGAGCTTGTGGCGCTCGGCGAGCTTGCGCAGCGCGCCCGCCTGCTCGGCGATGAAGCCCACGGCTTCATCGACCCCGCCCTCCCCCGGTTCCTCGTTGCGCGAGCCTCCCCGCACGCCTGATGCGGCGCGCGCGCGTTTCTTTCCTGGCTTTGCCACCAGCCCCATCCGAATCCATGCCCGCGGGGACATTACGCCTACATCGGCCGCAACTCCAAGGTGGTAGTTTGCAACTTTCTCGATATGAAACTTTTCCCATTTCGCTGGGCTTCAACACGCTTCGATTTGACAGCGAGGGCCTCACCACCCATGTTCGGGTCGAAACGGCCGACCCGAATCTCGTCGATTTCGGCCCTATATTTCCCCGTAAGTTACTGGAACTACATGAATATCGTCATTGTGGAGTCGCCGGCGAAAGCCAAGACGATCAACAAGTATTTGGGCTCGTCCTATGAGGTTCTGGCCTCGTTCGGCCATGTCCGCGACCTTCCCGCAAAGAACGGTTCCGTCGATCCCGACGCCAATTTCAAGATGATCTGGGAGATCGACCCCAAGGCGGCCGGCCGGCTCAACGACATCGCCAGGTCCCTGAAGGGCGCCGACCGCCTGATTCTGGCGACCGACCCTGATCGCGAGGGCGAGGCCATCTCCTGGCACGTGCTGGAGGTGCTGAAAGAAAAACGCGCGCTGAAGGACCACAAGATCGAGCGCGTGGTGTTCAATGCGATCACCAAGCAGGCGGTCACGGACGCGATGAAGCATCCGCGCCAGATCGACGGCGCGCTGGTCGACGCCTATATGGCGCGCCGCGCCCTGGACTATCTGGTCGGCTTCACGCTCTCCCCCGTGCTGTGGCGCAAGCTGCCGGGCGCCCGCTCGGCCGGCCGTGTCCAGTCGGTGGCGCTGCGTCTGGTCTGCGACCGCGAGCTCGAGATCGAGAAATTCGTTGCCCGCGAATACTGGTCGCTGATCGCGACCCTGCTGACGCCGCGCGGCGACACCTTCGAGGCCCGCCTGGTCGGCGCCGACGGCAAGAAGATCCAGCGTCTCGACATCGGCACCGGCGCGGAAGCCGAAGACTTCAAGAAGGCGCTGGAAACAGCCAGCTACGCCGTGACCGCGGTCGACGCGAAGCCGGCCCGGCGCAATCCGCAGGCGCCCTTCACCACCTCGACGCTGCAGCAGGAAGCCAGCCGCAAATACGGCTTTGCGCCCGCGCACACCATGCGCATCGCGCAGCGTCTTTATGAAGGCATCGACATCGGCGGCGAGACCACCGGACTCATTACTTATATGCGTACCGACGGCGTGCAGATCGATCCGTCCGCGATCACCCAGGCGCGCAAGGTGATCGGCGAGGATTACGGCAACGCCTACGTGCCGGACGCCCCACGCCAGTACCAGGCCAAGGCCAAGAACGCGCAGGAAGCGCACGAAGCGATCCGCCCGACCGACATGTCGCGCCGTCCAGCCAGCATGAGCCGCAAGCTCGATGCCGATCAGGCGCGGCTCTACGAGCTGATCTGGAAGCGCACCATCGCGAGCCAGATGGAATCGGCCGAGCTCGAGCGCACCACCGTCGACATCACAGCGAAGGCCGGCGCCCGCACGCTGGAGCTGCGCGCCACCGGCCAGGTCGTCAAGTTCGACGGTTTTCTGGCGCTCTACCAGGAAGGCCGCGACGACGAGGAGGACGAAGACTCACGCCGCCTCCCGGCGATGAGCCCGAAAGACGCGCTCAAGCGGCAGTCGCTGTCCGTCACCCAGCATTTCACCGAGCCGCCGCCGCGCTTCTCGGAGGCGTCGCTGGTCAAGCGCATGGAAGAGCTCGGCATCGGCCGGCCCTCGACCTATGCCTCGATCCTGCAGGTGCTGAAGGACCGCGGCTATGTCAAGCTGGAGAAGAAGCGCCTGCATGGCGAGGACAAGGGCCGCGTCGTGGTCGCGTTCCTCGAAAGCTTCTTCAGCCGCTACGTCGAATACGACTTCACGGCCAATCTGGAGGAGCAGCTCGACCGCATCTCCAACAACGAGATCTCATGGCAGCAGGTGCTAAAGGATTTCTGGACCGGCTTCATCGGTGCCGTCGACGAGATCAAGGATCTGCGCGTCGCCCAGGTGCTGGACGTGCTCGACGACCTGCTCGGACAGCACATCTATCCGCCCCGCACCGATGGCGGCGACATCCGGCAGTGCCCGAGCTGCGGCAACGGCCGGCTGAACCTGAAGGCCGGCAAGTTCGGCGCCTTCGTCGGCTGTTCGAACTATCCGGAGTGCCGCTACACCCGTCAGCTCGCCGCCGACAGCGAGACCACCGCGGACCGTTCGCTCGGCCAGGATCCCGACACCGGTCGCGACGTCTGGGTCAAGGCCGGCCGCTTTGGTCCCTACATCCAGCTCGGCGAGCAGAAGGATTATGAGGAAGGCGAGAAGCCGAAGCGCGCGGGCATCCCGAAGGGCACCTCGCCCGGCGATGTCGATCTCGAGCTTGCGCTGAAGCTGTTGTCGCTGCCGCGCGAGATCGGCAAGCATCCTGAGACCGGTGAGCCGATCACCGCCGGCCTCGGTCGCTTCGGGCCGTTCGTGAAGCACGAGAAGACCTACGCCAGCTTAGAAGCCGGCGATGAAGTGTTCGACATCGGCCTCAATCGCGCGGTCACGCTGATCGCCGAGAAGGTCGCCAAGGGTCCAAGCCGACGCTTCGGTGCCGATCCCGGCAAGACTATCGGCGACCATCCGACGCTCGGCACCGTCACCGTGAAGAGCGGCCGTTACGGCGCCTATGTCACCGCGGGCGGCGTCAACGCGACGATCCCCGCGGAGTTCGAAAAGGACACCGTGACGCTGCCGCAGGCGATCGCGCTGATCGACGAGCGCGCGGCCAAGGGCGGCGGCAAGAAGCCCAGGAAGGCGGCGAAGCCGGCCAAGGCCAAGAAAACTGCAGAGAAGACTGCGGATGGCGCCGAGGTCGCGCCGAAGAAGAAACCGGCCGCGAAGAAGGCGGTTAAAACCAAATCCGAATCCACCAGCAAGGCGCGCGCCGCCGTGCCGTCGACCGCCAAGACTTCAGCAGTCAAGACGTCGCCGACCAAGGTGTCCGCCGCCAAAGCTCCGGCCAAGAAAAGTGCCGGCACGACTTAAGAGGTTAAGTGAAACGCAAGAATGACCATGGCTTTCCCGACAGGAGCGCCATCGTCGCCTTCATCAAGGCAAATCATGGAAACGTCGGGACCCGCGAGATTGCGCGCGAGTTCGGCCTGAAGAACGCCGATCGCATCGAGCTCAAGCGCCTGCTGCGCGAGCTTGCCGACGACGGCACCATCAAGAAGAAACGCCACAAGGTTTCCGAGCCGGACAGCCTGCCGTCGACGCTGGTTGCCGATATCACCGGCCGCGACGCCGACGGCGAGCTGATCGCCTCCCCCACCGAATGGGACGAGGTCGAAAGCGGCGAGCCGCCAAAAATCCTCATCGTAATGCAACGCCGGCCAAAGCCGGGCACCACAGCCGGAATCGGCGACCGCGCATTGCTGCGGGTCGAGCGCTCGGATGAAATCGAAGGTCCGGCCTATCGCGGCCACATCATCAAGGTCTTCGACAAGACCAAGAGCCGCATCCTCGGCGTGTTCCGCAGCCTGCCTGAAGGCGGCGGACGGCTGATCCCGGTCGACAAGAAGTCCGCCGACCGCGAGCTGAACATCGCAGCCGCTGACGCGCACGGCGCGCAGGACGGCGACCTCGTCAGCGTCGATATCGTCCGCTCCCGCGCCTTTGGGCTCGCCTCCGGCCGGGTCAAGGAGAAGCTCGGCTCGGTCAAGTCCGAGAAGGCGATCAGCCTGATCGCGATCTATGCCCACGATATTCCGCTGCAATTCTCCTCCGCCGCCGAGCGCGAGGCCGAAGCCGCAGAGCCGGCGAACCTGAAGGGCCGCGAAGACTGGCGCGACGTCCCGCTCGTCACCATCGATCCGCCTGACGCCAAGGATCACGACGACGCGGTGCATGCGCAGCCCGATCCCGATCCGAACAACAAGGGCGGCTTCATCGTCGATGTCGCCATTGCGGATGTGAGCTTCTATGTTCGGCCGGGTACCGCGCTCGACCGCAATGCGCTCGACCGCGGCAACTCGGTCTATTTCCCCGACCGCGTCGTGCCGATGCTGCCCGAGCGCATCTCCAACAATCTGTGCTCGCTGGTGCCGGGCGAGCCGCGCGGCGCGCTCGCGGTGCGGATGATCATTGCGCCTGACGGCCGCAAGCGTTCGCACTCATTCCATCGCATTCTGATGCGCTCGGCCGCGAAGCTGAGCTACGCACAGGCGCAGGCTGCGATTGACGGCCGGCCGGACGACACCACCGGCCCCCTGCTCGATACGATCCTGAGGCCGCTCTACGCGGCTTACGCCTGCGTCAAGCGCGCCCGCGACGAGCGCGATCCGCTCAATCTCGATCTGCCCGAGCGCAAGATTCTGCTCAAGAGCGACGGCACCGTCGATCGTGTCGTCGTCCCTGACAGGCTCGATGCGCACAAGCTGATCGAGGAGTTCATGATCCTCGCCAACGTCGCGGCGGCGGAAATGCTCGAGAAGAAATCGCTGCCGCTGATCTATCGCGTGCACGACGAGCCGACGCTGGAGAAGGTCCACGCGCTCTCGGAGTTTTTGCAGACACTCGACGTCCCCTTCGCCAAAGGCGGCGCGTTGCGCCCCGCTCTGTTCAACCGCGTGCTGGCGCAGCTCGAAGGCCACGACCACTTCCCGCTGGTCAGCGAAGTCGTGCTGCGCGCGCAGGCGCAGGCGGAATATTCATCCGAGAATTACGGTCATTTCGGCCTGAATTTGCGCCGTTATGCGCATTTCACCTCGCCGATCCGCCGCTATGCCGACCTCGTCGTGCACCGCGCGCTGGTCCGCGCACTTGGGCTTGGCGAAGGCGCCCTGCTCGACAGCGAGACGGCGGAATCGCTCGGCGAAGTCGCCGCCCACATTTCGCTGACCGAGCGGCGCGCGATGAAGGCCGAGCGCGAGACCGTCGACCGTCTGATCGCGCACCATCTCGCCGACCGCATCGGCGCGAGTTTTCAGGGCCGCGTCTCCGGCGTCACCCGCGCCGGGCTGTTTGTCAAACTCGCTGAAACCGGCGCCGACGGATTGATCCCGATCCGATCCCTTGGCACGGAATATTTCAACTATGACGAGGGCCGCCACGCGCTGGTCGGCACCCGCAGCCGCACCATGTACCAGCTCGGCGACGTCGTTGATGTCCGCCTGATCGAGGCAGCTCCCATCGCAGGCGCGCTGCGTTTCGAGCTGCTGTCGTCATCCAGCGAGACCGCGCCGCGCGACCGCAGGCAACCTGGTCCGCAACGCCGTCCCGCGTTCAAGGCACATCCCGGACGCAGCCCGGACAAAAAACACAAGCCGCCGAAGCGAAAGCCCGGCAAGAAGGACAAAGGAAAGAGCAAGAGCAAAGGCGGGGGACAGAAGGGCAAGGCATGGTGACCATGAGCACAGCCCCAAAGATCTGGACGCGCGAGACCGGCCTCGTCGAGAAGCGCGATCTCTGGGCGGCGATGAAGCGCGGCTTTCGCGGCCGCTGCCCGCGGTGCGGCGAGGGAAAACTGTTCCGCGCCTTCCTGAAGACGGCGGACAATTGCGCGAAATGCGGCCTCGACTTCACGCCGCATCGCGCCGACGATTTGCCCCCCTATCTCGTGATCGTCATCGTCGGCCACATCACCGTGCCGAGCATCTTGTGGATCGAGACCAATTACACGACGCCGGTCTGGCTGACCTTCGCGGCCTATTTGCCCTTCACCTTCTTCGCCTCGCTCGCCCTGTTGCAGCCCGTGAAGGGAGCTGTGGTCGGCTTGCAATGGGCTCTGCGCATGCACGGGTTTGACGACAACCCGCCGGATGGTATTCCGCCGGTGTAAGCAAAATAAATAAAAGCGGTTTGGGTGAGGACATGACGGATATTGCGCAGGACGAAAAGGCTGAGGTCCACGATCAGAAGGAAGCCGATCACCATCCCTATTTCCGTCCCCGGGATGCCGCGACGCTGATCCTGGTCGATCGCAGCGGCACCGTTCCAAAGGTCCTGGTCGGCAAGCGCCACGACAAGGTGGTGTTCATGCCCGGCAAATTCGTCTTCCCCGGCGGCCGCGTCGACAAGGACGATTATCGCGTGCCAGTCGCGGCCCCCATCACCACGCAGCTAGAGACCAATCTCGCCAAGGGCAGCCCGAAGACCCCGGCCTCGCGCGCAAAATCGCTAGCCATCGCCGCGATCCGCGAGGCCTGCGAGGAGACCGGTCTCTGCTTGGGGCGCAAGAGCGAAGGCAAGGCCAAGCTCGAAGGCGCCTGGAAGCCGTTTGCGGATGCGGGCCTGCTGCCAGATCCGTCCAGCCTGTTCCTGATCGCGCGCGCGATCACCCCGCCCGGCCGCGTCAAGCGGTTCGACACGCGCTTCTTCACGGCGGATGCGTCGGCGATCACCCACCGCGTCGAGGGCGTGATCCATGCGGATGCGGAGCTGGTCGAATTGGTCTGGGTCGAGCTCGGCTCAAAACCGCTCGCCGATCTGCATCCCATGACACGGAATGTGCTCAACGAGCTCGATACCCGCCTTGCCACTGGCCCGCTGCGCCACGACGCGCCGGTGCCGTTCTTCCATTTCTACGGCGGCAAGATGCACAAGGATATTTTGAGCTGATCCAGCCACCGATCTCACTAAGCTCACTCACGCGATTAGCAAGCTCAGCGCCGCACCTCTGAAGGCACGGTCTTCGCAGCCGCCTTGTCCGTGGCCGATCGCCCAATGCCGGGGCCACGAAAGCTGCTCCAGGCCTTGCGCCGACGCAGAAGTGAAGGACGACCAAAGAGGAGAGTTGTGATCGCGGTACAGGAGACCACCGGGACCCATATCCGGGTAGATCGTCACGTGAATATCGAAACCGTCGTCTGCTGGAAGATCGGGTCCGAACCAATAGGACGGACTGCGCCCCGGCTCACGACCAACGATGGCCGTCAGGGTTTGCTTCGGTCCCCGGAGCCCGAGCCAGAACGGCGCGATCGAACCAGGCGCGAAGGCCGTAAAAATCGTCTGGGCTGACGCGACATCGGTCGCGGCGCCTTGCCCCACCAGTCTCAGCTCGATCCGACGTCCGCTCGTCACAAGTCCGCTGAACGGCGCATCGACATCTCCGAGCGGCAGCTCTCTCCATCCGGCGGCATCAGGAGCGGGCAACGGCCATTCCATCCTCTCCCTGACGGCGCCGTCGATATCGAGCACCTGATAACGCATGCCCTCCTCGTCAAGTGCGGCCTGAACGCAATGCAGATACTCGACGCCTTCCGGCATCCTGTGAGCCGTTCCCGCGCCCGCAGTGCAGATCTGCAGGACACCGCGATGCGCTTGCACATCGAAGGCGAGGATGTGGCTGCATAGGTAGGCAAGCACGTTTTCGTTCACCAGGATGTCCCAAAACGGGCGAGCGTATTCGTGGCCGATCTCGCGCTGATATGTCCCCGTAAAGCCGTTGACAGGAAACACCGGGTGATGGCCAAGGACGAGCTTATGTCGGGCATCGCCATGTTCTCTGAGCGTTGCTTCCAGCCACGCGAGCTCGACATGGCCCTCACCGCCAAGGCCGCTCCAGAGCGTGTTGACGAACACCATCACGAGGTCGCCGCGCCGCACGAAGTAGGAGAGACCGGCTTGCCCTGCAGGCCCATTGTCCGGCAGGTCCAGTACCGCGCGAAACACTGCCTCGCTCATCACGTCGTAGGTCGTGTGATTGCCGGTTGTGTGCCACATCGGAATGGCTGCACGGTCGAGCCAGGCCATTTCCGTGTCCAGCCAATATCGCCACTGCGCGCGCAGCGCGTCCGGATCCGGCGTTAGTCCAATGATCTCATCGCCCGGAAACAGAATGAATTCAGGCTGCGGTCTGAGGCGTTGAACGACCGCGTTGACCGAGGCGAAGGTCTTCTCGTGCGGTGCACCCGGCACGCCCGAACAGGCATCGCCATACAAGAGAAATTGATGGCCTTTGCCGCGCGATAGAATCGCAGGAATGGAATTGTTCGCAGAGGTCATGGCCTTCCATTGCGGTGTTCGGCCGCGAGGATGGCAATTTCCGGAACGGGTAGCAACAGGTCGTGGCTAGGCCTTCTATGGACCGGCGCGCGGGAAGCTTGAGCGCTCGCCCGATCTCGTTTGCCGTCTCTGGCCCGATGGATTCCGGGCTCGCCGCTACGCGGCGCCCCGGAATGACGGGATTGTGCTGAGCAGATCGCGAAAAACAAAAAATTCTTCCCGCCTTCCCCGATGGCGGAGTTCCCCGGCGTGCCTATGTCCTTCCCCAACGACACCAGAACGGGATTTAGGGCGCGATGGCACAACGGCAACTCAAGCTTGGCGCGTTCATGCGCCCGATCAGCATCCACACCGGCGCGTGGCGGTATCCCGGGGCCTGGCCCGACGCCAATTTCAATTTTGGCCACATCAAGACGCTGATCAGGAAGCTCGAGGCCGGCAAGTTCGACGCCTTCTTCATGGCCGATCACCTCGCCGTGCTGAACATGCCGGTCAATGCGCTCAAGCGCAGCCACACCGTGACCTCGTTCGAGCCGTTCACGCTGCTGTCGGCACTGTCGGCCGTCACCGAGCGCATCGGCCTGATCGCGACCGGGTCGACCACGTTCGACGAGCCCTATCACGTCGCACGCCGCTTCGCCTCGCTCGACCATCTCAGCGGCGGGCGTGCGGGGTGGAACATCGTCACCACCTCGAACCCGGACGCGGCGCTGAATTTCGGCCTCGACGACCACATGGAGCATGCCGAGCGCTACAAGCGCGCCCGCGAATTCTACGACGTCGTCACGGGCTTGTGGGACTCTTTCGCTGATGACGCCTTCGTGCGTGACGTCGACAGCGGCTTGTTCTTCGATCCCTCGAAGATGCATGTGCTCGACCACAACGGCAAATATCTGAAGGTGCGCGGGCCCCTCAATATCGCCCGCCCCGTGCAGGGTTGGCCGCTGATCGTGCAGGCCGGCGCCTCGGAAGACGGCAGGCAGCTCGCGGCCGAGACGGCGGAAGCCGTCTTCACCGGCGGCGGCAGCCTTGCCGATGGGCAAAAGCTTTATGCCGACATCAAGGGCCGCATGGAGACAATCGGCCGCGATCCCGAGCATCTGAAGATTCTCCCCGGCGCTTTCGTCGTGGTCGGCGACAGCATCGAGGAAGCCAAGGAGAAGCGCGCTCTGCTCGACAGCCGCGTGCACTATGACAGCGCCATCGCCTCGCTCTCGGTCATCCTCGGCACCGATGCCTCCGGCTTCGATCCGGATGGACAACTGCCTGACATCCCGGAAACAAACGCCAGCAAGAGCGGCCGGCAGCGCATGGTCGACCTCGCCAGGCGCGACAAGCTCACGGTGCGCCAGCTCGCCCAGCGCGTCGGCGGCTACGGCGGGCTGGCCTTCGTCGGCACGGCGAAAACCATCGCCGACCAGATGGAGGAGTGGCTGGTCGGGCGCGGCTCCGACGGCTTCAACATCATGTTCCCGTTCCTGCCCGCCGGCCTCGACGATTTCGTCGACAAGGTCGTCCCGGAGCTGCAGCGGCGCGGGATTTTCCGGAAAGAATATGAAGGGCCCACTTTGAGGGAGAATCTGGGCCTTCCCCGACCGAAAAACCGGTTCTTCGAGGCCTGATGGGCCCGATTCGAGTGGTTTTCGACGTGTGAAACCTTGACATCAGGCGGTTTCTGGCTAGGTTGCCGGCCAACGCGGGCCGTTTGGCCGGCTCCAGATTCCCCAATATTCTGAGGTTCAGAACATGGCCAAAGCGGTCACCATCAAGGTCAAGCTCGTGTCCTCGGCTGACACCGGCTTCTACTACGTCGCCAAGAAGAATTCGCGCACCATGACCGACAAGCTGGTCAAGAAGAAGTACGATCCCGTGGCGCGCAAGCACGTCGAATTCCGCGAAGCCAAGATCAAGTAAGATCGGCGCAGCGTTGAAGAGTTTGCGGGGCCCTTGCGGGCCCCGTTTTCGTTTGGGCCGCTCCCTCATGTCCCGGACGCGCTGCAGCGTGAAACGCTGCTGCGCAGAGCCGGGACCCAGCAAGCAACACGGCAGAATGTGGAGACATGGGCCCCGGCTCAGCAGCGCACCGCTGAAGAAGCGCTGCGCTGCGTCCGGGGCACGGGAGCGCGATGATAGGCGAGGAGCCGTCAGCCTCGCGAAATCCTGGCGTGGTTAGAAGGAGTAGCCTCGCTCTTCAATTGCGAGGCTCCTAGGACCTCCATCGCTCTAAGTCATCAGCCCGGAGCGCGACAATTTCCAGCCGTTCATGAATCGCAGCGAGCGCCGGGCCACGGCCAGGCCATCCGGACAAGCGACGCCGGCGGCGCTTAGCCAGACCGGCTTCACGCATCTTCAATCGGGACGAATTGCCGAGGCCGAGCTTTGCTGCCAGCAGGCCCTGACGCTGGACGAGCAACACCCGGATGCTCTCCACTTGCTGGGCGTGATTTGCTTTCACGCGCAGCAGCCCGACGCCGCGGTGGAATGGATCGGGCGCGCGGTCCGGCAGGCGCCGAGGGCAGAGTATTCCTTAAGTCTCGCCACGATCCTGGAGCGGCAGGGTCGGCTCGAGGACGCACGGCAACATTGCAGCCAAGCCTTGCGCCTCAAGCCCGATGATGCGGGCCTCTGGAATCACGTCGGCAACTTGCTCTGGCAACTCGCGCAGAGCGACGAAGCTGTGCTGCATTACCAGCAGGCCCTGACGCTGAATCCGCAATATTGGGAGCCAGCGCAAAACTGCGGCATGTTGCTGCTAGAACTCGGCCGGCATGCGGAAGCGCTGGAATGCTTCAATACCGCCGAGAAGCTGAATCGGAATTCCGCAGCCCTGTACCAAATGCGCGCCGTTTGCCTTTCGGCCGTAAACCGGTTCGACGAAGCGCAAGCGGACTACGAAACATCCATTGCGCTGGATCCGGGCCTCGCGGAGACGCACAACAATCTCGGCCTGCTGCATTGGCGATTTGGCCGACTGGAACAGGCCTTTGCCTGCTTCGATCGGGCGCTGGCGCTTCGCCCGGATTTTCATGCCGTGCTCAACAACAAGGCCGTGGTCCTGTTGCATCTGCAATTGCTGGATGAGGCGTTCGCGACCCTGCAGAGATCGCTGGCGGCCGCCCCCGACGATGCGCAGACGCTGTTCTATCTTGCAACGCTTCAGCTCCTGACCGGCGACCTCGAGCGCGGCTGGCTTGCGCGCGAGGCGCGCTGGCGGCTTCCATCCGTCGGTCTGGTCGACCGCGGCTTTTCGCAAGCGCTTTGGCGTGGTGACCAGCCGCTCGAAGGCAAGACCATCTTGCTGCATTCCGACGAGGGATTGGGCGATGCGATTCAGTTCGCCCGCTATGTGCCCCTGGTGGCCGCGCTCGGAGCCAGGGTCATCCTGGAGGTCGAACCTCCGATCCAGCAGTGTCTCGGCGGCATCGCCGGGGTCGCAGAGTGTGTCGGCCGGTCGTCTCCGCCGGCGTTCGACCTGCACTGCCCGCTTGGAGCGCTGCCGTTGGCGTTCAAGACGCGGCTGGATACGATCCCGCTCGCGGAAGGCTACATTCCCGCGCCTCCCGCAGCGCGCGTGAAGGCCTGGGAGGACCGGCTTGGTCCCCACACCCGCTTCCGCGTCGGTCTGGTCTGGGCGGGTAATCCCGATCACAAGAACGATCACAATCGATCGATGGCGCTGCGCGCACTTGCGCCGCTGCTCGATTGCGAGGCCCAGTTCGTCTCCTTGCAAAAGGGCGTCCGCGATCAGGACCGGGCCTTCCTTGCCGAACGCCGTGGCATCGTCGATCTCACGGAACATCTGACGGATTTCAGCGAAACGGCGGCGCTGATGTCCTGTCTCGATCTGGTGATCTCGGTCGACACCAGCGTCGCTCACCTCGCCGGCGCGCTGGGCGCCCCCGTCTGGACGATGCTGCCGTTCAACCCGGACTGGCGCTGGCTGCTCAACCGCGACGACAGCCCGTGGTATCGGTCGATGAAGCTGTTCAGGCAGCCCACGCGAGGCGACTGGGCCAGCGTGGTGGACGACGTTCGCCGCGAACTCGAGAGGCAGCTCGCCGCACGGCGGGCGCAGCGCGCCACGTCTCGACGATAGCGCTGGCTATTGCCGGGCAACGGGCGCATGGTCGCCCCGCCAGCGTCGGTTGAGCCCCTCTTGTCGAAAAGGCAGGCCCACATGACCATCCGCTCGCGGCGAGAAACCGTCACGTTCAGACATCCGTTTCGGATCCGCGGCATCGAGCGGCTGCTGCCCGCTGGCACATATGATGTCGTCACCGACGAGGAGGCGATCGAGGGTCTCAGCTTCCCGGTTTATCGCCGCGTCGCCACAATGATCACGGTGCCTTCGGAGAACGTCCGCGGCTCCATGGAGATGGTCTCGATCGGTTCGATCGATCTCGCCAATGCACAGGCTGCAGATGCAAGCGCCGCCAATGATTGACGTCAGGTGAGCTCTCAGCAGCCGCGGCAAATGTTCTTCAGCTTGGCCGCGGTTCGCGCTTCTTCTTCGACGAACGGATCCTTATAGCCGGACGGCGCATCGATATTGGCCATGGCGGGCTTCTTCGCCTTTGGAGGAAACGCCGCGTCATAGCAGGCCAATCGCTCAGAAGTGCTTTCGATGGCTCGGCAGCTTGGCTCCGCGGCGAGAGCAGCGCGCGCGAACAGGCCAAGCGCAGAGATCAGGACAAGTGTCGTCATTGGCGTTCTTATCCGGACGATTTTCATGTCGAGCATCCATTCATTGTTTCTGCTTGCCTGCCCTGGGCGGCGGCGCGCCGGTCCAGGCTGGTAGCGCATCCCATTCGGACCATCGCATCCGGCGTTCCTCGTCTCCAACCCTGACAAAAACGAAGGGAGCGTCGTCCCGGCCGGTTTTTGAGCCGACGAAGGTTGCCGGAATCCCGTAGGCGTCCCTGATGATTGCTGTGTTTGCCATGCAGACCGCCCTTCAAGATCAAGGCGGGAGCGCAATGCTCTCAGTCACCGATAACAGCCCGGCAGCGTGCGGTGATGCGAAGAGTGTAGCAGGCCCCTCCCCCGATAGCGAGGTCAATCGCGGTCGCTTGGGCTGGAGGCGGCGCCGGACGTCTCCGCGACCTCATCGGTCCACACTTTGAAGCTGAGAAGCGTGTTGGGTCCGAACGTCTGGGTGATCGGAACATCGGCGGCATCGCGTCCTTGCGCGATCAGGACGCGGCCAATTCGCGGAATGTTGTTGCGCGCATCGAAGGTATACCAGCGGCCGCCGAGATAGGCCTCGAACCAGCCGGCAAAATCGCCAGGCGAATACGGCGGCGGCATGCCGATATCGCCGAGATAGCCGGTGCAATAGCGCGCGGGAATATTCATGCAGCGGCAGAACGAGATGGCCAGATGCGCGTAATCGCGGCAAACACCCTTGCGCTCGTTGAAGGCCTCCCACGCCGTCTTGGTTGCGCGGGCATGCTCATAGCCGAACGCGATATGACCGTGAACGAAGTCGCAAATCGCCTGGACCCGGGCCCAGCCCGGCGTTGTCTTCTCGAACAGCTTCCATGCGACGTCGGACAGCCGGTCGGTCTCGCAGTACCGGCTCCCGAGGAGGTAAACGATGGTGTCCGGCGGCAGATCCTCGACCGCGTGTTGCGCGGCTGAAGGCACGATCACATCGGGCAAACCGCTATCGCGCACCGTCCCGTCGGCGGAGAGGCGCACGCGACCGGCGGGCGCGACGATCCGGCTGCACCAGTTGCCGAAGCCGTCGCGATAAGGCGTGATCGGCACTGAGGGTTGGCTTGTGAGGTAATCGGGCACGATGATGTCGGAGGCCCGCGTGAAGTGAATGCCCATCACCGCGATCAAAGGCGTTGGTTGCGGAAACTCGTAGATCATCTCGAAGCCGACACGGATTTTCATGCGAAGGGCCCAACTCCAGCTGGTTTTCTGAGAAAGGCACGTCGGCACCACGCGACTGCCTGGCGCCCTCTCCTGGGTGAGAACCGCCTCAGTCTATCGCGGGACGGGCAGCAGCTTCGTGCATGAACTCGCTCCGCCGATTGGCGGGAGCGAAATGGGCTCTCAGGCGCCGATGCCAGGTCCAACTCGGCGATCCCAGGACAATAGCCCCAAGGGCCCAAAGTTCAACTGCGTATCCGACGGATGAGGACAGTTCGGCGCATGCTGCCCGGCCCACAAGCGAAAACGAAACACCGCACGGAATAAAATCGCCGATTGAGCCGCCCGCACGCCAAAATCGTTGCCTGGATCGCCTGAACTAGAGAACGGAATTGCCCGCCGAACAGCTTAAAGTTGCGGAAGCGCGAAGGTGGGCAGGCGATGAACGGCGTGCGAACGGGATTTTTGGACTCCATCGGCAACACGCCATTGATCAGGTTGCGAATGGCGTCGGAGGCCACGGGCTGCGAGATCTACGGCAAGGCTGAATTTCTCAATCCCGGTGGCTCGATCAAGGATCGTGCGGCCCTCGCCATGATCAATGATGCCGAGCAGAGCGGCAAGCTCGGACCCGGCGGCGTCATCGTCGAAGGCACGGCCGGAAATGTCGGCATCGGTATTGCGCTCGTGGCCAATGCACGCGGTTATCGAAGCGTGATCGTGATGCCCGACACGCAAAGTCAGGAAAAGAAGGATATGTTGCGGTTGTGTGGTGCGGACCTGCGACTGGTCCCCGCCGTTCCCTATTCGAGTCCCGGTCACTACGCTCGCTACTCCGGCCAGCTCGCCGAAGAGCTCGGTGCGTTCTGGGCTAACCAGTTCGACAACATCGCCAATCGCGAGGGTCACTACCGCACGACAGGACCTGAGATTTGGCAACAAACCGGCGGAAAAATCGACGGCTTTACGTGTGCGGTCGGCAGTGGCGGGACTTTGGGTGGGGTTGCGCGAGCGCTCAAGGAGCGAAATCCAGCCGTCAGGATTGCGCTCAGCGACCCCATGGGGGCCGCGCTCTACAACTGGTTCACCAAGGGCGAGCTGACGATCGAAGGGGACTCGATCACTGAAGGCATCGGGCAAGTGCGTGTGACAAGGAACCTGGAAGGCACGCCAATCGACGCGGCGTATCAGATCAGGGACGAGGAAGCGTTGCCCGTTCTATTCGACCTGATCGAGCATGAAGGACTTGTGCTCGGCGGGTCGAGTGCCATCAACATCGTTGGCGCCATGCGGCTCGCGCGCGACCTTGGCCCGGGCAAGACCATCGTGACCATCCTCGCGGATGGCGGACAGCGCTATCAATCCAAGCTGTTCAACCCGGATTTCCTGCGTCAGAAAAATCTCCCCACCCCACGTTGGATGCAATAGCAACCCGGCAGCGCGTGGCTGCCGAGTGTTTCTTCAGCCGACCTCTGCGGCTTCGAATGCCGACCACAGAGCTTCAACTTCTTGCCCCTGTCGTGCTGCCGGGCGGAACAGCCGTATCTCGATCGGGACCGCGGACTTGGCGTCCCCAGCCTCGACGAGCGAACCCGCCTCGATGTCGTCTTCCGCCAGCGTTCGAGGAAGCCAGGCGACACCGTCTCCGGACCTGACCATCGAGAGCAGCGTCGCGGCGAGATGCGACGTGAAGATCTTCTTCAGGTCCCTCTTCGCCAACTGGCTTGCCACGATGCGGCCCAGCCCCGACTGCGGGCTGTAGGCCAGGTAGGGGACGGTCTCGTCGTTCTGCAGCGACCATCGCGGCTTCCGGCCGGCGTCAGCGATGCTGAGGGGAACGAGCGTGTCGGTACCCACGACGATGCTCTTGAACTGCCTGGTGTCGAGCCGGCTGCCCATGCTGCGGTGGTAGTGGCACAACAGGAACGACACGTCGCCCCGGAGCATCATCCGCTCGCACGCCAACATGCTGTCCGAGACGAGATTGAGATTGCCCAAGGCGAGAATCTTCTCGCTGCTCCGAACCCACTTCGGAAAGAACGTGAACGACAGCACGTGCGTCGCCGCGATCGACAGCGGCCCCGTGCCCCGTCCGGCCACTTCGAGTGTTTCGCGGCGCAACTGATGCAGCGCCCGGGTCAGAATTTCGGCCTGGCCATGGAAATGCTCGCCGGCAGGCGTGAGCGTCACGCTGTGTGTCGTTCGAACGAATAGCGGCGCCCCCACCCATTCCTCCAATGCCCGGATCCGCCGGCTGAAGGCCGGCTGGGTCACGTGACGGGCTTCGGCTGCCTTGGAGAAGCTCAAGGTCTCCGAGAGAGCCAGATAATCCTCGAACCAGATCAGCTCCATCGGTGATGCCTAACCGGCATGACTAATCTCGGCAACAGCATTGGCGTTCTCTCCGGCCGAAGCCTACGGATCGTCGGAAGCTACACAACACCACAGCAGCACGGAAGCCGTTCCGGAGACCGGAGTGACCCTTCCCAAACAGCGACAGAGGCCCCCAAGGCCCGGCATAGACGTAGCCGTCAGGGAGAAAACATTGAAAAATTCGCCTTCTTTCGGATATTTGAGCGAACTCTACGTGCAGGTCCTCCTTGCTATCGTGCTGGGCGGCCTGCTCGGTTATCTCTGGCCCCAGGTCGGAACCAGCCTTCAGCCGCTCGCCGACGGCTTCATCAAGCTGATCAAGATGCTGCTGTCGCCGATCATTTTCGGTACGGTCGTTGTCGGCATAGCCAAGATGAGCGACATCAAGGAGGTCGGCCGGATTGGCGTGAAGTCGCTGATCTACTTCGAGGTGGTCTCGACCTTGGCCCTTGTCATCGGCCTGGTGGTCGTCAACGTGATCAAGCCCGGCGCCGGCATGAACATCGACGCCAGCCACATCGATGCGGGATCGATCTCAGCCTACGTGAAGGCCGCCGACGGCAACCACGGCTTCGTGCAATTCCTGCTCGACATCATCCCGACCACGATCGTGGATGCCTTCGCCAAGGGGATGATGCTGCAGGTCATCCTGGTTTCGGTGCTGATCGGCATCGCCATGGTCCAGCTCGGCGACTACGGCAAGCCGTTGGTGAACGTTATCGACATCCTGCTGCACGCCCTGTTCCGGGTGGTGGCCATGGTCATGCGCCTCGCCCCGCTGGGCGCTGGAGCGGGGGTCGCCTTCACAATCGGAAAGTACGGGATCGCGACGCTCTGGTCGCTCGGCTATCTGATGCTCGGCGTCTACATTACCACGATCCTCTTCGTCGTGGTGGTGCTGGGCGGCATCGCGGCGTGGGCCGGCTTTCCGCTGCCACAGTTCTTGCGCTACTTCAAGGACGAGATCCTCATCGTCCTGGGCACCTGCTCGACGGAAGCGGTGATGCCGCAGATGCTGGTGAAGCTCGAGCGGCTCGGTTGCGACAAGACCGTCGTCGGCATGGTGCTGCCCACCGGCTACACGTTCAACGCCGACGGAACCTCCATTTACCTTTCGATGGCCGCCGTCTTCGTCGCTCAGGCGACAAACACGGATCTTTCTCTCGGCGACCAGATCGTCCTGCTGGGCGTGCTTCTTCTGACGTCGAAGGGATCGGCAGGCGTCGCCGGCGCTGGCTTCGTGACGCTCGCCGCAACCCTATCGTCGATCCACACCGTTCCCGTCGCCGGCCTCGTTCTTCTGCTCGGCGTCGACCGCTTCATGAACGAAGCCCGCGCCGTGACCAATCTCGTCGGCAACGGGATCGCGACGATCGCGATCGCCAAGTGGGACGGCGCCTTCGATCAGAAGCAGGCGATGGAAGCCGTGCGGCTGCGCCACGACAAGCCCGCCACGGCCGAGACCGAAGTTCTGGCAACCGATCCCTAACCGAAGACATCAACAACCACAGAAAGATAATGCCATGCGTATCGTAGACGTCGTCGAGACGACCAAGCCAATCTCGTCACCGATCCGGAATGCCTACATCGACTTTTCGAAGATGACTTCCAGCCTTGTCGCCGTCGTGACCGACGTCGTCCGCGACGGGCGGCGGGTGGTCGGCTATGGCTTCAATTCGAACGGCCGCTATGGTCAGGGCGGGCTGATCCGGGAGCGCTTTCGCGACCGCATCCTCGAAGCCGAACACGCGAGCCTGCTGAACGACGATGGCACCAATCTCGATCCGCACCGCATCTGGACGAAGATGATGTCGAACGAGAAGCCCGGCGGTCACGGCGAGCGCTCGGTCGCGGTCGGAACGCTCGACATGGCGATCTGGGATGCGACCGCAAAGATTGCGGGCAAGCCCCTGTTTCGCCTGCTCGCGGACATGAAGGGCAAGGAGGCCAACCCGCGGGTCTTCGTCTACGCTGCTGGCGGCTACTACTATCCCGGCAAGGACAACTCCGCGCTGCAGGCGGAAATGCGCGGCTACCTGAACCGCGGCTACAACGTCGTGAAGATGAAGATCGGCGGCGCGTCGATCGACGGGGACCGCGGCCGCATCGAGGCCGTGCTCAAGGAGATCGGGTCGCAGGCCAGGCTGGCCGTCGATGCCAATGGTCGCTTCGATCTCGAGACCGGCATCGCCTATGCCAAGATGCTGCGCGAGTACCCGCTGTTCTGGTATGAGGAGATCGGCGATCCGCTCGACTACGCCCTCCAGGCCGCCGTCGCGGAATTCTATCCCGGCCCGATGGCCACGGGCGAGAACCTGTTCTCGCACCAGGACGCCCGCAACCTGCTCCGCTACGGCGGCATGCGTCCGGATCGCGACTGGCTGCAGTTCGACTGTGCTTTGTCCTATGGTCTCGTCGAATATCTCCGGACATTGGACGTCCTGGCCCAACATGGCTGGTCACCGTCGCGATGCATTCCGCACGGCGGTCACCAGATGTCGTTGAACATCGCCGCGGGCCTGGGGCTCGGCGGCAACGAGAGCTACCCCGACCTCTTCCAGCCCTACGGCGGATTTCCGGATTCGGTCCGGGTTGAAGACGGCCATATCATCATGCCGGACATTCCGGGCATCGGCTTCGAAGGCAAGTCGGATCTGATCAAGGTCATGCGCGAACTGGCCGAATAGGCCGGCAGTTCAGGCGAAAGCGCCGTCACAAGCGATCCCGCATAGGACGAGAAGTTCGTTGCGGGGTCGCTGGCACACACATCAACGTTGGCGGCAGAAGCGGCCAGTCGCAACCAGGCGTCGCGACATCCGCGTCATACCTATAATGCGCCCGCGCCTCGCCTAAGCCGTCCGCAACACCGGCGCCGGCGGCTGCGACGGCCGGATCAGCGCGAAGGCGACCTGGATGATGCCGCCGGCAAGGCCCAGCGCCACGCCGATGCGCCAGGCCATGGTGTAGGAGCCGAGCTGGTCGTAGATCAGCCCTCCTCCGTAGGCGCCGAGGAAGCTGCCGATCTGGTGGCTCATGAAGGCGAGGCCCTGGATCATGGCCTGCCAGCGCAGCCCGAACATCTCGGCGACGGCGCCCGCGACCAGCGGCCCGACGCCCATCCAGAGGAAGCCCATGATGGCGCCGAACAGCAGCGTCGATGCAGGTGTGGCCGGCAGCATGAAATACCAGGCGAGCGCGAGCGAGCGGAAGATGTAGATGCCGCCGAGCAGTGCCAGCTTGTTCCAGCGCTGGCCGGCCCAGCCGAAGAACAGCGAGCCCAGCACGTTGAAGCCGCCGATCATGCCGAGCGTCTGCGCGCTCAGCATCGGATCGAGGCCGCAGATCGCCAGATACGACGGCAGATGCGTGGTGAGGAACACCAGCTGCATGCCGCAGACGAGATAGGCGCAGGTCATCACCACGAAGGAGGCGTTGCCGAACGCGGTCTTCGCCGCAGTCGTGGCCGTGGCATCGCCGATGTCATCGGCGGCCGGCTTCGGCAGCGGAATCGCGTCGACACGGCCGGCGTACCAGGCCGCGGGAATCATCAGCACCGACATCACAACGAAGCCGGCGAGCCCGATGCGCCAGCCAAATCCCTCGTTGAGCATCTGCCCGATCGGCGCCGACAGCAGCGCGCCGAGCGAGCCCGCACCGGAGACGATGCCGAGCACGGTCGAGCGCACCGTTGCGGGCACCGCGCGTGCCGCCACGGACATCGCGATCGCAGCCGCGGTGCAGGCGAGCGAGGTGCCGATCAGCACGCCGGCGCCGATCATGATGGCGACAAGACCGTTCGCGGTCGCCATCAGGATGAGGCCCACGATGTACATCAAGGCGCCCACGATCATGATCGGGCGAAAACCGTAGCGCGTGGTCATCGCACCAGCGAGCGGCTGGAGGAAGCCCCAGGCGAGGTTCTGCACCGCCAGCGCCAGCGTGAAGTCCGACACCGAGAGGTGAATGTCGTGCGTCAGCGGCTGCATGAAGATGCCGAGCGATTGCCGCAGCCCCATGCTCAGCGTCAGCATGATCGAGGCGCCGATCAGGATCGGCAATGTCGGACGCAGGACCTGCAACAGGGGCATTGTTGTTCTCCCTCATGGGCACGGCGCGCGTGCCGGCGTCTGCAATTCGCGCTGATTTTGGGTACACAGACCTGTGTAATTAGTCTATAGAAGGGTTGCACTGTCAAGCCAAGAGAAGCTCAAGAGAAGCTCAACAGGACTTATCCGGCCGCATGGCTCCCCCGCCCGCCCCACAGACGATGAAAGAGCGGATCCTCGAGACCGCCGACAAGCTGTTTTATCTGCAAGGCATTCGCGCCATCGGCGTCGACACCATCGCGGCCGAGATCGGCATCTCCAAGCGGACGCTCTACAACCACTTCCCGTCCAAGGACGCGCTGATCGCCGCCTATCTGGAACGCCGCTTCGTAGCCCAGCGCCCCTCCGACAAGCCGCCGGCCGAGCAGATTCTCGGCACCTTCGATTCGCTGGAGCGGCGCTTTTCGGCCAAGGATTTTCGCGGCTGCCCGTTCGTGAATGCAGTCGCCGAGCTCGGCCCCTCCGACCGCGCCGTGAAGAAGATCGCCATCGCCTTCAAGGAAAGCCGCCGCGTCTGGTTTCGCGAGCGGTTGAACGAGCTTGGCGTTGCGGATGCCGACGCGCTCGCAACGCAGCTCGTGCTGCTGGTCGACGGCTCGATTGCGCAAGACCTCGTCCGCGACGACCCCGCCATGGCGCGCGCGGCGAAGGAAGCGGCGAAGGTGCTGCTGCGGAACGCGGGGGTGGATGTGGGTGATGCGGTGATAGCAAAGGGACGCAAGCCCGCGCCGCAATAATCGCCGTCGCCGTACCTTTCGGTGTCATCACCCGCGAAGGCGGGTGATCCAGTATTCCAGAGACAGTGAGGGTTGATCCGAGAAGCTGCGGCGTACTGGATTCCCCGCCTTCGCGGGGAATGACAGCGGAGCTTGTGGGACTAGCGGCTACTCCCGACTCCGCCTCACGCCGCCTGCGACACCACGCGATTCCGCCCGTCGTGCTTGGCGCGGTAGAGGGCGGTGTCGGCGCGCTTGAGAACGTCGGCGACCGCTTCGCCCTTCTGCTCTAGCGTGGTGAGCCCGATCGAGATCGTGACCTCGATGCGCTTGGTGCCCTTGTGGACGGCAAAGGGCTCGCCCGCGATCGAGCGGCGCAGGCGTTCGGCGACCATGCCGGCGACGTGGAGATCGGTCTCCGGCATCACGATGACGAACTCCTCGCCACCATAGCGGCAGGCGAGATCGATGCCGCGGATCGATTTGCGCACGCGCACCGCGAATTCGCGCAGCACGTCGTCGCCGGCGTCGTGGCCGTAATTGTCGTTGATCGACTTGAAATAGTCGATGTCGAGGATCATCAGCGCCAGCGGCTTGCCGCGCGTGGATGCCTGCTCGGCCAGCGTCGCCAGATGGCTCTCCATGTAGCGACGATTGTGCAGGCCGGTGAGCGCATCGGTGATCGCCATCTCGATCGAGTTCTGCACGTTATCGCGCAGATGATCGGTGTAGCGGCGGCGGCGGATCTGGGTGCGGGCGCGCGCCAAGAGCTCAGTCTTGTCGATGGGACGCAGCAGATAGTCGTTGACGCCGATCTCGAGACCACGAAGCAGCCGCGTGGCATTTTCCGCTTCCGCAATCGCCAGGATCGGCACGTGGCGGGTGCGCTCCAGCGAGCGGGCCTGGCTGCAGAGCCGCAGGCCATCGAAATTGTGCAGGTCGAGCGAGACGATCAGCAGGTCGTAATTGCCCTCGGCGGCGTGGAACAGCGCCTCGGTCGGATTGGACTCGACGTCGACGGTGTGCTCGGCGGCGAGGATCGTCGCCAGCCGCTCATAGGACGACTGCCGGTCGTCGACCAGCAGGATGCGGCCGCCCTTGCCTGCATCGGCGATGGCGCTGCGCTCGGGCGCCTGCATGCCGATCTCGAGCGAGGTGATGGCGCGCATGCGCAGCTCGTCCGTCATCATCTTCAGCCGCGTCAGCGAGCGCACGCGCGCGATCAGCACGACGTCGGAAACGGGCTTTGTCAGAAAATCGTCGGCGCCGGCTTCCAGTCCGCGGTTGCGGTCGGCCGGGCTGTCGAGCGCGGTGACCATCACGACGGGAATATGGTGCGTGGCCGGATCGGTCTTGAGGCGGCGGCAGACTTCAAAGCCGTCCATGTCGGGCATCATCACGTCGAGCAGGATGATGTCGCATTCGGCGCGGCGGGCCAGCGCCAGCGCCTCGGTGCCGTTCGAGGCGGTCATCACGTCGAAATATTCGGCGGACAGGCGGGCTTCGAGGAGTTTGACGTTGGCGGGAACGTCGTCGACAACCAGGATACGCGCGGACACTTTGAACTCACTTCCTATCCGATAAAACGCCGGACCGTCTCGATGAATTTGCCGACCGAGATCGGCTTGGACAAATAGGCTTCGCACCCGCCCTCGCGGATGCGCTCTTCGTCGCCCTTCATCGCGAACGCCGTGACCGCGACGACGGGAATGGAGCGCAGCTCCGGATCGTCCTTGATCCAGCGCGTCACCTCGAGCCCCGAGACCTGCGGCAATTGAATATCCATCAGCACCAGGTCGGGCCGCATCTTGCGGACGAGGTCGAGCGCCTCGTAGCCGTTGCTGGTTCCCGAGGTCTGGTAGCCGTGCGCCTCCAACAGGTCGCGGAAGAGCTTCATGTTGAGCTCGTTGTCTTCCACGATCAGGACGGTCTTAGCCATCCCGCCCTCCAGTTGGTCCCAAAGACCGATGCATGTGACGCCTCAGGCGCCGCTTTCCGGCGCTTCGAAAACTGGATTCAAACTAGCCTCAGATTCGCTTGAGTTTCGTTAAACCCGAGGGGCCACTTTCTGCGATGTGGTTTCCAGTTGCTTGTCTGGGGTCGCAAGACTCAGGCACGAGACTCATTCCCAAGACTCGGGCATGATCCAAAGTAGACACTGAAAGTTAATGGAAAGGCAAACCGGGCCCGTGAAAAAGCCTGTTCACAACCCTCGCGAAGTCGCTGAAATCGTTGCGATTCAGGCGCTGTCCTTTGTGGCGGGCGATCCCGAAAGGCTGGGCCTGTTCCTGGCTGAGACAGGGGTCGGCCCGGAGACGCTCCGGAACGCCGCCTCGGACCCCAATTTCCTGCTCAGCGTGCTCGATTTCGTGCTGCGCGATGACGACACCGTGAAGGCCTTTGCCAAGGCCTTGGAGCTGCATCCGACCAACGTTGCCGCAGCGCGGCAGGTGCTGGGCGATGCGCTCGGCGACCGGACCTGGGAGCGCGACGTGCCGTGAGCGCCGCCGATCCGGCCGGGCCCCGCTGCTTCTGCCGGGATTGTCTGGCCGATCTGGACATCGGTTTGCAGAATTTCGGCCTGCGGCGCTGTTCCGCCTGCGGATCCCCTCGCCTCGTCCGCCACCGCGCGCTCGCGAGCCTGACCATCGCCCATATCGACTGCGACGCCTTCTATGCAACGGTCGAGAAGCGCGACAATCCTGACATCTCCGACAAGCCCGTCATCATCGGCGGGGGCAGACGCGGCGTGGTGTCGGCCGCCTGCTACATCGCGCGCACCTATGGCGTGCGCTCGGCGATGCCGATGTTCAAGGCCCTGGAAGCCTGTCCGCATGCAATCGTGATCCCGCCCGACATGGCGAAATACGTCCGGGTCGGGCGCGACGTGCGACAGGCCATGCAGGCGCTGACGCCGCTGGTCGAGCCGCTGTCGATCGACGAGGCCTTTCTCGATCTCTCCGGCACCGAGCGCGTGCACGGCATGATCCCGGCGAAGGTGCTGGCACGCTTTGCCCGAGACGTCGAGCGCGATGTCGGCATCTCCGTCTCGGTCGGCCTGTCCTGCAACAAGTTTTTGGCCAAGATCGCCTCCGATCTCGACAAGCCGCGCGGCTTTGCTGCGCTCGATCAGGAGGGAGCGCGCACGATGCTGGCTTCGAGGCCGGTCGGCTTCATCTTCGGCGTGGGACCGGCGACGCAGGAGCGCCTGGTCCAGCGCGGCTTCCGCCTCATCGCCGACCTGCAGAAGGCCGACGAGATCGAGTTGATGCGGCAGTTTCCGAGCGACGGCCGCAGGCTGTGGCGGCTCGCCCGCGGCATCGACGACCGCCGCGTCGAGGCCGATCGCGGCGCCAAAACGATTTCGAGCGAAACCACATTCGAGACCGACATCCGCGACTTCGCCTCGCTGGAAAAGATCCTGTGGCGGCTGTGCGAGAAGACGTCGTCGCGGCTCAAGAGCAGCGAGCTTGCCGGCTCGACCGTCACGCTGAAATTGAAGACCGCCGATTTTCGTCAGCGCACGCGCTCGCAGTCGATCGCAGCGCCGACGCAGCTCGCCGCAAAGATTTTTTCGATCTGCCGCGAGATGCTGGCGAAAGAGATCGACGGCACTGCCTTCCGCCTGATGGGCGCCGGCGTCAGCGCGCTGCGCGAAGGCTCCCCCGCCGACGACACCGACATGCTCGACCGCCGCGCCGCGCATGCCGAGCGCGCGGTGGACAGCCTGCGCAAGAAGTTCGGCAGCGCCGCCGTCATTCGGGGCATCGCATATGACGGGCCGGAGAAAGCGCAGGAATGATGGCAAAGTGCATCCACATCGTCATTGCGAGCGCAGCGAAGCAATCCAGACTGTCACCGCGGAAAGATTCTGGATTGCTTCGCTGCGCTCGCAATGACGGGATACGGCGGGCCCCGTTCCCGAGAGACAAACGGCTGTGACAGGTGAACGCGGTCTCAGCGTGCTACTGAAGCACATGAAACCGGAGCTGCAGCCGGGCACCTTCGTGTTCTGCACCATCGCGGCAAACGAGCGCATTCCCGCAGGGCTCAATCCGCTGCTGACATTCCGCGAGCAGGAAGGGACGACGCTGGTCATCCTGCGTGACGAGGCGCAAGCGGCAGGACTAAGCTACGCATTCGCCTCGCGCCTGATCACCCTGACGGTTCACTCCGCGCTCGATGCGGTCGGCTTTCTCGCCGCCATCACGGCCCGGCTCGCCGAATCCGGCATCAGCGCCAATGCAGTTTCGGCCTTCCACCACGACCATCTCTTCGTGCCGACCAACCGGGCCGACGACGCAATGATGCTGCTGCAAGAGATGTCAGTCCGAAGGATGGGTTGAGCCCTTGCGAAACCCATCTCTTCCCGCTCACCGCTCTCCGAAATCGTTGCCATCATCAGACTGATCGCCCGTTACCAACAAACAAGCGCGATGGGTTTCGCAAACGCTCAACCCATCTACGGGCTACGGGCTTTTCGAAAATGCCAGCATGGCAGAGTGCCACTGTTTTGCCCGACGCGTCAAATGGAATTCGCTAAATGCGAAATTTGTACTGGCATTGAATTGCGGTCCCCTTGCACCGCCCGCCTACTGTGCATGGGGTTGTTTTTCATTTTCTGCGGGGAGCGTCGTTCTTCAATCCGCGACTGCGATCGCCTCGATCTCGATCAGCCACTCCGGCGCCGCAAGCGCGGAGACGCCGACCAGCGTCGAGGCCGGCGGCTCCATGCCTTCGAAGAAAGCCGAGCGGGCCTTGCCGATGATCGGGCGCAGCTCCGGCTTGTAGCCGACGACGAAGGTCGTGATCTTGACGATGTTGGCATAGCTCGCGCCGGCTGCCTTCAACGCATGGCCGAGATTCTGCATCACCTGCGTGGTCTGTGCGGCGAGATCGCCCTCGCCGACGATCCGCCCTTCCTCGTCCACCGACACCTGGCCGGAGATGTAGATCGTGCGCGCGCCGGAGGCGGTGACGACGTGGGAATAAGCGGGATTGTGGTGCAGGCCGCTGGGGCGCAGATGGTCGAGCTTGGGCATGGTGCTGGCTCCCGGAGTTTGTGGTTGGGAGGGAGCGTAACTGGAGATGGCGTTGAGGGCTAGCCCGTCATTGCGAGGAGCTCTTGCGACGAAGCAATCCAGAATCTTTCCGCCGAGAGATTCTGGATTGCTTCGCTGCGCTCGCAATGACGAAGGAGAGAGCGCGGGGCCCCTCAATTACAGGGCTTGCTGTCCTTGACGTCGAACTTGCCCATCGCGCCGGAAATGACAAAGTCGTTGTAGTCGAGCACGAGCTGGCGGGAGACGCCGTTTTCGTAGAGCTCGAACGACATCGCATAAACCGGCGTCTGCTCGCCTTCCTTCTGCTGGACGTCGCGGTCGAAATAGCTGACGGTCACCGGCCAGCGCTTCAGCGTTTTCATGTGCTCGTCCGACGTCGAAGGATCTGGCGAAGCAGTGCGGTCGGCAGGGATCGCCTGACCGATCACGGTCAGCGTGTTGTAGACCTTCTGGCCATCGTCGGAGCCGTCATAGACCGAGAGCTCGAGCAGCGATTTGCCGTCCTTAGCGGCGGCAATGATGTGCTGGATCTGCTCGGTCGGAAACACAATCTTGCCGTCGAGAGTGAAATTCTTCGGTGCCGGCAACTTCAGCTTGACGTTGATGTGGTCGCCGTCGCGCTCCGCCGAGCCGTCGACCAGGCCGGCCTCGGTCTCGTTCATCCGCGTCTCGATCTTGAAGCGGTAGCTTTTCCCTGTGGCGTCCTCCCAGGAATTGGAGCGGAGATCGCTGAGCGTGACCTTGCCCTCGCCGCTGTCGAGCTCGGAGACCTGGCGGAATTCGGACGTGTAGCCTTCGCAAGCACTTCCGGCGAAATTGTAGAGGATGCGGCCGCGCGCGCTGTTGATGGAATTGGAGCGCGATTTGACCAGGCTCAGATCATAGAGCGCCTGGTGTGCGAGGAACGGACCGTTCGCGGCATGCGCGCTGCCACCGGCGCCGACGGCGGCCATCGCGAGCGCCATCACACCGAATGAAGTCCGGAAAAGGTGCACCATGTCTGTTCCCTGGGGACGCGCAGATTCGACACTTTAATGACCGTTCCATTGCGTCGCAACTGCGGCGGTTTCACGTAAAGTTGCGCCTCTCCGCTGAACCCCCTGACCTGCCTCGGGAAAATCCAGTTCACCCCGGCGTCCCGTCGCCCTATCGGCTTGCTTGCATGTGGCGGCATGATGGGCGAAACAGGGCGCGCCCCGCGGTCACCAGACCCGCCGGAGCGGATGATTTTTCAGACATCGAGGTCGAGACATGGCGGGCACGGTCGAGCAGAAACTGGCGGAACAGGGCATCAAGCTGCACGAGGCCCCCACTCCCGTCGCCAATTACGTGCCGTTCGTGCGCACCGGCAATCTGCTGTTCGTCTCCGGCCAGGTCTGCTTCGATCCCGCCGGCAAGCTGATCGCCAAGGGCAAACTGGGCGCTGGCGTCTCGCTCGAGCAAGGTGCTGCGGCCGCGCGTGGCTGTGCCGTCAACCTGCTCGCACAGGTCAAGGCGGCGCTTGGCGACCTCGACAAGGTTGTGCGCGTGGTGCGTCTCGGCGGCTTCATCAACTCGGCGCCGGACTTCCTGGACGGGCCAAAGGTTCTCAACGGCGCCTCTGACCTGATGGTCGCGGCCTTCGGTGACAAGGGCCGCCACGCCCGCACCACCGTCGGCGTGGCCTCGCTGCCCGCTGATGCGGCGGTCGAGGTCGAAGGCGTGTTCGAGGTCGCCTGAGGTCAGCATCGTGCGTGCTCCGGATTGGCTGACAGCGCGGCCGGTCGCCCATCGCGGCCTGCATGACATCTCCCGCGGTATCGTCGAGAACATGCCGGGCGCGGTGCAGGCGGCGGTTGCGGGCAATTTCTCGATCGAGGTCGACATCCAGCTCTCCGCCGACGGCGAGGCCATGGTGCACCACGACCACGCGCTTGGCCGCCTCACCGAGGCCACCGGCCCGGTGGTCGCCAAGACCGCGGCGGAGCTGAAGGCCATCAGGTTCAGGGATACGCCTGAGCGGATGATGTCGCTCAGCGATCTCTGCGTCATGGTTGCCGGCCGCGTGCCGCTGGTGATCGAGGTGAAAAGCCATTTTGACGGCGACCGCAAGCTGGTGAAGCGGATGGCCGAGGTGCTGGCGTCGTATCAGGGCAAAGCGGTCGGGATGTCCTTCGACCCAGACCAGGTGCTGGCGCTGCGTGAGCTGCTGCCCTCCCGCCCGCGCGGCATCGTCGCGCAGCGGAGCTATGAGGACGAGTACTGGACCTACCTGACGCAAGCGCAGCGCGACAGCATGCTGTACCTTCGCCACGGCTTCCAAACCCAGCCCCACTTCGTCGCCTTCAAGGTCGATCACCTGCCGGCGTCCGCCCCCTGGATCGCCCGCAACCTCTTCGGCTGCGCGCTGCTCGGCTGGACCGTGCGCACGCCGGAGCAGCGGACGCGGGTTGGGCAACATGCCGATCAGATGATCTTTGAGGGCTTCGTGCCGCAGGCTTGATGTTCCCCACCCTTGAAGTCGCTGCTGCAATGCACGATCTTGGGCGCAATGCGATCATCGGAAATCACGCTGGAGGCCGTACCGTCCATTGGCGAAGTCTCGCCAGAGGATTGGGACGCCTGCGCCAATCCTGGCAAGGCCTGCAACGGGCATGGCACGGGAACCTCATCCAGGCTTCCAGCCGATTCTCTCAGCCTCTTAAGGCCCGCCTATAACCCGTTCGTATCTCACGCGTTTCTTTCCGCCGTTGAGAAATCGGGTTCAGCCACGATCCGCACCGGCTGGGGACCCCGGCATCTGGTGGCCAAGATCAACGACCGTGTCGCCGGCGTCGTGCCCTGCTATCTGAAATCGCATAGCCAAGGCGAGTACGTCTTCGACCGCGGCTGGGCCGACGCCTATGAGCGCGCCGGCGGACGCTATTACCCGAAGCTGCAGGTCTCTGTTCCCTTCACGCCGGCGACGGGGCCGCGGCTCCTGGTCCGCGACGGCGTCGACCACGAGCGGATCACGGAGGCACTGGCGAGCGGGCTGGTGGCGCTGTGCGGCGTCAGCAAGGCCTCCTCGGTGCACGTCACCTTTGCGCGCGAGGCCGAGTGGAAGCTGCTTGCCCAGCACGGCTTCCTCCAGCGCACCGACCAGCAGTTCCACTGGCGCAATGAGGGCTTTGCCACCTTCGACGATTTTCTGGCGACGCTGAACTCGCGCCACCGCAAATCGATCAAGCGCGAGCGACGCGATGCGCTACCCGCCGGCATCACCATCCATTGGCTCACAGGCAAGGACATCACCGAGGACGCCTGGGATGCCTTCTTCGAATTCTACATGGAGACCGGCTCGCGCAAATGGGGCCGTCCCTATCTCACGCGCGAGTTCTTCTCGCTGATCGGCGAGACCATGAGCCAGGACGTGCTGCTGGTGATGGCCCGCCGCAACGAGCGCTGGATCGCGGGCGCGATCAACTTCATCGGTTCGGACGCGCTGTTCGGCCGCAACTGGGGAGCGGTCGAGCATCATCCGTTCCTGCATTTCGAGGTCTGCTACTACCAGGCAATCGATTTCGCCATTAAGCGCGGCCTCACATATGTCGAGGCCGGCGCGCAGGGCGAGCACAAGATCGCGCGCGGCTACCTGCCGCGGACCACCCACTCCGCCCATTTCATCGCCGATCCTGGCCTGCGTCGCGCCATCGACGATTATCTCAAGCGCGAGCGTGCCTATGTCGCCGAGGCCGGACGCGAGCTCGCCGAGCTCGGCCCGTTCCGGAAAGGCATCGACGAGGCGCCTTGACGGTTTGCCATCGCCGGTGACAGTAAGCGCAAAACTAAGCTCAAAATTCTTGGGAGCCGCCGCCATGACCGCCTATGATCCGAACAACATCTTCGCAAAGATCCTGCGCGGCGAGTTTCCCTGCCACAAGGTCTACGAGGACGAGCATGTCTTCGCCTTCCTCGACATCATGCCGCGGGTGCCCGGCCACACGCTGGTGATCCCGAAGGCTCCTGCCCGCAACATCCTCGACATCAAGCCCGATGACTATGCTCACGTCGCCCGCGGCACGCACAAGATCGCGGCCGCCGCGATGAAGGCCTTCAAGGCCGATGGCATCACCGTGCAGCAGTTCAACGAGGCCGCCGGCGGCCAGGTGGTGTTTCATCTCCACATGCACGTGATGCCCCGCCACGACGGCGTGGCGATGCTGCCGCCCGCGAGCCGCAAGGAAGACGTCAAGGTGCTGGAAGAGAATGCGATCAAGCTGATCGCGGCGTTGAAGGGCTGATCGTTATTCCGTCTGAAAGTCCCCCGGCTGCGGCGCAGCCAATGGCGTGAACTCGCAGCGATCAGGCTTGATATCGATCAGCGGCGTGTTGTCGAGGCAATCGAGGCCACGCACGAGAATCGTGCCGCCCTCGATGCCGACCAGCTTCACGATCGAGGTGCCGATCGGATTGGGCCGGACCGGCGAGCGCAGCGAAAACGTGCCGCGGGTCTTGTCGTTGTTCTTCGGGCTCTGCAGCACGATGTCGCGGCGCGACTTGTCGAGCCAGTAGAGCACTTCGAGATTGCTGTAGAAATCGACGCCCTTGATCGCGGGCAAGAACGGCTCGAAAATCTCGAGGCGACACACCGGGCCGTCGGCGCGGCCCTGGCGCGGCGTCTCCAGCCGCGAGGTCCAGGGGGTGCGGATGCGGCCGATGAAGACGAGGCCGGCATCCTCCGTCGACGGCAGCTCGATGGCGACCTCGCCTTCGCGGAGTTCGTTTTCGCGAACCATATTTCCAGTTCCTTGGCTGTTCGCGACGGTTTTAGCCCAACCACCACTTGCCGGCCAGCATGAAGACTTCGCCGGCGACAACGCCTGCGAAGATCGAGCGGCGGGTCAGCAGGAACACAACGAGGCCGGCGCCGACCGCGCCGTAGCGCAAGGCATCCGGCACGCTGGCGAGCGCGCCGGGTGGCTCGACCACGATCTGGGCGATGACGCCGGCCAGGATCGCGGTCGCGACCGCCCTCACCCAGACCAGAAGCTCGGAGCCCTCGTCGATACCGCCGCCGAACCACAGGCCCAGCATGCGCCATATCTGGTTGGGAATGACGCCGGCGACGAACAGCAAGAGCAGCGCGTGCCAGTCGCCGATGAGTTGCGGGGCGCTCATGCGCGCACCTCCCGCCACCAATGCACGCCATAGGCAATCGTGCCCGCGGCAAGGCCGCTGACGAGGATGTCGAGGCCGGAGTTCATCTTCGCGGCCAGCGGATAGAGCAGAACCCCAAGCGCGAGCGGGACGACATCGGCGACCTCGCGGCTGTTGCGCGCGGTCGAGAACAGGAAGGATAGCGGCGTCAGCAGCAGGATCGCGGCGCCCAATGCCTGAGTCAGGTTGGCGGCGAGGAAATAGCCGATCGTGTTGGCGGTCAGACATACCGAGACCAGACCGAAGCCAAGTCCGTTCACAAAGGCGATGCGACGCTCGCGCGGCACTTGCGGCAGGAAGCGATGGCATTCGACCCACAACGTCACGGCCGTGAGATGCGCCGCAAAGAACAGCTCACGCCGCTTGGTCGTTGGTGTGCGCATCAGCGGCAGCACGGAGACCACCATCGGAAACAGCCGGATCGCGCTGACGGTGACCGCGATCGCCGACTGGATGACGGTCGCACCCGAACCGAGCGTGGTAGTCAAAATGATCTGTGCCGGCCCGGCCCAGACGAACAGTGTCGAGCACAGCGCCCAGAGCAGGCTGAAATGGCTGTCATGGGCGAGCGCGCCGATGCCGAGATAGGTCGCGAACAGCACTAGCGTCAGGATCGTCTGCGTGATTGAACGCAGCCCCCAGGCGAAGGTGCGCCACGGACTTTGCCATTGAGGAGAATTGAGCGGAGGAAACGCCAAGGGACGGCCGGTCGGGGTTGTGGAATCGGGCCTGCATAACGGGCAATGCCGGCGGCCGCGTCAAGGAAACACGCGGCGGGGCTGGCATGCGCGGCGCAATGCTGGCTAGCGCCATGCGATGCCCGGATAGATCAGATCGAACAAGCCGGTCCACGTCATGATAGCGCACAAGCCCAATATGGCTGCCAGGCAGAGCCGCTCATATGCATTGGCGAAGGCACGCCTGGTAACGATGAAGTAGGCAAGAGCAATCGCGATGAATGGCAGCTTGAGAGCATAAAGCAATCCATGCGGCGCCGACTGAACGATCGATTTGGCTACCGGCAGATCAAAAAACCTGATGTCGACAATGCTGGAGCCGATCTCGCCAACAAGGGTGGCCGCCAAAAGCGCCAAAATAGCGATCGTCCCTATCCAGTAGCGGTGGCAGATTAATCCGAATGCCAACAAGCTCCAGCCGAGGCAGATTGCGACTTTGCTCACCGGGACGGTCCCACTGATCGGATGCCCCTCCAGCTTCGCAGCCCAAAACAGGGCGTTGGCGAAGTCCGAATCCAATGCAAGCCAGAGCACGAAGCTCACCATACAAGCGCATGCCAGAGCAATTCTGTGGATCGTTCCGATGGGATCTCTGTGTGTCGCGCCCCCAATCACCTGCAGCAGCTCCAAAAGGCCCACCCTCCGCGGGGCGTTCGCTCCTTGATTGTCCTTTCACACGGCTGCACCCAGCGCAAGATCAATGCAGGCTATGATCCGCTCTTCGCAAAGCGAAAGCTCCAGCTATCGCCTACCCCGCCACGCCGCGGTTCTTCAGCACGAAGCAAGCCCCGCCCGCTTTCCGGATGCGGTTGCAGAGATCGTCCGCTTCGGGGCGCGTGTCGGTGCCGATGCGCACCTGGTAGAAGGGATGCGAACCGCGGCTGCGCATCACCGAGCTCAACAGGCTGGGATCGCGCTCGCCGATCACGGCGCTGAGGCGCGTGACGGCGCGGGAATACATCGCCAGCGCCTTGTTGCGATCGAAGCCCGCCGCGAGCTGAACGCCCCAGATCCTGGCGGCAGCGAGCTCGACATGCTGCTCGAGCTCGGCCACGAACGGGTTCGGTGCGCGCTTCAACAGCGCCATCAGGTCGCGGCAGCTCGTGGGCGGTGAGCTGGGCGGCCCCTTGCCGGTGCTGCCGGCCTTGGCCCACGCGTCAACCGTCGTGCCGGTGATGGCGTAGACGTAGTTGCGGGTTTGCTCCGGCATGCTACCACTGCCGGCGAGCCATTCCTGCACCCGCCGCGGCCCGGCATTGTAGGCGGCCGCAGCCAAGCCGAGATTGCCGAACTGATTGCGGAGCTCATTCAGGAACTCGGCCGATTTCGGCAGGGCCTGCACCGGATTGAAGGGATTGAGAAGCCCGCGCTCGCTCGCGGTGCCCGGCATGAACTGCGCGATCCCCTGCGCGTGCTCGCCGTTGCGCGTCATCGGGCCCACCGCATCGGCCTGGAAACGGCTTTCCTGCCAAATCACGCGGGCGAAGAATTCCAACGGCAGCTTGGCATCGCGCGCGGCCGCCTCAACGATCAGGCAGATCGATTCCCGCGTGTCGCTCTCGCGGCCATCCGCCGGCATCGCAGGCGGCATCGCCAGCTCCTCGACGCTGGGAACGGCAACGTTGGTCTTTGCGGGTGAGCTGTCCCAAGCCATCGCCTGTGTCGCGGACACGAGCAGTGCGGGGACGATGCGTGATGCAATTCGCGTCAGCCGTGCCCAAGTATCGCCGTGGCGCACGCGGGCGCGGCATGCAACAAGATGATCTGCCATGTCGTGGCGTCGTGCCATGGTTCGATGAGTTGCCAATAAATGCTGACTGACCTGCTTCTCCCAATGCGCTTCCCCGCCAAACGGATCCGCGCGATCCTTGCCCTCGCATTATTGATCCTGTCCGCCGCGCCAGCCATGGCGCAAGTGAACTGGCGGATGACCACCGAATATCCCGAGAACAACATATCCGGGATCGGGCTCAGCACTTTCGCCAATCGCGTGGCCGCGCGCACAAACGGTTTCGTGAGCGTGACCAACGCCTTCGACAATCAGCTGAAGATCAGCTCGGGCGAAATGCCGCGCGCGGCGCTGGACGGCCGGATCGCGGGCGGCGACGCCTTTGCAGGCGCGCTCTCGGGCCTCGACCCCGTGCTCAGCCTCTCGACGCTACCCTTCCTGGTGCAATCGGTCGACATCGCTCGCGCCGCCAATGCGCGCGCACGGCCGCTTTACGAAAAGGCCCTCGCCGCCCACGGCCTCAAGGTGCTCTATCTGACGATCTGGCCTGCGACGGGCCTGTGGTCGGACCGGTCGCTTGCAGGCGCTGACGACCTGCCGAAACTCAATTTGCGGGCTTACGATGCCAATTCCAGCGAGGTGATGAAGGCGGCCGGCGCGAACGCACAGTTCCTGCCGATGGACAAAGCGCTTGTCGGCCTGAAGGAGCATCAACTGAACGCGTTCCTCACCTCCGGCGACGGCGGCGCGGGACGCAAGCTGTGGGACTTCCTGCCCTATTTCACGGCCATCAACTACGCGATGCCGGTCTCGATCGCCTTCGTCCGCAGCGAGGCATTTGCCGCGCTACCGGAGCCGACGCAGCGCGAGGTGATGGCGGCCGCGGCCGAGACCGAGCAGAGCCAGCTCGCGCTCCTGACCCATCGCACCTCGGAGAATTATGCGCGCATGCGCGACAACGGCGTCAAGATCGCCGAGCCCGCGCCGCCATCCCTCGTCGCGGCGCTCCGAACGGCCGCAACGGGCACGATCACTGCCTGGGAGGCGCAGGCGGGCGCGGATGCCACCGCGATCGTCAAATGGACGAAGCAGCAATGATGCAACGGGTCTTGACTTGATATCCGATCCGACTAGCAACGGAACGGCAATTTCAACGCGAGCCGGCTCCTGATGGCGACAGTCTTCTTCGATCTCGACGGCACCCTGACCGACCCGAAGCCCGGTATCACCCGCTCGATCCAGTACGCCCTCGAGCGGCTGAGCCTCGCAGTGCCGAGCGAGGACGATCTGACCTGGTGCATCGGTCCGCCGCTGCATGCGAGCCTGAAGAAGCTCACCGGAACCGACGCACTGGCCGACCAGGCGCTAATGCTCTATCGCGACCGCTTCAGCAACATCGGCCTGTTCGAGAACGAGGCCTATGCCGGTATTGTCGACACGCTGACGACGATTGCCGCGACCGGCCAGCGCATGTTCGTTGCGACCAGCAAGCCCGCCGTCTACGCCAACCGCATCGTCGATCATTTTGGCCTAAAACCCTATTTCGAGCGCGTGTTCGGCTCCGAGCTCGACGGCACGCGCGTCGACAAGTGTGACCTGCTCCGTTACGCGCTGGACGAGGCCCGCGTCGATGCAAACAGCGCCATCATGATCGGCGACCGCAGCCATGACGTGGTCGGCGCCCGCACCAACGGAATGACTGCGATCGGCGTGCTCTATGGCTATGGCAGCGAGGCCGAGCTGCGGGACGCCGGCGCGCATCACATCTGCGCCGCGCACCCGGAGCTGCTTGGCCATTGCGTTGCCTAGGCGGTGACTGTCTCGACCGCCGCAAGCATCCCCGTCTTCGGATGGCAGTTGAGATATTCGAAAAACTGCTCATCGACAGTTGCCACCGTGACCTCGTGATAGAGCCGCAACTTCGCTGACGGCCCTAGCGTGGAGAGATATTTCATCGCCGCACCGAAGATTTTCACGTGGGTCGGATGCGATTCCGCCCAGCGCTCCAGCGCAGCGAGACTTTTCCACCAGCTCTGGCCGTAGGATTTTTCACTCGCCTTGCCGTCAGCCGAGAGCACTTGCATGTAGCGGTTGGCATAGCAGCCGATCGCAAGCCCGTCGTCGCGCAGGAAATCCATGCCCTCACGCAGCACCGGCTCGACATCGTCGAGATAGAGCTTGCGCTCCGACGCCTCGGTATCGCTCCAGTCCTGGCCTGAGCGGATCAGGCACAGGTTGTCGTTCGCCTTCACGCGCAGCCGCGCACCATCACGGATCAATCCCGGATTGCCGCCCGGCGACATCGGGTCGGTCTGCGACAGCGGAATGCGGTCGCGCATGCCGCCCCAATAGGCGTGCTCCTGAACCTCGCCGCTCATGCCGTCGGCGATCATCGCGACGCCTTCGGGCCTGCCGAGCGAGGAGAACAGCGTCTCGTGCCGCGCCACCGTGGGACGCAGCACCTCGATGAAGGTGCCGATGCCGTCGCGGTGCTTTCCAGTCCACGCCTCGCGTGCCGGCACAAACCAGGCGTCGAAACGCGCGATGTCGTCCCAATAGGCCACCGAGACAATGTTAGCGTGGCCGGCCTGGTCGACATAGTGCGCGCGGTCCCAATGCGAGGGACCACCTTCGCCGGCGAACAGCCCGGCGATTTCTGCGAGCGCTTCCGCCGCAGCCGCCGGCGTCGCCCCGCGATACTGCAGGCCGAAATAGGCCATCACGACGCGGCTCACCGCGGGCCTGTAGCGCGCCACGAACGATGGGTATGGCGGCTGGTAATCCTCCGGCACGCGCTTGTGGCGGGTGCGCTGTGTCTCGAGATGCAGAGGAATTGCGGATTCCATGATCGTGCCTCCCCTTGATCCCGGCGATCAGCTCGCCGCCGCGGCAATGTCCGTGGGCTCAATGGTATCCACCGGCAGCGCGAAATGCTCGACGCGCTTGTACGGCTTCTTGTTGAGCAGCAGCCGCGTGACGTCGGGCCGCGAATAATGCCCGGCGGGATCGGCAGCATTCTTGGCGACGCCGATGGCGCCGAGGTCGATCTCGGCGATCAGCAGCCCCTCCTGGTCTGGCGCCAGCTTGTCGCCGATCTGGCTGCCATCCGGGCCATAGATCGCGGCAAAACCGCCGCCCACATGCAGCAACGCGTTCTTGTCCGGCCGGTCGCAGAGCTCGTCGATCATCGCCTGCGAGACCGTCGCGCAAGGCGCGAGCACGAAGCAGGAGCCCTCCACCGCATAGACGCGCGAGGCCGCGTTGTTGACCTCGGCGCCGAGGGCCGGCGCGAACGGGTCGTACAGCGAGAAGCTCGGCCAGGCCGCGACGTGCACCTGCTCGTTCTGGGCGTACATGGCGTATTTCGACAGCGGCTGGAGATGCTCCCAGCAGCACAGCGCGCCGATGCGGCCGATGTCGGGGCGCGCATGGACCGCAAGATCGCTCCCGTCGCCCTCGCCATAGACGGTGCGCTCGGCATGCGTCGGCCGCAATTTGCGGCGGTTTGCAATTGTCTCGCCATCCGGCCCGATCAACCATTGCGCCAGATAAAGGCTGCCGCCGTCGCGCTCGGACAGGCCGATCACGGCCGTGAGCCTGGCCTTACGCACGGCATCGCGTAGCCGTTCGGCCTGCGGGCTGTCGTAAGACAGCGAATTATCAAAGTACCGCTGCACGAAGCCGCGGCCGATCGCCCAGGCCGGCGAGTCCATCCAGATGTGCCAGGGGTAGCCGGGGATGAAGGCCTCCGGAAAGGCGATCAGCTTGGCGCCCTTCTCCGCGGCGTCCCTGATCAGCGCGATCGATTTGTCGATCGAGGCGTCGAGGTCGAGCCAGGCGGGCGCCGCCTGCACCACCGCGACCTTGTATTTTGGATGTTCAATGCCCATTGCCGCCTCCATTGCCGGTTGATCGGAGATCACGTCCGATGCAGTCTATTGAGGCAAGCCGGGCGGCCGCGCGCTCGACCACGGCGGAACAAAAACTCGACTGGAAGGATCGCCGCCCCGGTACGGAACTTTCCTGCGGTCAGGCTGGATCTGCGCCACCATGCGGTTTTGCTGGATGTGAAAGGGAGGCCTGTGAGATGCCAATCCAGTTCACGACAGACGGCAGCCCCGGCTACCGCCGGCTCGCCCTCTGGCAGGACATCGTCTGCGACGTTTTCGTCGGGCTCGACTGCAAGTCGGACCTCGGCAGCGCCTTCCACGGCTCGGTCACGCAAGTCGCGCTCGGCAAGGCCGTTTGCTCCGAGGTCTGCTCAGACCGTCAGCACGTTTTCCGCACGCCCTCGCGCATCGCGCGCTCGGATCAGGATTATGTTCTCGTCGCGCTCGGCCATCGCGGCGATGGCGGCGTGGTGCAGGATGGTCGAGAGACCGTGATTCATCCCGGCGAGTTCGCGCTCTACGACACCACGCGTCCGTATGAGCTGAAGTTCAAGGACAGCTTCTCCCAGACCATCTTCAAGGTGCCGCGCGAGATGTTGCAGCGCCGGCTCGGCGGCACCGAGACACTCACCGCGATCACATTCGGGGCCGACGTACCGCTCGAGCGGCTCGCCTATGACTTCATCTTCCGCCTCTGCCAGAGCGCGGACCGGCTCGCGCCCAACAGCGCCGCCGCCCTCTCCGCGCAAGCCGTCGACCTGCTCGCCATGGCGCTGAGCGAACGGCTCGGCGGGACGTCGCTGCCGTCGTCGACCCATCGTTCCGCTCTGCTCTACCGGCTCAAGGCGCATATCCGCACACGCCTCGCCGACCCCGACCTCTCGCTCGCCGAGACCGCCGCCGCGCTCGGCATCTCCTCGCGCTACGTCAACGATCTCCTCGCCGACGAGGACACTTCGTTCCAGCGCCATGTGCTGGCCGAGCGTCTCGCCCAGTGCAAACGTGACCTCGCCTCGCCCGTGCTCGCCCAGCGCCACATCGGCGAGATTGCGTTCGCCTGGGGCTTTAACGATGTCTCGCATTTCGGCCGCGTCTTCCGCGAGCATTTCGGGATGTCACCGCGCGACTTCCGGCACAGTCAGCTGCCGCACTGAGAGCCACTCCGGTCAGCCATCATCGCAAGCCTTCGCATCAGGCGAAGGCAATGCTCGTCAATTCCAGATTGTCAGGTCGTGCAGTCTGCCTCAGGCTCGCATGCATGAGGACTCACGCGACGATAAGCGGGTCGGAGCTGTTGCTGGGTGTGATCGCGATCCGGCTCGCGGTGCTGGTCCTGGTGGGCTGGGGCTTGACGCTCCTGCCCCGGCAGGCGCGTGACAGCGAGGCTGCCTGCGTCGCATCGTCAGCAGCCAGGGTCGAAGCGCAACCTCCTGCGACGACGGTCGGCGCGCGCGTCGCAGACGCAACATTTGATGACATGCGTCTGCACGACTAGGCCATTTTCCAAGCAAGGCGGGTATGTCAGCGCGCGATAGGACAACGCGGCTGCTTGCATTACGATCTGCTTCCAAGGCCGCGCCAATCAATCAGCGGCCACGAGGAGCAATTCGATGGAACACCGACGCTTGGGCCGGTCCGGCCTCATGGTGCCCGCTTTGAGCCTTGGCACGGGCACGTTCGGCGGCGTTGGCCGTCTCGCGGCCTGGGGGACGACCGACGCCACGGAAGCGCGGCGCCTGCTGGACATTTGTCTCGAGGCCGGCGTGTCGATGTTCGATACCGCCGACGTCTATTCGCTCGGTGAATCCGAGCGGGTCCTCGGTGAAGCCATCAAGGGCCGCCGCGACAAGGTGCTGGTCTCGACCAAGGCCACGTTCCGCTTTGGCGACGGCCCCAACGACATCGGCTCGTCACGCCAGCATCTGCTCGCGGCCGTTGACGGCTCGCTCGGCCGGCTCGGCACCGATTATATCGACCTGTTCCAGCTCCATGCCTTCGACGCCTTCACCCCGCCCGAAGAGGTGCTGAGCACCCTCGATACCCTCGTGCGCGCCGGCAAGATCCGCTATGTCGGTGTCTCGAATTTCTCGGGCTGGCACCTGATGAAGTCGCTTGGCGTTGCCGACAAGCACGGTTTCCCACGCTACGTCGCCAACCAGACCTACTATTCGCTGGTCGGGCGCGATTATGAGTGGGAGCTGATGCCGCTTGGCCTCGATCAGGGGCTCGGCGCCGTGGTCTGGTCACCGCTCGGATGGGGCCGCCTCACCGGAAAGATTCGCCGCGGCCAGCCGAAGCCTGAAGTGAGCCGCCTGCCCCAGACCGCCGATTTCGGGCCGCCCGTACCGGACGAACACGTCTATCGGGTCGTCGAGGCCATCGACGAGGTCGCAAAGGAGACAGGCAAGAGCGTCTCCCAGATCGCGCTGAACTGGCTGCTGCAGCGTCCGACCGTTTCGACGCTGATCATCGGCGCCCGCAACGAAACACAGTTGCGCGAAAATCTCGGCGCGGTCGGATGGTCCTTGACCAAGGACCAGATCGAAGCGCTCGACGCGGCTAGCAAGGTGACGTTGCCCTATCCGTACTGGCACCAGCGGGGGACCTTCTCCGACCGCAATCCGCCGCCGGTGTAGTTGGCTTACCAGCAGCGGCTGGACATCGCGCTGGTGAGCCTGCGAGAGCCTGACCGATCCATGCCAGTGGCAGCGGGAGACCTGCTTCCGGCACAGGAACCGTCCGTGTCCTGCCGGGTTGCGATGCATCGCGCAATTTCCTAATCCGGAGATCATCACGGCTCGAATCAAGCACGCCTCCACCATGTCGTCCGTCCCGATCGAGCATGCCGACGGCCTGCCACAGCCCCAGCGCAATCAGGCGATCCTGACCATTGCGCTCGGCATCACCATGGCCGTCGTCGACAGCGCCATCGCCAATGTCGCGTTGCCGACGATCGCAGCCGACCTGAATGCGAGCCCCGCCTTCTCGATCTGGATCGTCAACGGCTACCAGCTCGCGATCACGATCTCGCTGCTGCCGCTGGCGTCGCTCGGCGAGATCGTCGGCTATCGTCGCGTCTATCTGGTCGGACTCGTGCTGTTCACGCTTGCATCCGCTTTCTGCGCACTGGCGCATACGCTGCCGCTGCTGACCATCGCGCGCATCGTCCAGGGATTTGGTGCGGCCGGCATCATGAGCGTCAACGCGGCGCTGGTTCGCTTTACCTATCCGCGCAACCTGCTCGGCCGCGGCATCGGGCTCAACGCGCTCGTCGTCGCCTTCTCCGCCGCGGTCGGGCCGACGCTCGCCGCCGGCATTCTCGCAGTCGGCAGCTGGCCCTGGCTGTTCGCCATCAACGTTCCGCTCGGCGCGATCACGCTGGTCCTCGGCCTGCGCAGCCTGCCGCATACGATTCCGGCGAGCCATTCCTTCGACTGGCAGAGCGCGGGGCTGTCGGCGATCACCTTCGGCGTCGGCATCGCCGCGATCGACAGCGTCGGCCACGGCGAGGCGCCGATCACTTGGCTCGTCCAGTTCGCCATCGCGATCGTCGCCGGCGCGTTGCTCATCTATCGCGAGACGCACATGAAGTCGCCGCTGCTGCCGGTCGACCTGTTGCGCATCCCGGTGTTCGGGCTCTCGATTGCGACCTCGATCGCCTCGTTCTGCGGGCAGATGCTGGCCTTCGTCGCGATCCCCTTCTACCTGCAGAGCCGCTTCGGCTACTCGGCCGTGCATATGGGCCTCTTGATCACGCCGTGGCCAATCGCGGTGGCGTTTGCCGCTCCGCTGGCCGGGCGCCTGGTCGAGCACTATCCGGCCGGCCTGCTCGGCGGCATCGGGCTGACGCTGTTCGCCTGTGGCCTCGCCGCACTCGCCGTCCTGCCCGCCAGCCCGGCGCCGCTCGACGTGGTCTGGCGGATGGCGCTGGCGGGCGCCGGCTTCGGCCTGTTCCAGACGCCCAACAACCGCACCATGATCGCCGCCGCGCCGCGCCAACGCGCCGGCGGCGCGAGCGGCATGCTGGGCACGGCACGCCTGCTCGGCCAAACCACCGGAGCTGCGCTGGTCGCGCTGTTCCTCGGCCGCTATCCCGTTGAGGGAACCCGGATCGCGCTTTTCACCGGCGTTGGCTTTGCCATGTGCGGCGCGATGCTGAGCATGCTGCGGCTGTCGCCCGCGGGTGCGCGCGGCGCCGAGCATGTCCGCGTCCAGGACGACCAGCGCCTGCGGGGCGAATGACAGGCGTTCATGCACAGGCTCCCGTTGCTCCCAGGCGCAACCTGTGCGTGGCTTAACTATCCAGACATATGAGGGATTGCTCTCCCGCTCCGGTTGCGCTTCATTTGCGCCGGGACAAGGGGCATTTCATGCGTTCATTTGGAATAGTGGCGCTCAGCGTCATGCTGGGCGGCTGCGCGTCTGTCACGCGCGGCACGACCGAGAACATCAGCATTTCATCGACACCGTCTGGCGTTGAAGCCGTCGTCAGCGGGTTGGAAGTGCCAACGACCTGCACGACGCCGTGCTCCGTGGTCGTCAAGCGGAACGCCGACATCTCCATCGCCTTCCAGAAGGAAGGCTATAAACCGCAGATCGTGCCGCTCAGCCGGGACATCCAGACCGGAGGGGCCGCCGGCTTCGCAGGCAATCTCCTGCTTGGCGGTGTCGTCGGCATGGGCGTCGATGCCGCGACGGGCGCCGCAACCGATCACAAGCCGAATCCGGTCATCGTCACGATGCAGCCGTCCCCCGCTCCCCGCGCGCGGCCGTCCGCCCCAAGGAAACCGCGGCCACCGGCTGCGGCCGCCCCCGAAGCCGGCACCTAGATTCAGGCACCGCCATGCCAACAAAAAGGCCGGCTTTTCAGCCGGCCTTTTCGATTCATGATGCGCCGATCAAGCCTTGACGAGCGGCCCCTTCGAGGTCGGCCCCTTGGAGCCGCCGGGGCCGCCTGGCTTGGACTTGCCCGGCGGGCGCTTGCGGGCGCCGGGCAGCTTTTCCTGCTTCGGCGTGACCGGGCCCTCGACGAACTCGAAGCCGATCTTTTCCTTGGTCTCGTCGGTTTCGTCCTTGACCAGGACGACGCGAACGTGGCCACCGCCCTTGAGCTTGCCGAATAGCACCTCGTCGGCCAGGGGCTTCTTGATGTGCTCCTGGATGACACGGGCCATTGGCCGCGCACCCATCTGCTCGTCATAGCCGTGCTTGACCAGCCAGGCCTTGGCGGGCTCCGACAGCTCGATCGTGACGTCGCGGTCGCCAAGCTGCGCCTCGAGCTGGAGCACGAACTTCTCGACCACAGTGCCGATCACCTCGACGCTGAGATGGCCGAACGAGACGACAGCATCGAGGCGGTTGCGGAATTCCGGCGCGAACTGCCGGTTGATCGCCTCGTGGTCGTCGCCCTCCCGCTTCGAGCGTGTGAAGCCGAACGCCTGCTTGGCGAGATCCGAAGCGCCCGCATTCGTGGTCATGATCAGGATCACGTTGCGGAAGTTGACCTGCTTGCCATTGTGGTCGGTGAGCCGGCCGTGATCCATGATCTGGAGCAGCACGTTGTAAAGGTCAGGATGCGCCTTCTCGATTTCGTCGAGCAGCACAACGCAATGTGGATGCTGATCGACGCCGTCGGTCAGAAGGCCGCCCTGGTCGAAGCCGACATAGCCCGGAGGCGCGCCGATCAGGCGCGACACGGTGTGCCGCTCCATGTATTCGGACATGTCGAAGCGCAGCAGCTCGACGCCGAGCGACGCCGCGAGTTGCTTGGCCACCTCGGTCTTGCCGACACCGGTCGGACCCGAGAACAGGTAGCAGCCGATCGGCTTCTCCGGCTCGCGCAGGCCCGCGCGTGCGAGCTTGATCGAAGCGGCAAGGGACTCGATCGCCTTGTCCTGGCCGAACACGGTGCGCTTCAGGGTCTGCTCGAGATGCTTGAGCACCTCGGCATCGTCCTTCGACACACTCTTCGGCGGGATCCGCGCCATCGAGGCGATCGTGGTCTCGATCTCCTTGATGCCGATCGTCTTCTTGCGCTTGTTCTCGGCAACCAGCATCTGCGCCGCACCGGACTCGTCGATCACGTCGATCGCCTTGTCGGGCAGCTTGCGGTCGTGGATGTAGCGCGAGGAGAGCTGCACGGCAGCCTCGATCGCCTCATTGGTGTACTTCAGCCGGTGATAGTCCTCGAAGTACGGCTTGAGGCCCTTGAGGATGGCGATCGCGTCCTCGACCGTCGGCTCGTTGATGTCGATCTTCTGGAAGCGCCGCACCAGCGCGCGGTCCTTCTCGAAGTGCTGACGGTATTCCTTGTAGGTGGTCGAGCCCATGCAGCGGATCGTGCCCGAGGCGAGCGCAGGCTTGAGCAGGTTCGATGCGTCCATCGCGCCGCCCGACGTCGCGCCCGCACCGATCACGGTGTGGATCTCGTCGATGAACAGGATGGCGTTGGGATGCGCCTCGAGCTCCTTCAGCACCTGCTTGAGGCGCTCCTCGAAGTCGCCGCGATAGCGTGTGCCCGCGAGCAGCGTGCCCATGTCGAGCGAGAACACGGTCGCAGCCGCCAGCACCTCCGGCACCTCGCTGTCGACGATGCGCTTGGCAAGGCCCTCCGCGATCGCAGTCTTGCCGACCCCGGCCTCGCCCACGAACAGCGGATTGTTCTTCTGGCGGCGGCACAGCACCTGGATCGCGCGGTTGATCTCGGAATTGCGTCCGATCACCGGATCGATCTTGCCGTCACGCGCCTTCTTGTTGAGGTTGACGCAATACGTATCGAGCGCCTCGCCCTTCTTCTTGGCGTCCTCGGCCCCCTTGGTCTCGGTCTCCTCGTCGACGCCGCGCACCGGCCGCGCCTCGGAGACGCCCGGCCGTTTGGCAATGCCGTGGCTGATGTAGTTGACGGCATCGTAGCGCGTCATGTCCTGCTCCTGCAGGAAGTACGCGGCATGGCTCTCGCGCTCGGCGAAGATCGCGATCAACACGTTCGCACCGGTCACCTCTTCGCGACCGGAGGACTGCACGTGGATCACCGCGCGCTGGATCACGCGCTGGAAACCGGCGGTCGGCTTGGCGTCGTCGGCGCCATCCGTCACCAGATTTTCGAATTCGGTCTCAAGATAATTGACGAGGCTCGTGCGGAGCTTGTCGAGATCGACGCTACAGGCGCGCATGACCGCGGCTGCATCGGAATCATCGATCAGCGAGAGCAGTAGATGCTCGAGCGTCGCGTATTGGTGGTGACGCTCGTTGGCGATCGCCAGTGCACGATGCAGGGATTGTTCAAGGCTTTGGGAAAAAGTCGGCATTCGCGTCCTCTATGGCCCCCACCATCATGATCGCCATCGCCCGGTCAGGCAACAACAACCTTTGTCACATATAGTTATACAAGACCGCGGCAAAAGACCGGTTCCGCGACTCGGTGGGCATTACGCGCCCCACCGCATTCTCAATGCAAAACCCGTTCCGATTTGGGCAAAACTACCCGTTTGGGCAGGATTGGCGTCGGCGCCGATTTTCGCCGGATCATGCAGCGGTATCCGCTGACATCACACACCGCACGAACAGAACCGATCTGGACAGCTCGGGACTCGAACGCGCAGTTACTTCTTTTCCATCACGCATTGCAGCGGATGCTGGTGCTTGCGGGCGAAATCCATCACCTGCGTCACCTTGGTCTCGGCAATCTCGTAGGTGAACACGCCGCACTCGCCGATCCCGTGATGATGGACGTGCAGCATGATCTTGGTCGCGGCCTCGACATCCTTCTGGAAGAACTTCTCCAGCACGTGGACGACGAATTCCATCGGCGTGTAGTCGTCGTTGAGGATCAGCACGCGATAGAGGTTGGGCCGCTTGGTCTTTGGCTTGACCTTGGTGATGACGGACGTGTTCGGACCCGCCGGTCCACCGGAACGGTTCTCATCGTTGCTCATTCGGGGAGCGTGGGCGGCGGCGGCCGCGGACGGATCGAGTCTGGAAGTCACTTGCGGCATGGCTCAGGCGTTCAAATTCCCCACGGAAGCGTATGGCGGGTTGCCGCGCGGTCCCGCACCGGGGAGCCTCGCACGGGCGCGCCGCCCTGTTGGATCGCCGCTTCCAACCGGTCCGGTCGAAGCCGGATCGATTGCAGGGAATATGGGCCCGCCCCCGGCTCGCCGCAAGCGTGCAACGGCCGAGCCGATGTGGCCGCGGCGGTCCCGATTCCCGGTTCGGGCGATCCGGGCCAAGGTTAACCAATCCGGACCGATTTGCCAAAATAATCCGTCCTCGGTTTCACCGACATTAACCAGGAACCCCTTCAGCGGCGGGGTCGCGACCTTTTGCGCGCAATTGGCCCCGGTTTTGTACGGCCAAATTTACCTGGTCTTCAACCGCGCGCCCCGAAATCAGGCAAACCAGAGATTTCGGGGAAAGTCATGTTTCGCCTGCCCGCCGCCCGGTGCATTCGTCGACCCCTGGCTCGCTTTGCCGCCGCCGAGCAAGCCAACGTCGCCGTCATCTTCGCGATCATGCTGTTCCCGACCATCTATTTGTTGGGCATGACGCTCGATTACACCCAGGCCCAACGCCGGCAATCGCAGCTGGACGCCGCTGCCGATGCCGCCGCAATCGCGGCCGTGACGCCGTCGATGATGTCCCAAAGCACGACAGTCGCACAGACGACCGCCACGAATATCTTCAATGCAACGGCAAACGCAATCGCCGGCGGCCTGACGGGGAATCCGATCCTGACGGTCAACGTCGGCAACACCGGCCTGGTGCGCACTGCGACCGTCAGCTACACCGCGAACTCCAGCAACGCCTTCCCGACGTTGCTCGGCGCCCCCGTGTGGCCAATCAGGGGCGCAGCGACGGCCAGCGCCTCCGGCGCGCCGAACATCAACTTCTATCTGCTGCTCGACGACTCGCCATCGATGGGAATTGCAGCGACGTCGGACGATATCACCAAAATGATAGCCGCGACCGCGAGCCAGCCCTCCGGCTCGAGGAGCTGCGCGTTCGCCTGTCATGAAACGCATCCCAATCTCGACAGCGGCGCGAGCGCCTCGACCAAGGACAACCTCAGCATCGCACTCAGCAAGAACATCACGTTGCGCATCGACCTCGTGGCCCAGGCGACCGCAAGTCTCATGCGCACCGCGCAAACCGTACAGGCGGCGCAGAACAACACCTACAGGGCTGCGATCTATACATTCGACTACGGATTCAACACGGTTTATGCGCCGTCGGGGCTGCCATCCGCCGACCTGTCGAGTGCCGCGACCTCGGCCGCCAACAACATCTCGCTTCTCACCGTCGACCATCAGAACTGCGTCGTTTCGGGGAGCTGCACCACCGACTATGGCACAGACATCGAAAACGCGCTCACGAGCGTCAACAACCTCATGCCCTTACCCGGCGGAGGATCCAATCAGACCGGGGATACACCTCAGGAAGTGGTGTTCCTCGTCACCGACGGGGTCGATGACAAGATGGTGTCGCTGAGCTCGTCCTGCAGCGGAACGCCGCTTGCCAACGGCTCCAAGTATCGGTGCCAGCAGCCGATCAACACATCGGTATGCACGACGATCAAGAACCGGGGAATTCGCATCGCGGTGCTTTATACCGAGTACCTGCCGCTCACAGGCAACAACTGGTACGATTCCTACATCGCGCCATTCAACAATCCTTCGTCGTCGACCGGACAGATCGCGCAAAACGCGAAGTCCTGCGCGTCGCCCGGCTTGTTCTACGACGTCCAATCAGGCGGCGACATCACCGACGCACTCAAGAAACTGTTCCTGCTGGTCGTGGAAACGGCCCCTCACCTGACGAACTGAGCTAACGTCATGCCCGAGTTGCGAGCCATATCCGGAAAGCGAAGCCTTCGCGAGCTGTTCGCAACTTTCCGCAAAGACGAAGACGGCGCGAACGCTGTCGAATTCGCGCTGGTTGCGCCGGTGTTCATCGCGTTGCTGGTTGGAATCATCCAGATCTTCCTGGTCTTCTTTGGCCAGCAGCTGCTTCAGCAGGTCGTGCAGCAGTCGGCGCGCCAGGTCATGACCGGCCAGGTACAGGCAGCCGGCATGACGCAGACCCAATTTTCGACCCTGGTCTGCTCGCAGGTCCGTATCATCTTCAACTGCAACAACTTGATGATCAGCGTTCAGTCGGGGAGCAGCTGGTCGGCGTTGAGCGCGGCTGCACCAACATTAACTTTCAATGCCGATGGCAGTGTCGCCAACAACTGGCCCTACAACCCGGGAGGCCCCAGCGACAAGGTCATCCTGGCGGTGATCTACCAATGGCCGGTCTTCATGGGACCGCTCGGCTTTACCCTGGCAAACCTGCCCAACGGCAATCGCCAGATCACGGCATCCGCCGCTTTCCAGAACGAGCCCTATCAATGACCCGCTTGCCCATGCGTCTGAGGGAATTCCGAGCCGACGAAAATGCCGTGGCAGCCATCGAGCTTGCTATCGTGCTGCCGTTCATGCTGCTGCTTTGCATGGGCGGAGTCGAGCTCGGCAACGCGCTCTCGATCAACGTCAAGGTCACGGCTACGGTACATACCATCGCCGATATCCTGTCGCAGAACAAATGTGTGACGACGAGCGACGTCACCGGCATTCTCAACGCCTCGTCGAAAGTTCTATCACCCTATGACGTCACCAAGGCCTTCGTGACCGTCTCGGAGGTGCAGCCGACCGGCGATAACGTCACAGCCAAGGTGATCTGGAGCCAGTCACTCAACGGCACAGCGAGGACCGCCGGGGCGACTGTCATCCTGCCAACATCCCTGACGGGGGTGCCGACGACAGCTGGGCTTATCCTTGGTGAGGCGACGTACTTCTATACGCCTAACCTCGGCTACACGATCAGCGGGACAGTTTCGCTCAGCGACAGCTACTACCTGTATCCACGTCAAACGAGCTTTGTCCCTACCATCACAAGCGGGACGACGCCGCCCGTCCCAGGTACCTCATGTCCAACCTCTTGACGTGCCGCCACTCGCAGAAAAAGCCCGGCTGAACCAGCCGGGCTTTTTCGATTCCAGCACTCTTCGAATGCGTTACTGCGCGGCCGGGGTGAACTTCGACACGACCGTCTCGACCGGCTTGAACGCCTGCTTGGCGAGATCGCTGTAGAGACCGGCGATCTTCTGCGATTCCGCGACGAAGGTCTCGTAGGCGGAACGGGCGAAATCGGTCTGGGCTTCCATCGCCTTGTCCAGCGACTTCACGCCGGAGAGCTTCTCGACGAAGGACTTGGTGTCTTCAAAAGACTTCTTGGTGTAGTCGCCGTAAGCGCTGGCGATCGCCTGGAGGCCGTGCTGCACCGAGGTCGCGGAAGCAACGCACGTCTCGAAATGCTCTTTCCCGTAGTTCTGAAAGTCTTCAACCTTGAACATCTTGGAATCCTTTTCCCTGGCTCGTGTCCGGAAGCCCCGGCTCCCTGACTCTGCCCACAATTAGTGCAACGCACAAAAAAGTCAAGAATCTTGTGCGACGCACAAAAGTCAATCCAAGTTACGGAGATTCCCTGGGTTTCCCGCAAGGGTTCCTTAAGCTTTTGGAAACCGCGGACCCCTACCCTGATTCCCTGGACGTGTTCACCTTCCGCAGACGGTCAAAAGCCGTTTGAGAACATCACCTTAGCCAGAATAGCGGCTCAGGTCCAACGTCCCCCGCGGCGAGCACCAGCGGAGGGACAGCCTGAGCAGGTAATGATCCCGGGTACGCAGGGCACAATTTCGCCTCACGAGCCGGTGATCAAGTCACAAACGGGGACGGGGTTCCATGCTTCGTAACAACTGGTCTTCCTCGCGCTTGGCGCGGGTCGGCATTTTCGGGCTTCTCGCGGTCACCACAGCCGTCATCTTCACGACCGATGCCGCCGACGCGCGGCGCTATCGGCGCCACTACGCGCACCACCGTGTGCATCGCGACGTTTCCGAAAGCTACAGCCCGCAATTCGCGTCGATCATCGTCGACGGCAATTCCGGCACAGTGCTCCAGTCGACCAGCCCCGACGGGGTTCGCCATCCGGCCTCGCTCACCAAGATCATGACGCTCTACTTGCTGTTCGAGCGTCTCGAATCCGGCAAGATGAAGCTCGACACCGAGATGCCGGTGTCGCAGCACGCCGCCGATCAGGATCCGACCAAGCTCAATCTGCGTGCCGGCCAGACCATCCGCGTCGAGGACGCGATCAAGGGTCTCGTCACCCGCTCCGCCAACGACGCTGCCGTTGTGATCGCCGAAGCGATCGGCGGCGACGAGGACGATTTCGCCGCGATGATGACGCGCAAGGCGCGCGCGCTCGGCATGACCAAGACTGTCTACCGCAACGCCAACGGCCTTCCCAACGACGAGCAGGTGACGACCGCGCGCGACCAGGCCACGCTCGGCCGCGCCATCCAGGAGCGCTTCCCGCGCTACTACCGCTATTTCTCGACCACGTCGTTCACCTGGCGCGGCGAGCAGATCCGCAACCACAATCACCTGCTCGGCAGTGTCGAGGGTGTGGACGGCATCAAGACCGGTTACACCCGCGCTTCCGGCTTCAACCTCGTGACCTCGATGCGCCGTGGCAACCGCCATCTGATCGGCGTCGTGCTCGGCGGCCGCAGCGGAGGCTCGCGCGATGCCATCATGCGCAACCTGCTCGCGGAAAATCTCGAGAAGGGCGCGACCAACCACACTGTCGTGGCGGTGACCGAGCGCAACAGCGCCGACACCAGCACCGACGTTGCCGACGCTTCGGATACCCCGGCCCGTCCCGCTGCGCCGGTTCAGGTCGCGGCCGCCCCCGCCCCCGAGGCGGCCGCGTCACGACCCGCCTCGCGCCTGTCGGCCCTTTCAGCTGCGACCGCCGCGATGCCGCCGGCCCAGCCCAAGCCCGAAGCCAAGCCCATGGAGTCCAAGATCGAGCCCGCACCGCTCACCAATGGGGTGATCTCGAGCCAGCCGCTCGCCCTCATTCCGGGCTCGTCCGAGCCGATGAAGCCGGTCCGGGTCAAGACGGTTCAGGTCAAGGCCGGCGCGGTCAAAGTCGCGTCCGCCGCCCCGACCCAGGTCGCGCCGCAGGTCACCAACACGATTTCGCCCCGCACCGACGTCGCCGAGACTTCCGGCGCCGTCGTCGCCAGGGCCGACATCATCAACAAGCCGGAGCCCACCCGGGCCGAGGTCACCCGGACCGAGATGCCGCAGCAGCCGGCAGGCTTCGGCACCGGCAACGGCATCCTCGGCGTGCTGCCGGCGGCCACCGCCGCTGCCCCGGTCGCGAGGCTCGCCTCTGCCGATCCGGCGCCGCAGCCGATCCAGACGAGCGCCGCCACCAAGCCGCTCGCCACCCATAGCGGCTGGATCGTCCAGGTGGGCGCGCTCGAGAGCGAGAGCGAGGCCCAGCAGCGAATTGAAGCCGCGCGCAGCTCGGCCCGCGGCCTGCTCAGCAAGGCCGATCCGTTCACCGAGCCTGTTGTCGCCAGGGACAATCGCAAGCTCTACCGCGCCCGCTTTGCCGGGCTCGAGCGGGACCAGGCCGAAGCGGTGTGCAAGGCGCTGAAGCGCGCCGACATCTCCTGCATGACCGTCCGCAACTGATCTTCCCTACCCCTCCAAGCGAAATGCCCGCGCCCTGCGCGGGCATTCTTGTTTTTGGGAAGCGGTAACGCTGGAGGCTGTTCCGCGACAACCTCTCGTCAAGACTTTACGGTTAAAACTTTGCTCAAGGGATCGACCACGCCGACAATGGCGGGCATCGGGGCGACGGCAAACAGAGCAAGTGGAGCTCACACGGTACGGGCGTTTGTGGCGTGGTGCCGGAGTTAGCCGTTATGCGTACGAAGCAGAGTATCCTTGGCCTCGTTTACACGGGCAGCGAGGTACGTCGACCCCCCCTGGTCGGGATGCAGTTTCTTCATGAGGGACTTGTGCGCCCGGCTGATGTCGTCGCGCCCCGCTCCAGGCTGCAAGCCAAGGATCTGATAGGCTTCCTCCGCCGTCATTTTGCCGCTCGACGCCGTGCGGCGCTGCCCCCCTGCCGCGTTGCCCTGCGCGTTCTGACGCCAAGCGGGAAACCGGCGGTCCAGATAGCTTTCAAGTAGTGCCACGCTCTCGGCGTCGAATGCCGGGACCATCGCCAGCAGGCTGGCAAGGTCGAGCTCGTCGAGCTCACGCCCGGCGTGCGGTCCGGCGACGATCTGGCCCGAGAGCTGACCGGACTCGTGGTCGAGCCGCATGTCCAGGAATTGCGAGCGCACGCGCGAGGTCTGGCCGGACGAGCGCGCCGCGCCGCCGCCGAACAGGCCTCCGATATTGCCGAAGCCCGCATTCGCCAGTGGCGTCCAGCCGAGCAGTCCGGCACCGAATAGCCCAAGCGGAATCGCCACTGCCAATTCGCCGCGCAAGCCCGTGAAGGCAGCGACAGCGAGCGCGACCACGCCGCCCCCGACCTTGATGGTGCGTGCCAGCACCGCCGGATTGGCGGCGCGGAACATCTGGAGCAGCAGATAAATCGTGATAACGGCGACAAGGCCGGCGATCAGGGTCATGGCTGGAATATAGTCGCCCTCTTGTCGAAAAGCATGGCGTCGTTTCGCGCGTCCGCAATTGACAGAAGGGCCTTGGCCACGTTTGTGCAGGGACGCTTGCTGCCGCCTGTCGCCGCACCGCCTCCGCCGCAGGCAGCGCCGGCTTGATCTGCTACTTCATCTGTCCGATCAGCTGCGCCGCACCGCTCGCCGTCTTCGCCAGTTTCAATAGTGCCTCACGGCCGCCAGCGGCATAGGCCGCAGCGGCCCGCAACAATTCGCGCAGCTGCGCCGCCGCGCCCGGATCGAACCGGCACCAGGCGCCGCCGGTCAGGCGCGCGATCTCGCGAAAGGCCTGTTCGGCGAGCGCATCATGGCCTTCCTGAAACAGGAACACCGGCACCTTCAGCATGCCAAGCTCGCCGGCCTTGGCGCAAAGCGCATCGACCTTCTCTTCCATGGCGTCGCCGACGAAGACCACGGCACGCACGCCCGACGCGACCGCCTCGCGCCGCGCGTCGGTCAGCACCCTGCCGATCTGAGTGTCGCCACCGCGGCAATCGATCTTGCTCATCAGCGTCGCAAGCTTGCCGCTGTCCGAAATCCACCCGGTGGCACGGCATTCGTTGAAGCCGCGATAATAGACGAGCCGGATGTCGAGGCTGCCGAGGGAGGCGGCCTCACGAAACATGTCCGCCTGAAGCGCACAGGCCATGTCCCAGGTCGGCTGCCGGCTCATTGTCGCATCCAGCGCGAAGATCAGGCGGCCCTTGGCGCCGGGCGCATGCGGCGACAGTGCACGCGCCTTGGCGACAAAGGCGGCGACGTCCTCCGAAGTCGAGGTCTTTGCCTGCGGCAACGCGCCGTCGCTTTCGGCTCTCGCCGAGACGGCATCGCTATTGCGCGGTTTAATGGGATCGCCGGACATCTGGGGTCGCACTTGGTCTCACACCACCAATGTGGATAGCGCGCCCTGCCCGGTCAATGTGCAAAGCCTCCGCAGGCATAAGCCGGCGGAGGCTTTGAAGCGTGTTTCGAACGATAGTCGGACTGATCAGCTCTTGGCCGGCGACATCAGCGCGACGGGACCCGGCTCGAGCACCTTCGGCGGCGACGACGTGGTATCGACCGGCGCGATTGCGCTGTCAGTGTCGCTCAGGAATTTATCGAGCATACCCTGAATCGAGTTCTTGGCGCCGTCCGGACCGGTGTCACGCATGTCGTTGTGCTGGAAGTCGGTCTTCACGACCTGAATACCGGCCTTCTCGCACTCCTCGTCGGTCGGGATCACGCCCGGATCGGTCTTGAACTGCGGATCCTTGGAGCGGAACGACAGGATCTTGAACTTGCCGGCAGTGACAAAGGGCACGCGGAGATTGTCCAGCGTCACGACCTTCTTGACCTCGTCCGGATACTGCTTGGCGAAATACATCGTGATGTCGCCGCCCATGGAATGGCCGACCATCGTCACCCTGGAATAGTCGGCGTTGGGCTGAACCTTCTTCATCTCCTGCATCGCCAGATGGATATTGGCGACACCACGCAGGATCTGCGGCAGGCGGCCGACATAGATCTCGCCGGGCTTGGTCACCATCGGCGGATCGGTCGGCAAATCATGCTGCGGGCTGACGACGAGGTAGCCGCGCGCGGCGAAGATGTTGGCGAGGAAGCCGTACTCGGTGTTCTTGACGGTGTTGCCGTGATTGATCACGGCGACCGGCATGGTGATCATGCCGGCGTTGGCCTGCATTTCCTTGTCGCGACGGATCGCGATGTCGACAGGCACGGGACGGTTGTCGCGCGAAGCGTCGTAGAAGGTGATGGTCTCGTGCTTGATGGCCCACTTGCTCGCCGTGAAATAGGCGACGCCGCAGAGGGCTCCGACAGAAACCAGAACGGCAATTCCACGCTTCATTTTCGTCCTCAGCCTCAGGTCCTGCGACCTGATCCCTGTTGAAAATCGTGTTATTCGAGGAGCTCTTCGGCCCCTTCGCGCCTATTCCCTAATATATGTCACAGCCGCGTGACAGGAAGGCCAAATATTGTGAACTGGCAGCCCTTTCGTTGTGCGCCGCACACGTTTCTTGGGCATCGCGTTCTTGTACGGCTACGTCAGGGTGTAGGTCACCATCCGACGCAACCCGTCTCGATTGGGTTCAATTTCGCGGTAAACGTGGGATGAAAACGGCCGAACACGACCACGGTTCCCGCGGGAACTGGCTGTTTTGGTCGACTGGAAGTAGCGTTATACCGCCTGGATCAGGCGCCGAGGATGTCGTGAACCTCGAGCGGCTTGTCGACCTGGCTGAACCACTCGGCGCGATTTGCCGCACGGCGGCGGCCACGTTCATCGAGCGGCAGCTTGAGCTGGCGGAGCAGGCTCGTCACCTCTTCCCGCGCGGTGAGATGGCCGAGATTGGGCCGCATCCCGAGCGTGGCCTCGTCGATCTCGTCGAGCGCCGTCAGGCCGCGCGGAAAAAACTCGCGATAGACGACGCGCTCGGCGAAGCCGTCGACGTAGCGGAAGCCGAGCCGCAGCGACAGATCCTTCAGCCCCTCGGCGACGAGTTGCTTGTTGCGGGAGCCGAGCATCGACAGGCGGTTGCGCACCACGACCCAGTCGGTGGTCGAGCCGTCGAGCTGGCGGCGCTTGCGCCTGACGTCGCGCACCATCTCCGCGTAATGGCTCTCACCTGTCACCGCGTAATTGGCGGGGTCGACGGTGCCGAGCACGTCGAAATCGAGAAAGCTGTCGTTGATCGGCGTGACCAGCGTATCGGCCATCGAATGGGCCAGCCGCATCAGATAGCTGTCAGTGCCGGGCGTATCGATGACGATGAAGTCGAAGCTGCTCTCGACCGCCGAGACCGCCTCCATGAACTGGAGGAACTCCGAATTCTCGTTCTCGGCGACCTGCATGGTCTCGCCGAGCTTGATGCAGCGATGCATCGGCAGCTCGAGGTCGAGCTTGGTGCGGCGCGCCCAGGCAGAGCGGTTGTTGATGTAGCGGGTGAAGCTTTGCTGGCGGCAGTCGAGATCGATGGTGGCGACGCGCTGGCCGGCTTTCAGGAGCGCAACCGCGATGTGCAGGGCGGTGGTCGATTTGCCGGAGCCGCCCTTTTCATTGCCGAGCACGACGACGTGCGCCGAGCCGGATTGGCTTTGGCTAGCCTGCACAAGCATGGCGATCCTCAACACCCCTAAACAATATCTTCGAGTTGGCCGCGTCTGCGGTCAAGTGAAATGCGTGACAGGATAACGAAATCACAGTGCGCGGGTCTTCATCGTGAATCGTGTCGCGGTGTCGCGTCTGTGATCCGGCCCACAATGGCGCGACATCCGCGTTGCGGGGATGCTGTGCCGCATGTCGACGCATGGCGTCCACGACCGCCGCTTGTTAAGGTTAGCCGCTAGCGCGGCAGGCCGCTCCCATTCCCCAACGATCCCCGAGTCCTGATGTCACGACACCCCTTGATCACCCGCACGGTGCCCGCCCTGCGACGCGCCGTCGACAATCTTCGCAAGCGAAAAGCCACGGTCGCGCTGGTTCCGACCATGGGGGCGCTCCATGACGGGCATGTGTCGCTTGTGCGCCTGGCCAAGCGACGCGCGAGCCGCGTCGTTGTGTCGATCTTCGTCAATCCAACGCAGTTCGCGCCGACCGAGGATTTCGGCGCTTATCCGCGAACCTGGAAGGCCGATATCGCCAAGCTTGCGGCCGAGGATGTCGACATGGTCTGGCACCCCGGCGTCGAGGCGATGTATCCGGAGGACTTTGCGACGCGCATCGTGCCTGAGGGACCGGCGCTGGCCGGCCTCGAGGACCGCTTTCGCCCACACTTCTTCGGTGGCGTCGCCACCGTCGTCGGCAAGCTGTTCACGCAATGCCGGCCGGATGTCGCGATCTTCGGCGAGAAGGACTTTCAGCAGCTGCGGGTGGTGACGCAGATGGCGCGCGACCTCGACCTTGGCGTGAAGGTGATCGGCTCCCGCACTGTGCGCGAGCGCGATGGGCTCGCGATGTCGTCGCGCAACGTCTACCTCTCGCTCGAGGAGCGGCAGACCGCCACCGTCCTGTACCGCACCATGAAGGACAGCGCCGGGCGGATCCAGGCCGGCGAAGCCATCGCGAGCGCGATGGCGCGCGGCGCGGAGGCGATCAACGCCGCCGGCTTTGCGCTCGACTATTTCGAGCTCCGTCATGGCGAGACGCTGGCACCTGTCACCTCGCGCAGGGACGGGCCGTTGCGGATTCTGGTCGCAGCCAAGCTCGGCACGACGCGACTGATCGACAATATCGCGGTGCGATAGCCGAGGTTGATCTCAAAATTGACCTTGGAACTAGCGACTACAGCAGTCCGAGATCGCGCAGCTCGCGCCGCATCGGCTCCGGCATCGCCGCGATGGTGCCTGCGGCGGACTTGCCGAGATCCGGCGGCACGGAATCATCGGTGAGATAGCGCCAGCCCTGGAACGGGCGCATCGGCCGCGGCGACACCGAGATCACTTTCGGCTGCATCACGATCCGGCAGCGCCCGATGCCGTCCTTGTCGCGGAACGGCTCGATGCCGATGATTTTTTCGCGCGCGGCGATCTCGCCCTTGATGACCCAATAAAGCGATCCGCCCGCGAGAATCTCGGCGTCGCGCTTGGGAACCATGCGGGTGATGTGGATGTGGTGTCGCGGCAGGCCTTTTTTCTTGGCCGTCTGCATCCGCTCGGCGATCCACCCCTTCAATTCCTTGACGGAGTCACAGCCGACGGCAAGCTTGATCAGATGGAGTGGCATGGCCCAGCATTAGCGGGCCAGCCACAGGTTTTCAAAGCCGAACTAGTTGTTATCCGCAGCCGCGGGAGCCGAGCCCGGCGGCGGCGCGAGCGGAACCGGCGGGGCCGCGGGCGCGCGCGCAGCCTTCGGCGCCGGCGGCTTCTTCGCAGCCGGTGCTGCGGCCTGGGCCGAGGTCGCAGCCGGGGCACGTGGTGCCGGCGGCGCAGCGGGTGCCGCCGCCGCATTGGCGGCCGATCCCTGGCGCGTGGCCGCCGTCGGCGGCTCAGGATTCATGATGCTCACCGGCGGCGTCGACGACGCGCTCGGGAACTCCGCATTGGTCGGTTTGCCCGTGGGCATCGATGGCGGCAGCGCGGCGACCGGGCCCGAGGCCCCCGCCGGCGCCGCGGCGGCGTTCCAGGTCGGCGCGTAGCGTGCGACCAGCATGTCGTAGAGATGGGCGTCCATGTGGGCGGCGACCTGCTGCTGATCGGTCAGCGAGCGGAAGGCGGCACAATCGAACTGGGTGCAGCCGTCGCGCACGACCAGCACCTGGGCAACGAGGCCGTAGCGATCGCGCTCCAGCGACTTGCGCAGCACCTTCGTGTCCGGTGTCAGGCTCATTTCGGCGGTCGCGACGTCGCCGAGCGCGGTCAGCCGATCGATCCGGGCCGCCGTATAAGCAACGGCGGCAGCCGCCGCGTCAGGCGCACCGAACAGCGCCTTCTCGCAGCCAACGGCCACGGCATCACCGGCGAGATCGTCGAGGCAGGACAGCGCCGGCAGGTTTATATTCGCCATGGCTAGCGCGCGCGCTTCGCTCGGCGCGGCCTGCCCCGCGGGTCCGTAGACGCGCATGGTTGCGGCCACCGCGATGCCGATCGAGAGCAGCGTGATGACGGTCAGCGCACCGTTGGCGACCGATTTCTCGGCCCGCAGCAGCGTGATCAGCAGGATCAATCCGAAGAAGCCGGCAGCCGCCAGCGTCATCCACATCGGAAAGGCCGGCAAGCGCCAGATTTGGTCGAGCGACGAGGCCCATGCCCAGTTCATGCGCGATGTCCCCTCACGCGAGCAAAGAGCGAATGGTCAAGCGAGCACCGCGAGTCGGCAACTGCCCCCCGGCCCAATTTGTCGAGGCGAAGCGGGGCCTTTTGACGGCGGGCGGAGCAAATTCATCCGCGATGTCAATGGTGGTGCCGTCAGCGCGTTACGAGAGCGCGAGCTGGCTTTCCTTGGCGACCCGTTCGAAGGCTTCGGTCGAGCTCTTGATCCGGTACTGGCAGTCGTCGCCGTCCGTCGGCAGCAGGCGAATGATCTCGTACGAACCACTCGCAGCCGGGCGCGCGACGTTGCTAGCAGTGAACAATACGCGCGTTCCAATCGAGAATTTGTGCTTCAACACCCTCTCCATTCACTCAAACAACGCCTGCCTCGCCCGTGGTCCCACTGCGAGGCGGCTGGAAGCCCAGCCACTGTATAGCACGCATGCGGCGTTTTTGACCAGCCTCGCGAGCATGGCAAACCTACCAATTTTGAAGTCTTTTCAGGGCGATAACGGGAACAGAGCCGGGCTGCAGACCGCTGGAACCAGGCCTCAGGCGGCATGAGGCAGATGACCCTCCGGGCTTGCCTGATCCACGGCCTTGGGCAGCTCCTGGGCCAGGATCTCGCCCAGCTGGTCGACCGGAATATTGTAGCGCGCGGCAAGCTGCCGGACGGTGTCGTTGCCGAGCACGGCGCGCAGCTGGTCGGCGGAGATCGGCAGGTTCTGCCCGTTGCCGAGCCAGGATTTGACCTGGTCGCCAAAACCCGCCTGCTGGAGCTTTGCGACGATCGCGCCCAGGCCGCCCTGGTTGTTGCTGCCGAGCACCTCGTTCATCACGGCCGGCAGAACGGCGGCGCCGAGCTGGCCAAGCGCGCTGCGCAGCGCGGGATTGTTCTCCAGCGAGTCCAGAATTCCCATAGCGGTCGCCTCTCCATTATTCCCTGTGATTGAGCGCTGCGAGCGGCCATGCCGTCAAGCCGCGCCCATTCACATTTCTAGTGAGCATGATCTTGTCGGAGAACCGGTGTCCACTTCTCCGGATCATGCTCGCGATTACACAGTCTCGAATTTTTCGATGACAAGCGTTTCGGCGAGGCCGTCGCGGGTCCATTCCTGGAACGCCGGCATCGCCATCATCGTATCCATGTAGGCCTTGGTCTCCGGTGAGACCTCGATGGCGTAGGTCCGGAAGCGATGCACGACCGGCGCATACATCGCATCCGCCGCGCCGAAGCGGCCGAACAGGAACGGCCCGCCGGCGCCGTAGCGGGTCCGGCACGTGCGCCAGATCTCCTGCACGCGTGCGACGTTGGCGCTGGCGTCCGCCGACAGCGTCACCGGACGCACGGGACGGTGCAGGTTCATGCCGCATTCGTTGCGCAAGGCCATGAAGCCGGAATGCATCTCGGCGCACACTGAACGGGCAAACGCGCGGGCCGCGACGTCATCGGGCCACAGCTTCACTTCCGGATAACGCTCGGCGATGTACTCGATGATGGCAAGCGAATCCCACACCGTGATGTCGCCATCGACCAGCACCGGCACCTTGCCGGCGCGGCTGAAGGACAGGATCTGCTCCTTGTCCTCAGGATTGTCGGTGTAGAGCGGGATTACGGTCTCCACGAACGGGAGGTCGTTGGCGCGCAGCGCAAGCCAGGGACGCATCGACCATGACGAGTAGTTCTTGTTGCCGATCGCGAGCTTGAGCGCTGCCATGTCCTGATCCTTCCGTAAGTCCTCTTATGCGGCTGCTTTTAACGCCATTGCCTGCCGCCAATCAATCGTTGCCGCAACCCAGCATGCGTGGCAATCGTTGCGATCCTCGCGAGGAGAGAGACATGAGCAGGCATTGGGTCGACATCACCGCCGTCGGCTTCTTCATCATCGAATGGCTGGTCTATGCCGCAACCCTCGAGCACTCCGCCTATGGCCGCGACAGCCTGTCGGCGCGGATGAACCGCTACCGCGAGGTCTGGGTCCGCCGCCTGCTCGACCGCGATGCGCGCATGGTCGACATGCAGATCATGGCCTCGCTCCAGAACGGCACCGCCTTCTTCGCCTCCACAAGCCTGTTCGCGCTCGGCGGCGCGCTGGCGCTGCTGCATGCGACCAACGACGCCATCACCATTTTGGGCAAGCTGCCGATCGACCTCAGCACCTCGCCCGCAATGTGGGAGCTGAAATGCGTCGGCCTGGTGCTGATCTGCGTCTACGCCTTCTTCAAGTTCGCCTGGGCCTATCGCCTGTTCAACTATGTCGCGATCCTGTTCGGCGGCATGCCGCCCGCCTCCCAGCGCGGCACGCCGGAGGCCGAGGCCCATGTCAACCGCACCTCGCGCGTGTTCGAATCCGCCGGCCGCCACTTCAATCGCGGCCAGCGCGCCTTCTTCTTCGCGCTCGGCTATCTCGGCTGGTTCGTTAGCCCCTGGGTGCTGTTCGTGACCACGGCGGCCGTGGTGATCGTAACCTGGCGCCGGCAGTTTGCGTCCAGTGCATGGGCGGCGATGGCGCCGGATGTGGTGGTGGACGGTGGGGAGGTACGGAAGCAAGGTCATTGATGCTCTCTCGTCCCGGACGCGCTGCAACGCGTAGCGTTGCTGCACGGAGCCGGGACCCACGCCGCACGGATTGCTCTGAGACATGGGCCCCGGCTCTGCGGCGCACCGTCGAAGAGACGCTGCACTGCGTCCGGGGCACGAGAGCGGAGTCTGTCGCGCGGACCTCTCCCCATCGTCGTTGCGAGCGCAGCGAAGCAATCCAGAATCCCTCCGCGGAAAGACTCTGGATTGCTTCGCTGCGCTCGCAATGACGGAGTATGAGGCAACAGCTTTGCTCTTCCCCCTCGCATTTGAATCGTAGACGCGCCTTCGCGCCCTCGCGGCGCATTTCGCCCGAGCTTTGCCTGGTCACTCCGCCCTCTTGTCCAAGAGGGCGCAGGGAAGGCCGGGTGCTGACCTCGCACCCGCGGTCCGCTGCGCGAAAATGTAGCGCAGGAAAACCGCACAGCAGCATACAGGTGGTGCCAATCACTCGGCCTTCCCTGCGCAGTGGTTTGACGGCTTATGCCGTGCTCTCCCGGGAGCCGAATTCCTTCTGGCCTCCCTCGCCTCGCGGATTAGCGATGCGGTTGACCCGGTTGGGCGCTCCACACCTCCGCAACAGGCTTGACCGTAGCGACGACGGCCAGGACCACACGGTTTTGCCGTACGCATGTTCGCCTGATGCCACAGGGTCTCGCGGCAGTGTGCACACGCGCCGCAAGAATGTTGGCGAGACGAACTGACAGCGCCGCTCATCCACACGCGGTTTCGGGCTCACAGGGACTACCCGCCCTGCCCGCACCTCTCGTGCCGACGCTGCCGCGTCCACCGCAACTCCGGCTCGCAATCAGTGACGACGTACGATCGCCCCTCGAGGATGAGCCGGGATGGGCGATACATACGCCATTTCCGAATTTCGGTAAAGTGGAATATTTTTGCAAAGACGGATTGACAGCCTCTGAGGTGTTTTGCGGTGTTTCGCCCGTCGGTGCGACGCCGAGCCTACGACCCGAAATCCACCGGCGTGAACGACAGGTCCATCACCTTCCATTCCTCGTACTTGTCGACGGGCAGCATCTTGTAGGGCTGGCAAGCCTGCAGCGCGCTCATCGCCGATTCCACGATGGCCACGCCCTTCGCCGACGGCGGCGCCTCGATCAGGATCGGCGGGCGCGCCAGCGTGCCGTCGGTGGCGAGCACCGCACGCAGCTTGATGCGCACGGCATCGGTCGGCGCGACCCCGGCCGGAAGTTTCGAACAGCTCCTCAAGTGCCGGCGAAGCTCGGCAATGACCTCGGGCGACAATCTGGCGCCGATCGAATCCATGGCATCGCCGCCGTCATCCTTGGGCGCGTCTTTCGGCGCGGGCGGCAATTCGGGCGGCAGGCCCAGCATCACGCCGTATTTGACGGTGACGTCAGGCTCCGGCGCCCGATAGGCTGGCGGCGCGGCCTGCCGCTGCGGTGCCGGCGGTGGCGGCTGAGCCGCCTGAGGCTGAGGCGGCGGCTGTTGCGGCGGCACCTGCGATGGCTGCGGCTGCTTCTGCTGCGGTTCGTGCGAGGCCTGCTTCTGCGGCGATGATTGCGGTGACGCCTTCTCCTTGGCCTGCGCAGGCTTCAGCGCGGCGTCCGGCTTGTCGTTGATATCCAGCTTCGGCAGCCTCAGCTCGGGGAGCGGCTCCGGCGGCCTCTCCTTGGCCTCCTCTTTAGCCTTTTCCTCAGCCTTTTCCTCTGCCTTGGCCTCCTCCTGCTTCACCTGCTCCGGCGTGACGATATCGACCGCGACAGTCTCGGGCGGCCCGGAATGAAACGGATGGACCTCGCTGATCACGATGATCAGCACCACCAGCGTCAGATGCGCGATGGCTGATGCCGCAATGTCCGTCCGTATGATCTTCCGCAGTTCCATCGCCCGATCTTGGGTTGCCGGCCTGCTCCTAGCATACCGGAACAGCCCCTCAATCCCATTTCGGCGCGAAGCCAAAATCGGTCAGGCGGCCCTTGGGGCTGGCGAGTGCCGCGACCTCCGCCATCTCGTCATCGGAGAGCTCGAAATCGAAGATCTCGATGTTTTCCGACAGACGCTCGACACGCGAAGTTCTGGGAATCGCGGACACATTCTGTTGCACCAGCCAGCGCAGGCAGATCTGTGCCGGTGTCTTGTGATGGGCGCGGCCGATCCCGGCGAGCGTCTGGTCAGCCTTGATGCGGCCCTTCGCGATCGGGCTGTAGGCAACGAGCGCCATCCCATGCCGGTCGCAGGCCGCCCTCACCTTCGCCTGATCCAGATAGGGATGATATTCGACCTGGTTGCAGACGAGCGGCTCGGGTGACAGCGCGACCGCCTGCTCGATCAGCGCCACCGTGAAATTGGAGACACCGATGTGGCGTGTCAGGCCCATGCGCTTGGCGTGCGCCAACGCGCCCAGCGTCTCCTCCAGCGGCACATGCGAATTGGGCCAGTGCAGCAGCACCAGGTCGACGGCGGGAAGCCGCAACCGCACCAGGCTCTCCTTGACCGACCGCTCGAGATCGTGGGGCGCGAAATGGTTGGTCCAGACTTTCGTGGTGACGAAAACGTCGTCGCGGCGGACGCCGGAGGCGCGCAATCCGTCGCCGACCTCGCGCTCATTGTCATAGACCTGGGCGGTGTCGATGTGGCGGTAACCGAGCCGCAGCGCCTGCTCGACCACGCGCGCGCAGGTCCGGCCGCTCAGCTCCCAGGTCCCCAGCCCGATCGCCGGAATTTTCGCGCCATTGGCCTCGACGAACAGCATGAGGAATCCTCTCTGTTGCGGCAGCCCCAAGTGTCATCACAGGCATCATTATGGGCCCGGTCCGCCAGAGTGCAACTGAGGACGCCGACCTCGGGGCCGGATCTTCAGCGCAATGCTAACGGGGGGTTCGCGTCAGGCGTTCAGGCTTTGGCGAGCGCCTGGAACACCGTGTCGGGCGCATGCGCGATCACGGCCAGCAGTGCGCGAGCGGGTCCGCGCGGGGCGCGCTTGCCCTGCTCCCAGTTGCGGATGGTCTCGACGGGCACGCCGAGCTTGGCGGCGAACTCCATCTGGGTGAGACAGGCGCGCCGGCGCAAATCGCGCACCGCGGGCGAACCCGCCTCCGCCGGCGGAGGCTCAACCGCAGAGACGACCGGCTGGACAGGAAACTCTTGCCCGTCCCGCAACTCAACCACCCGTCCGTCCGCCTTCAGCCGCAACCGCATGCTCATTCCCCCAAGCGTGAGGGATCATGCGGCAGCACGCTTAAGGTGGGATTAAAGGCGCGGCGCCCGGGATGCGAGAGGGGTACGCCGCCCTCTCCCCGTCATTGCGAGGAGCTCTTGCGACGAAGCAATCCAGACTGTCGTCGCGGAGGGATTCTGGATTGCTTCGCTGCGCTCGCAATGACGAGCGGAGAGAGCGCGGCGCCCCGGAATGACGGAACAGAGGCGCGACCTATTTCAACCCGAACCACAGCGTGGCGATGCCGAGGAAGGAGAAGAAGCCGACGACATCCGTCACCGTCGTCACGAACGTGCCCGACGCCACCGCCGGATCGGCCCTGACGCGTTCGAGCGCCATCGGGATCAGGATGCCGCCGAGCGCGCCAGCGATGAGGTTGCAGATCATCGCCAGCCCGATGACGATGCCGAGGCCCGGGATCTTGAACCAGGCCACCGCGGCGATACCGGTGATCACAGCAAAGGCAACGCCGTTGATGAGACCGACCAGCGTCTCGCGGATGACCACGCGCCAGGCGTTGGAGGAGCCAAGCTCGCGGGTCGCGAGCGCCCTCACCGCGACCGTCATGGTCTGCGTCGCGGCATTGCCGCCCTGGCTCGCGACGATCGGCGCGAGCACGGCGAGCGCCACCATCTGCTCGAGCTGGCCCTCGAACAGGCCGAGCACGGAGGACGCCAGGAAGGCCGTGGCGAGATTGATCAGCAGCCAGTTGAAGCGGCCGCGCGCGATGGTCAGAAACGTGTCCGACAGCTCTTCGTCGCTGGTGACACCGCCGAGCGCCTTAAGGTCCTCGTCCGCCTCTTCCTCGATGACGTCGACCACGTCGTCGACGGTGATGACGCCGACCAGGCGGTCCTGGGTGTCGAGCACGGGTGCTGCGACGAGGTTATACTTGCCGAACATGCGCGCCACCTCCTCCTGGTCCTCCAGGACGGAGACGCGGCGGCGATCCTCGTCGGTCAGCTCGGCAAGCGCCACCGGGCGGCGCGCGCGCAGGAGCACATCCAACGGAACCGCGCCTTGCCAGTGCTGGTCCTTGTCGACGACGTAGATCTCGTAGAACCGGTCCGGCAGATCGGGCGTATCGCGCATGTAATCGATCGCCTGCCCGACCGTGAAATCCTGCGGCACCGCGATGAACTCGGTCTGCATGCGCCGGCCCGCGGAGTTCTCCGGATACAGCAGGCTGCGCTCGAGCGCGACGCGCTCCCGCAGCGGCAACTTCTCGAGGATCTCCTCCTGCTCCTCCTGGTCGAGGGTTTCGAGCAGCTCGACCGCATCGTCGGATTCCAGTTCGCGGACGCCCTCGGCGACCGTCTCGGGCAGCAGCTCGTCGAGGATCTCCTCGCGGACGCTCTCGTCAACCTCGTTCAGTGCGGAAAAGTCGAAGTCGCGGCCCGTCAACTCGACCAGGCGGACACGATCGTCGGGTGCGAGCGCCGCAATGAGATCACCGAGATCGGCCTCGTGCAGATCGGCGACGCAGGCGCGCAGCGCGGCGCTGTCGGCGGCCTCGATCGCATGGGCAATTTCCTCGACGAATTCGTGCCGAATCTCGCCGTCTTCATTGCGCATCGGGACGTGGTCGAGTACCAAGGACCCGGTGGAAGCGGCGTCATCCATATGTTCATCCATGGTACGCCTCGCCGTTTGACAGGTTGATGGTTTGGGCTGACGGTCAGGCAATACCCACAAGGCAATCGCGAGCGCAATGGCAAAGATGCATCGACCGAAATGGACCTCGATCATTGTGGGCCCGGCTCTCGCCGCCCTCACCGCGATTGGTTCAGTCGAGGCCGCGGACTGCCCGCGGAGCGATGCGCTCGGCACGTCGCGGGTGCTGAGCGTCGATGCCAAGACCACGCCGCGCGTCGGCCTGAAGAGCTTTCCGCAGACGCTGCCGCTCGCAGATCACGAGGTGGTGCTGACCTTCGACGATGGCCCGCGTCCGCCGATGACGTCGAAGGTGCTGGCGGCGCTGGCACAGGAATGCGTGCGCGCGACCTTCTTCCTGGTCGGGCGGAGCGCCGCCGAATATCCTGACCTCGTCAAGCGCATCGCCCGCGAGGGTCACACCATCGGCCATCACACCTGGTCGCATCCGTACATGGCGCGGATCCCGGCCGATGCGGCGAAGTACGAGATCGACCGCGGCATCGCCTCCGACGAGATGGCGCTGCACGGGGTCTCGACGACGACGCCGTCGACGCCGTTCTTCCGCTTCCCCTATTTCGAACAGACGCAAGCCCAGCTCGACCTGCTCCAGTCGCGCGGCATCGTCGTGTTCGGGGCTGATCTCTGGGCCAGCGACTGGAACGACATGACGCCGGAGCAGGAACTCAAGCTGGTCACCGAACGCCTAGCCGCCGCCGGCAAGGGCATCATCCTGTTCCACGATCCCCAGGCGCGTACGGCGGCCATGATGCCGGCCTTCCTCCGGTATTTGCGGGAGAACGGCTTTCACGTGGTTCATTTGGTCCCGGCGGTCACATTACAGAAGAACGCCAACGCGCATTGATGCCGGAATGTCACGGCTGACCGAGATGGGGTGATTTGAGCCCTATTAACACTCCGTTCATGCTACGCCCTGCAAAGATTGAGGGGGACCCCTAGGCGGGGAAAGGTCTTTGCGCCTGAACCGTTTCCTGATGGCTCCGACCTACTATGGCGGCAAACGCAGATGAGGGCAGACCGGGTTCATGATCGGCAGTAGCGTTGTTTTTCGGACGCGACCGTGGACCGTCCTGCTCCTGGGGCTGCTGACCACGGCGTCGCCGGCGGCCTTCGCCGCCGAATGCCCGGGCCATCCGGGCGCGCTCGGCACCTCCCGCACGCTCGTCGTCGATCCGCATGAGCATCCGCGCATCGGCACCATGCAGTACCGCGAGACGCTGCCGCTGAAAGACCACGAGGTGGTGCTGACCTTCGACGACGGTCCGCTGCCGAAGAATTCCAACCAGGTGCTCCAGATCCTCGCCGACGAGTGCATCAAGGCGACCTTCTTCATCATCGGCGAACAGGCCAAGGCGAACCCGGAAGGCGTGCGCAAGCTGGTCGCGGCGGGCCACACTGTCGGCACGCACAGCATGAACCATCCGCTGACCTTCGACCGAATGCCGCTCGACAAAGCCGAGGCGCAGATCAACGGCGGCATCGAGTGGACGTCGGCTGCGATGACCGATCCGTCCAAGCTCGCGCCGTTCTTCCGCATTCCCGGCCTGATGCGCGCCGAGGGCGTCGAAAACCTGCTGATCTCCCGCGGCATCCAGGTCTGGAGCGCCGACTTCCCGGCCGACGACTGGCGCCATATCTCGCCCGATCGCGTCTACCAGCTCGCGATCCAGCGGCTGGAGGCGAAGGGCAAGGGGATCCTGCTGCTGCACGACATCCAGGCGCGCACCGTGGCGGCGCTGCCCAAGATCATCCGCGACCTGAAGGCACGCGGCTATCGCATCGTTCATGTGGTGCCCGCGACCGCCGACCAGCCGGCGACGCCGACCACGGCGGTGGAGTGGCTGCTGCATCCGCCGACGGAAACGACGCCGATCGCGCGCTGGCCTTCCGTGCCGAACTTCGCGTTCACGCAGACCGCGACGCTGCCTGCGCCTGGCCTCGCCGATCTCAACACGCAGACCGGGCACCAACCGCTTGTGTTGCCGCGCAAGACCATGGCTCAGGCCGATGTCGCCGCCACCCTGCCCGCGCCCGGGCGCGATCTCTTCGCGATCCCCGAGGGCTCGGTCGATGTGCTGCTGTCGGCGACCTTATCGCGACGCGCCGCAACCCGGCTCGCGATCGCGGCCGAAGCGCCGCATGCCGGCAAGGGCAAGCCGGCCAAGATGCAGGCACGGCGAACCGCGCATGCTGCACACCCGAAGCACGCGGCCCAAGCCAAGAGCACGGCGCCCCGCCCGACCCGCGTCGCCACCAGCGTGAAGAAGCGCGCCTGAGTAAAAGCCGTTACTGCCGCATGATATTGGCGACGCAGAGCAGCACGATCAGCGCCAGGAAGAACAGGTCCATATAGGACTTGAGCTCGCCGTCGCGGCGCAGCCGGGCCACGTCGGCCACGACCTGCTTGCGCGTATTCGTTCCGCCCGAGCCGTCATTGATCGGCGCCTGCAGGCGCTTGGTCTCGGCTTCCAGCTTCTCGATCTTCTGGAAGAAGTAGAACGCGCGCAGCGTCGAGGCCGCGCGCATGCCGCTATAGACCAGCACCAGGATCGCGAGGATCGCCCGGTTCTGGTACTTCTCCATGAAGTTCAGGCTGAAATAGACCAGCGCCATGAACGCGAAGTTGGTCAGGAAGCGGTAGACGAAGCTTAGAAAGACCATGCTGGCTCCAGCCGAGAGAGGTCGCGCGAGGCCCGTCTAGCCCAACTTCGTTTCAACAAAGATACCATCGCCCGCGTGCCGCCGCCTTTTAGCCACGCGCCGCCATAATGCAAGCGAGAGCGCAGCCCCTCGCGGTGTTCCACGCGCCGCGGCTCGATGGAGATTCGGCCGAAGCTACGGTAGACTGCTGCCGCTGCCACACCCGAGGTCAGCGGATTGGGGTCTGCCGATGCCGAAGAAGGGAATCACGGGCCACGACGACTGGGTGCTGACCGAGGCGCTCGCAACCGCGCTGGTGGCGCTGGAGCAGCTCGAGGCCAAGCACCAGCCGTGCGCGCATATGGACGACATTCGCAAGCTGCTGTCGAGCGGCAAGGAGCCGGCCGCGGTGAGCCTGCATCTCGCCCAGGCCAAATGCCGGCTGTTCCCCGACCTCGATCCGCTCGAGATCTACCGCGAATACGGGATCGGCGAGGAATATGGCTAGCCAGGGAAATTTGAGCATCTTCCTCCAGCGAGGGCAGGTCATGATGCTCGCGCCAAGCGCGACGGATCAACCATCCTACACTGGGGAGCCTTGCCCGGTGCCCCTCCGACCGCCGCCAGCGCTGTGCGCCAAGTCGGTATATCCCTGTGGATAGCCTGTTGAGGGGTCGCGCCAAAGCGCGCGAAACGACCCCGCCAGCTACCGAAGTAGGCTGACGGGGCTTGTGAAACGATCTTTGGCTTGATTTGCCATTCCTCTCGGTTTGGCTTTGTCATTCCGTCGACCGCTCACTGACTGAATAACGAGGCGCGCAGGTTGCCGTTCCTCTGTCGGCGCAATTTTTTCGCCCCCAGCGGCTGCAGGTTTCGACCAGCTCGGCCCCGGCGTCATATCGATGTCGCCAATCATTCCAGAGCGCGCCGCGCTTCGGCTCGCAATGTTCGTCGATGTCCGATGATGGCCTCTTGACCGATCAGTGAGCGAGAAAGCAGCATTTTGGACTGCGTGTCAGCAAGTCGGCCGTGACACTGCCAAATACCCATTCGCGTAGTCGCGTATGTCCATATGCACCGGTGACCGTCAAATCGGCACCGTGTTGTTCCGCCGCCAGCATGAGTGCGTCCGCCACCGACCGTTCCGCGCGCACACGCGCTTCCGCTTCTGCGCGGACATCATGACGGCCAAGAAACGTCGCAACGTCCGCAACCCTCGCTTTGGCGGCATCGATTTCAGTTTCGTCGACGACTTCGACAACCGATACGAGGTCGGCTCTCTGAAGCAACGGCAGCGCATCGAGACACGCGCGGCGCCCTTCTCGCGTATCCTTCCAGCCGACGACGATGCGCTTCGCCTCCAGGCTCCGTGTTCCGTCTGGGACGACCAGCACCGGTCGGCCAGCGTGCATCAGCACGTCGCCTGGGTCCATTAAGCTGAAAACGCCAAGCTGGGCGGGGGCTCGGCCGAGAACAATGACGTCGGCCGCACGGCTTTCGCGTACCAATACCGCTTCAGGCACCCCAACCACTGAGCGCCATTCAGTTTGCAGGCCGCCGACCGCTGGAGAGTTCCGGAACCCCGCCTCCGCGTTTTTGAATCCCGTCCGGATGCGCTCCTCTTCTGCCTCCATCTCGGCTGCGATGGCAACCCCGCCGTAGTTATCGACCACTGGTGCCCGCAGCTGAGCTGCGGCTACACCGATCAGCCTGGCGTTAAAACGACGCGCAACTTGCGCGGCGCATTCAAGGCGGTTGCGCGATGCGTGGTCTGGTTCGATATGAACAAGAATGGATGTTAACATCCGATTTCCCTAAGTAACCTGCCGTTGCGCGTACGGCCGGTTCACTTGTCGCCACCCGACGCAGAGCGCTCAAGGCGAGATGCAGAACGAAGGGCCATGATGCGCGTGGCGCGGGCTAGATCCGATCACGCAGGCCTTTGACACCCTCGCCCTGGGCGCAGTGCTCGCAACAGAAAAAAGTGCCCGCCTTCTCCAGGCCGTGTCCGACGATACGGATTCCACAATGATCGCAGCTCGGCGCTAGCGCGTGAATGGCGCATTCGAAGCTGTCAAATGTGTGCGCTTTCCCGTTCATCGAGACCTGAAAGGTCTTGTCATAGTCATTGCCGCAGGTTTCACATGTCGCCATGATCTTTCGCCTCCGCCGATGTCGCACATGGACGCTGAAGTCGCCAAATGGCACTTGGTTCCAATAGGTGATGTGGCTGGACGTCCGCGGCCGCAATACCCACCATTCAGCGTATCTAATAATGATACTTCGGGGTCACGTTTCCATTCCCACCCCGGGCAGCTCAAGGATTCTGTCCAATCGGCAGCCGGCAATTCATTGGAACGGCCATCTGGCTGGAGCGTTCGCTGGTCGGGGCGTGCAGTCAGAGGAGACGGACATGAGACGAATGATCCTGACGCTGCTCGCCGGTGCTGGTGCTCTCATAGCGTCGAGCGCTTATGCTGCCGACGAATTTCAAGTCGGAGACGGCTCGCCTTTGCTCCATCAGGCGCGGCTCGTTTGTGACGACGCCGGCCGATGCTGGCACACCAGAGGCGATCGCCGCGTCATCATTGGAAACGACTACTATTACGGTCCGCGGCGATACGACTACTACGATCGTGGCTACTACGACCGGCCGGGCATCGGGGTCTATGGGCCGGGCTTCAGCTTTGGCATCGGCCCAGACTGGTGACCGCGATGCGGCCTTTCGACGGACGGCTTGTCAAGCCCAAGTGAAGAATCCGGCGGGCCGTCCGTCTCTGCGGAAGGCGTGGTCCCGTTCCAGTTAGGCGGCAGACTGCCCTTGTTGACGACCGGCCGTCCAGAGAGCCCGCACCTCTTCAGGCAATGCATGGCGGACCTTCTCGACCTGATTTGGGTCAAAGTGATGGTTCAAGACCCGGAACGTGGCCTGCGCGGCATCGCCTGCGCCGATCGGCCGCAACGAGCTCAGCTCTGCGGAAATGATCCCGAGAAATTCGGCGGCAGAACGCCAGTCCTTCGGGACTTCACTCGGCCGCCACTGATCGTAGTAGACGCCTCGGACCAGCAACGGGAGCTGGGCACCGAGGTGTGCCGCTAGATTGACCGGGATCCGATCGCGAATGGTTCGGAGCACCGTTCCCAACGCATGCCATGCAAGCTGCCTGTCATGCGGCAGCGACGTCATCATCTCATCCAGCCACGTGTTTGTGAGATGGATCGTTCTGTCAAATACATCGAGGCCTGTTGCACTCATGATTACGTCCTTTTTGCTCGAAGACAGCTGAACGGACAACGTCGGTCGTCACCACAGGTTCTCGATTATTGAGAGATTGGTATCGGCGCAGCGATGCCGCAATCGATATGCTACTACCTCCGGGGGCGGTTCGCGCTCAACGCTCGATCGTTCCGGTTCGGCGGATCTTCTTTTGCAGGAGCATCACGCCGTAAAGGAGCGCCTCTGCAGTCGGCGGACAGCCCGGGACGTAGATGTCCACGGGAACAATGCGGTCGCATCCGCGGGTCACTGAATAAGAGTAGTGATAATATCCCCCGCCATTGGCGCATGATCCCATCGAGATCACATATCGCGGTTCCGGCATCTGGTCGTAGACCTTGCGCAGCGCCGGTGCCATCTTGTTGCACAGCGTGCCGGCCACGATCATGACATCCGATTGCCTTGGGCTCGCACGCGGCGCAAATCCGAACCGCTCTGCGTCATAGTGCGGCATCGCCATTTGCATCATTTCGATCGCGCAGCAGGCGAGCCCGAACGTCATCCACATCAACGAACCGCTTCGCGCCCAGGTGATAAGATCATCGGCCGCGGTGACAAAGAAACCCTTGTCGGCGAGATCGCCCCTGACCGCGCCGAAAAACTCGTCGCTTGTCGGTTTGCCGGTTCCGGGGTCCAGGAGCCCTCTGCCAGCGGGCACGATCAACGGACGGTCCATGCGCGTCTCCTGTGCTGCACTTTCTCATGCAACGTCCAGGCGGCGGTACCGTTCGTTTCGTAAGCAACGTTTCGCGCGAACTGCACCGGACGGTTCGGCGCGGTCCTTCGGACTGCACGCGGCTTGAATTGGCAGCTCGGTTTCCTATATCTGTGTTGGCAGTCGATGAGGATCGCTTCGGTTCTCGCCGCGGCGAGCTTCGACGGATGGTGACGTATGATCGTCCCACAATCCACGTCTGCCCCCAACCCACTTTAGATGAACATCGTGCGGCTTCAGCCGGGCGACTTATGGATGGACATGACAACATCTGCACTCAGCGGGGCGGTCGAGCCGCGCTTCAGCATCAAAATGCCGCGCAAGTCTCAGATGCGCAAAACCAAGCACGCTGCCCGCAACGGCATCGCGAGCAATTCGTCCCGGAATGCTCAAAGACACTACGAGCGCTATCTGGCGCTAGCCCGCGCCGAAGCCTTGAAGGGCGACCGGATTGCTGCGGAGAACTACTTTCAACACGCAGAGCACTATCTGCGATCGATGCGCGAGAACGGCGCCGCCCCTCCTTTGGGTGGCCGCTCGTAGCGGTGGGCTTCGCCACGAGCAACGTGCTTGCAGCCAGCGCGAGCGGCGCTTCCGGATCGCAGTCGTAGACGCTCTCAAATCGCGAACCGCCGTTTGCGTCACCGGCTATAGACGCCGATGAGCTCGGCCTGCCCGAGCATGTGCTTCTCAGCCGACTTCCAGATATCGGCAACGGACATCTTGGGCGCTCGCGAAAGCGCTTCGACATCCAGCGCCGCCAGCTTGAAGTGGTAGTGATGGGTTCCGTGTCCCTTCGGCGGGGCGGGTCCGTGATAACGCATCTCGCCGAAATCATTGACGCCCTTTCCGAGCCTCTCCGTTTTGGTCTTCGCGCCGTGGCCGATTCCCTCCGGCAGCAGCGTTCGTTCGCCCATGATGTTGTAAAGGCCCCAATGGTGAAACGTGCCGGACGGCGCGTCCGGATCTTCAACGACGAGGGCGAAGCTCTTGGTTCCCGCCGGCGGATCCGACCACTCCAGCGGAGGTGAGAGGTCTTGTTCATCCGCCGTGTATTTTGCGGGAATTCGGTCGCCATCGTGGAACGCAGGGCTTTTCAAGCTGAATGTCATTCGCGCTCTCCTGATTTTTGCACCATCGATCTCTTTGTGCCGAGCGGCTCACAAGTGACGGACTACAATCCCGCTATCTCGGAATGCTAGGGAATACGTTGCGTTCACTCGGCAGCTGGCCCACGGTCACGCTCAACGGGTTCACTTTTCCCTGTCTAAGCGCAGTGACCTGAATCCGAGAGCCCGGCGCCGTCCCGTGGACCTTCTTGGTCAATTCGCTGGCATTCTTGATTTGCTCCCCATTCACCGAGGTAATCACATCCCCGGTTCTTAGCCCCGCCTTCGCCGCGGGACCGTTCTCTTGAACGCCTGCCACGATCGCACCGTGGAGATCGCTTCCGCCCAGGCTGTCGGCAAGTTCCGCAGTGACCGATTGAACCTCGACCCCCATCCACCCGCGCGTCACCGTGCCCTTGTCCTTGAGTTGCGGTAGCACCGTCTTGACGACTTCGGCGGGTATCGCAAACGCGACGCCCACCGAGCCTCCGGAAGGCGAAATGATCATGCTGTTGACGCCGATGACTTTGCCGCTCGTGTCAAAGCTCGGCCCGCCGGAATCGCCCTGGTTGATCGGCGCATCGATCTGGATGAAATCCTGCGCAGAACCAGTCCCGATGTTGCGCTCACGCGCCGAAACAATGCCGGCTGTAACCGAGCCGCCGAGCCCGAACGTATTGCCGGCGGTAAGCACCCAATCACCGGTGCGCGGCGGCTGGTCGGCGAGCTGCACGTAGCTGAAATCGTTGCGACCGTCGACCTTGATCAAGGCGATGTCGCTCAAGGAATCCCTTCCCACCACTTTCGCGGAATAGGTCTTCTTGTCACTGGTGCGGATCTCCGCCGTGTCACTGGTCTCCACGATGTGACTGTTGGTCACGGCATAGCCGTCAGGCGAAATGAAGAAACCTGATCCGATATTCACCGTGCGTGTCGTTCTTGGAACGGTACCGCGATCGGGGGCATCCGGCGCGGGATTCTCGCTTTGCGGCGAGTCGTCGTCGGGTCGACCGAATTCGAATGATTGGTCGGGCAACGAATTGGGCGTCGCAGCTTTGGAGCTGACCGCTACCACGGCCGGCACAACTCTTTCGGCGAGATCTGCGAAGTTAGCCGGGCCGGCATTGCTCTCACGGTCCGCGATCTGACGTATGAAGTTCAAGGACACGTCCCCGGATAGGGCCCGTTGTGCGGGATTGACGGCCAGTGCCGGCTCGATAGTCGCAACCGACACGATCGCGGACGCGATCGCACTGCCAATGATGGACGCTCGGCGGCAGATGAAAGGTCGTTTTTCATGAACCATTTCTGCTTCCCTTCCACTGCTTGTCAGTTTTCATCGCGGTTTCCTCTTCGAGAGGTCAGCGATCGATTTCACCGAACACAATGTCCAGCGAGCCGATGATTGCGGAGACGTCCGCCAACAAATGGCCGCGGCTGAGCAAATCCATCGCCTGCAGATGCGCGAACGAGGGTGCGCGGATCTTGCACTTATAGGGCTGGTTCGTGCCATCCGAGATCAGGTAGACGCCGAATTCACCCTTTGGGGCTTCCACCGCGGCATAGACCTCGCCGGCCGGCACGCGAAACCCTTCCGTATAGAGCTTGAAGTGATGGATCAGGGCCTCCATCGAGCGCTTCATCTCGGAGCGCCGCGGAGGAAAGACCTTGTTGTCCTGCACCGCGACCGGACCCTGTCCGTCGGAAGCGCGCAGCTTTGTGATACACTGTCTCATGATGCGCACCGACTGACGCATTTCTTCCATGCGGACCAGATAACGGTCGTAGCAGTCGCCATTCTTGCCGATCGGAATGTCGAATTCCATTTCCGGATAGCATTCGTAGGGCTGCGCCTTGCGCAGGTCCCAGGCCGCGCCCGAACCGCGCACCATCACGCCGGAAAAGCCCCACTCCCAGGCTTCCTTCACCGTCACCCTCCCGACGTCGACATTGCGCTGCTTGAAGATGCGATTTGGCGTCAACAGCCGATCCAGGTCGTCCACCACGCGAAGGAACGGATCACAAAAGGCTTCAATGTCGTCAATCAGCTTTGGGGAAAGGTCCTGATGCACGCCGCCGAACCGGAAGTAATTTGCGTGCATGCGCGCGCCGGAGGCACGTTCGTAGAACACCATGAGCTTCTCACGCTCTTCGAAGCCCCACAACGGCGGCGTAAGCGCGCCGACATCCATGGCTTGGGTCGTGATGTTGAGAAGATGCGAGAGCAGACGTCCGATTTCACAGAACAGCACGCGGATCAATTGGCCGCGGCGCGGCACTTCGAGGCCAAGCAGTCTCTCTGCTGCGAGGCAGAACGCATGCTCCTGGTTCATCGGTGCGACATAATCGAGCCGGTCGAAATACCCGATCGCCTGCAGATAGGTCTTGTTTTCAATCAATTTTTCGGTTCCGCGGTGAAGCAGACCGATGTGAGGATCGACCCGCCGGACAACCTCACCGTCAAGTTCCAACACAAGCCGAAGCACACCATGAGCCGCAGGGTGCTGCGGGCCGAAATTGATGGTGAAATTGCGAAGGCCGGCTTGTTCCACGGGCGAACTCAAGGTTTGTAGGCGCAAAGGCTGTCGGCACAACGACCCGGGTCGACGAGCCTGCACACTTCAACCCGCGAAGCGCCAAACATCCCCAGGCGTTGGTTGTTCCTAACGCCCCCGTCGGCCGCCAGGCGAGACGGGATGTGCCGCGCGCTTTTTGGAAATCAGGGACGGGATCGCGGTTGATAGAGCCTGAATCTTGCATAGTCAGGCCAGGCCGGACGCAAGAACCGATGGCTAAGGAAAGCGTCGCCAGGACACATCTCGATCATCGTCGCGTCGCGCCTGAGGGCCCGTTCCGACGACCGCGGCTATACGTGGTTGGCGAAGCACCTGGCGCCGAGGAAGTCGCGCAGGGTAGGCCCTTTGTCGGGCCGGCCGGTAGGGCATTGCGCGAGATGCTAAATGAGGCCGGGATCGCCCCCCAACAGGCGCGTTTGGCAAACGCCATACCTTTTCGACCGATCGCGTATTCGAAAGACCGGAGGCTACGTAATCGCAGCCCAACAATAGAGGAAGTCGATCATTATGGAGCGGCAGTGCTGAGTGACATCCGGCGTTCCAGGCCGGACGTGATCGTTGCTCTTGGCAGCACCGCGTCTCGCCTGTTTGGCGAATCGCAATCGATCCGCCTAATGCGCAAAGCAAAGCTCCAGTTTGAAGGCTACCCGCTACGCATCACCTTCCACCCGGCCTACGCCCGCCGCTTCGGTGGACGCGACGGCGACGTTTGGCGCCAGGCGGTCGCCGATCTACGCAAAGCCGCTCGCAGGCGTCGGTCTTGATCGCCGCGGAAGGCAATTTCAGCGGTCACGAACCTGGTTTGCGAGCGAGGCGCACGAGGCGCCTCGCAAGGATCGATATGGGCGCGGCGCGCCGTGCGTCATTTCGCTTTCGTGCCTGAACCTGCCGTGCTGTCCGATCCGATCTTCTCGAAGTCGCCGGGCTTCCAGCTATAGTTCACGGCCGGCTCTTCCGGGCCGTAGAGCCGCAAGATGGCGAAGAATCCTCGTCCCGGCGCGGTGGCAAGCCAGTTGGCTTCTTTCGCGGCGGGAGACTTCGGGCCGACGTAGAGGTCCGTCGTGCCGTCGGCGTTCTGCTCCGGCTTGTCGCGCGATCCCAGCGAGGGGAAGCGCCGTGTTTCGGTCGCCAGGCCTGAGGCGTTTTCGGCTTCGTAGAGGGTGAGAGACCAGAACAGCGCGGCTGGAACGTTGGGCGGCAGCGTCACCTTGTACGAGGAATCACCCGACAACGGCTTGTCGTCTGCGTCGTTGAAGGCGATCCCGTAGAATGCGCCCTTGCCGGGCGACAACGACACCATTCCTGGACTGATTGAGTAGTAGTCGGTGAACATCCAGACGCGGGGCTCGATTTCGGTAAAGCCGGCCTTCTTGTTGCGCCAGGACAGATCCAGTGTCTTCTCGGAACCCGGCTCACTGACATTGTTGATCGGATTGACCCACCCGCGGTCCTTCCAGATTTTGAGGTCCCGGCCGCCGATCTCGGTCTTTCTGCCGATAACACGGCTTGTCTTGTAAGCCGTTTTCGCTGCCGCATTCAGGATCGCCTTCGTGTCGGCATCGGGCTCGAACGGGCGGCCCTTGATGATGCCGATATTCGCGAGAAGGCCCAGACCATCTTCACCCGCCAGGTTCTCACCCTCGCGATCGAGCAGCCATTTGATTTGTTCGAAGGCTGCAATATCGGAGGGCGGCAACATGTTTGCCGCGACGCCCGAGGCGTTCGGAAACTTCATCGGCTTGCGTTCGGCCTCGGGGAGATTCAGCGGATAGATCTTCGCCTGCTCCATCAGCTTCACCGCGGGCGAAAGATCCTTCGGATCCTGGTAGAAGGCGCGGAGGAAGATGAAGAGGTTGTTCGTGCCGGAGCGGTAGACATAGTAACCCTTCGGCACATCGCCCTTGTAGCCTGGCGGCAGAACGAGAAACTTGCCGCCTTTGCCGACGTCCGGTCCGGGCAATCCGACGTCGCCGAAGAACTTGCCGCCGTCGACCGGGATCGGCCGCTGCCAGAAATCGAGCAGAATGCCCTGGAGATTGGGTGGCGCCTCGAACACGATCGGCCCGGTCTCGCCCATGTCCACATAGCTCATGGCGTAAATCACGTCCGAGTTCGGCGTCGTTACCAACGTCTTCGGATCGAGCCGCTCCTTCCAGACCGGAAGGATGTTGTAGCCGGCGCCGAACACCTTCTCGGAGCCGAATTTCATGCCGAGCGTGTTGATGAGCGGCATCGCCCACAGGTACGCTTGCGTGGCCTGCTGGAATTCAAGCTCCTGCATCAGCGTCTTGGCCGTCTCCGGCGTCGGCCGGTTCTGTTCGAATGGCAGGTTGGCCAAGGCGTCGAAGCGGCTGGATTGGCCGTAAGCCATGCCGGTCGCGACGAGAGTTGCGCTCAGCAGGACGGAAAAGGACAGGATACGTGTGCGGAATCGCTTGATCGTCATTGTACGACCCTTTCATATTGGGAAGCGGCCAACTCGCCGGATGTGGCCGATGTGTTTTGCGCCGGCCTTACCTCATCAGTGTCACGTTACTTTCCGAATGACGGGCGGCTGCCATGAGCCGTCGAGGATGCCCTCTTTGCCCCAATAAGCACGGATGTAGAGCGAGAATTTTCCGTCGGGCGCCGGCAGCCAGTTCGCCTCCTTATCCCCGCCCGGCGATTTCGCGCCCGCATAGAGCGTGAGCGAGCCGTCGGCGTTGCGTTTAAAGTTCTTGTTCTTGGTGCCGAGCGAATAGCGCTTGAGATTGTTCGGATGGAACAAATGCTTGTCGTTGTAGAGCGTCAGCGACCAGAATCCGTTGACCGGCGGTTCCTCTCCCTTTGCGAACGTGATCTCGTAATTGCCTCTGCCGGTCAGTTCTCCACCCGCACCATCCAGGTCAGTATAAAAATACTGAGTCTCGTTCGGACGGTTGTCGAACATGTTCGATCTGGCCGTCCCGGTCCGGTTGTAATAGTCGACGCCCCATTGCGCGTTGTTGGTCGAGCGATTCCATCCGTTGCCGGCCGGTCGTCCGTTGTACTTCCACTGGAAGAACGGATGAATGACCTTCTCGTCCGTGTCGATGGCGGTCGCTACCAGCAGCTTCTTCAGTTCCGGGTCTTGGGCGGCCGCGTCGAGCAGCAGACGGAACTGTTGATACATCGCCTGCTCCCCCGGCAAGGGATCAACGGTGTCGAGCGCCTGACCGAGTTCATCGAAGAACTTCTCCGGCACCACCCATTTCGTTTCTTCCCCGGTTGATTTCGGGCCAGGAATGTTGGGGGCCTTGCTCCATTCGATGGTCTTCATCTTGCCGGTAAAATCCTTTAGCGGATAGAAGACGACCTGATTCACGACCGGCTGAACTGCCTTTTTGTCCTCGGGCGTGTCATCCTGGAAAATGCGCGGAATGGCATTGGCCAACGACGTAGGACACCGAATGACGTCGGTGATGCCGGACGGCTTCAGGCCCCTCCACCTCGGACCGGCAAGCAGGTAGAAGCCGGGCTTGGAGTTATAAGGCTTGCCGAGATTGCCGAACTGATCGGTACGCGCATCGTACATGGCATAAACCCAGAAGCGATCGCCGAAATCGGGCACCTGCGCGACCACCGGCTCATCGTCGAGTGAGAAGAACCCAAGGCCATAGACGACGTCCTGGTTCGGGCATGTAACAAAGGTCTCCGCAGGATCGACGTAATCGGAGAGCATTCCAACTTGACCAGTCGGCGCTACGGGGACCACGCCATTAAGGTGGCCCGGATGCGGCGCCTGTGCGAATATGGCCCTGCGGTTCATCATGTTCACAATCGGCCAGCCCCAGACGTAGGCCATCTGCGCAATCGTCCTGGCGTAGCCTGGATGCATCGTGATGCCGGTCGCAGGCTCCGTGACCTGCGATGCCGCGCCGGAGGCGGGTCGGGCCTGCGCGGTCTCCGTGACAGCCAAGACCGAGGCGGTCGATAGCGCGGCGGGAACAGCCGCTCTGGCGCTCAGAGCAGCGAGCGATGCCGCGACAATACCGCCCTTCATCGTATCGCGCCGGGTGGCCCCTGATTGATTTGCCGATGTGGTTTTCATTACTCGTTCCTTTCCGACCGATCGCTTGTATTAGCTTCATTGAGCGCAGATCAATTCACCTTCACCACGTCATCCGGCTTCCAGCTCTGATCGAAGAATTCGACGCCGGTGCCGTAGAGGCGCAATGCGGCCAAGAAGTTTCGGCCGCTGACGGTCTGTATCCAGTTCGAGTCAGGAGCGCCGGCGGGCTTCGTGGAGCCGAACCAGATATCGATCGATCCATCGCTGTTTGTCGCGACCTTGTTGAATCCGTTGATCGACGGCAGCAGTTGCGGCGTTTCCGGCATGGTCCCGTCGGTGACGTTGTAAGCAGTCACCGCCCAGAACAACGCGGCCGGCGGATGGGGCGGCAGATGCATTTTGTAGGTGTTCGAACCGTCGAGGAACTCGCCACTCGCGTCGCGGGCGGTGAACGGATATTTCGACCCGGCTCCCAGCGTCCTCATCACCATTGCGGACGCCGTCGAATAGGCGAACTGAAAATAGCTTGCCCGCTGGTTCACGTCGAGATAGCCGTCCTGGAGCCATTCGGACGTCCCGCCGGCCCAGGTGTTTTCGTACTTTCTGTCGTTGTAATAGAGCTGACGTCCGTCTGGCCTGCCCAGTTGCCGCATGGCAAGGATCATCTTGGGCGCCGTCTCGACCGCCTTTTGCAACAGCTCTTGTTGCTGCCTGGTCGGATTGAACGGCTGCCCCTTGATGATGCCGATCGAAGCCAGCACACCGCGCAATTCAGGATCGATGGCTGAGTCCGGTTCGTAGTCGACGAACGTCTTGAGCTTGGTCCAATAGGTATTGTCGACCGGATACATCATGTTCACGCGCTTGCCGCTTCCGTTGGGAAACTGCATCGGCTTGACGTCTTTCTCCGCAGCCCACAGCGGATAGACGCGTGTTCTTTCTGCAAGTGCCACAGCCGGTTTCGGGTCCGGTCCGTTGTCGCCGTTCGCCATGACGGTACGAAAGAACAGAAAGACGTTGTAGGTTTTCGATTTGAACACGAAATAGCCTTGCGGTGTCTCGCCGTCATAACCTGGAGGTAGCAAGAGATAGAGCCCGCCACGCGCACGATCCGGCCCGATCGCACCGACATCGGTGATCGTGCGCTGGAAAAAGTCGGTGAACATGCCGATTACGTTGGGCGGCGCTGCAATAACGAGCGGTCCGGTCTCCTTGAGGTCGAGATAGCTCATGGAGTAGATGACATCAGCGTTGGGCGTCGGTACCCACGCACGCGAGTCCATGCGGTCCTTCCAGATCGGCAGGACGTTGTAGCCCTTTCCGAATGCCGCCTCCGAACCGTCGCGCATCCCGATGACGTTCAGCGCGGGCTGCATGGTCATGTAGGCATGAACCGCTTGCTGGTAAAACAACTCGTCGCGCAGCGTCTCCGCTTCCTTTTGCGGAAGCCAGTTTCCGTTGTTGATCTGTTTGAGCAGGGGTGGGGTTGTTTGATCCTGTTGCGCCAATGCCGGCACGACACCATACAGAGATGAGATCAACAGGGCAGACGTCAGGATTGAGCTTCCGCTTCTCATGTCTTTCCTCTTTGCGTTCAGATTGGAGGCTCTCGTGCTTTTGGAAATGCTTCGCTGGCGAAGCGAGGCGCAGGTCACGCGCCTCGCGGTGATCGACATGGGGGCGCGTCCCGCCGTGCGTCACTTCGCTCGCGAGCCCGAGCCGACCGTTGGTTCCGATCCGACCATCTCGAAATCAACCAGCTTGAACGTTTTGTCGAAGAACGCCTGCTCCGGCGCATAGAAGCGAAAATAGACGAACCCGCCGTCGTTGCCGACACACCGATTGACATTCCACGCGGCATGGACCAACCATCCGGCCCAGACGAGGTCATCAGACCGCGTCCCAACACACCTCGATGAATTGCTTCGAATGCCGGCGCTCGGATATTCGAAGGCCGATCTAGCCTGCCTCACTGAAGATCGGAGACGGCGCGCTTGCTGCTGCTTCTAGCAGACCCTGACTGACTGCTGAACGTACGCATAGCCGTTCCACACGGACCGAGTTTGATAGCAGGACCCGTAAGCAGCTGCTGCCCCGAGCGCAGCGCCAGTTGCCACGCCCGCGGCTACGGGGGCTCCCCAGCCTCTGCCGTAATAGCCTCCACGGTAGTACCGACCTCCAGCCCATCGGGTGCCACCGCCGTGCCAGCCGGGTCTTACTCCGCCTCCATGAAAACCGCCTGCATGAAATCCGCCCGCCCGACCACGGGGACGTGCATCCGATTCAACCGGCAGCAGGGTTAGACCAGCGGCGACTAAGCTTAGAGCCAATACTGAGGTGGCTGGACGCATGATTGTTCTCCATGACATTACACAACCTGTGAACGTACGTTCCGCAGCCTGCGAACGCATTCGCTCCGAACTCGTTCCAATCTCAATTCTGCAGAGGAGCCATGTCAATTTCCCCGGCTATACGGTGCGCGATCAAAAATCGGGCACGCGCCCCGGACGCGGAAGTTCATCTTCTGGAAGCGGGCATTTCGCACTCGACGAAGCAACCGACGAAATTGCGTCGCTCGTCCGAAACTTCCTTGAGCGTAATCACGGAGATAGCGCAGAGCTGGACGCTGCCAAGTTCAACTGAAATTCCGGCGTAGCATCAGCGCTCGCGCATAGGGCCAGGGCGTCGGCAACGGATCAACGGGACAAATCAATTTTCCCGTCTCGGCACCGTTCATTGCCGTAACCGTCATACGAGACTTGGCTGTCATTGAGCGATTGCGGCATGCGGCAATAGGCGTGCTCAAGGACCTACTAGTCGGGCAACGTGCGGACGCACCCTGCCCACATGTCGTTTGATGGGACACAAACCGCGTAGCGCTCACGGATGAGCACGAGCCCACTGATTTCTACGCTGGGCTACGCCACTGCCCTCTCGCGATCAAATGGTGGTTTTCCTTCGCGCGGCGTTGGTTCAACTAAGCGCTGCACCAAGACGAGCGAGATCAAACAGGAGATTTGCGCGGGCAAAGTACTAACATTCGTTGTGAGTAACAATGTGGGAGCAGAGGGATCGCGAAAACATTTTTCGTGTCAATTACTTACGCCTTTGGTGCGCTCGGAGGGCGTCTCCATTCCTTTTAATATCAAGAGCTTGGCGGGGTCCAGCAAACCTTAAGGTGCCTTTCAGGCCTGAGAACGCATTTCAGAGAGCAGCATACAATGCCCAACCACACTCTCGGCGACGCGCCCATTAAATGTCTTTCAAATTGGCCGCCTTTTGTTGCAAAAATAGATATATGCGCATATATACGCATAATTATATTTGGGCAAACAGGGACCAAGATGGTAAACCGGCTGAAATATCACAGGGTTCAGAACGCTAAAACGCAAGCCGATGCTGCTAAGGCGGCGGGCGTGACTCAGCCAACCTATCAACGCTGGGAAACTGACCGTGCGGAGGTGCCGAAAACCGCGCTGGCAAAGCTAGCAAAATACTTCAAGGCAACACCGGCAGAACTGCTGGGCACGCACCCACCTGTGGAGGCAGCGTTCTATAGCGATAATGCGCCGCTTGATCTGCAGTACTACGGCGAGATCGCAGTGCATTTTAAGAGCGCCAGCGAACCATTGGTGCTGTCGATCTCAGAAGCTGTCCGCGCATCGGCCTATTCGCAGCTACATGAGAACCGTCGGTTCATCACGTTCAAGGACTTGGGCAACCGCAGCGTGGCAATCCGGCGCGAGGCAATTTCCGAGTTCTATTTTTCCAGCGAAGCCTATGACTGGTACGGGCCGGAAGAAGAACATAACAATTACAAGCTGGGTACACCGGTCCAGATGCCCGACACGCGCGATTGGGATATCGTCGAGGCGATCTATGACGAGGAAATTGGGGCCGGTGATTCCACGTCAGATTATCCCAAGGAGCAAGTCGAGCGCGTCCGTGAGGCGGTCATGACCACCGATGAACAGTGGGACAAACTGGTCGCTGATGGCCGCGTCAAACCGGAGGAACTTGAGACCGAGAAGGCCGCGCGAGCGGCGGACACCGCCGAAATTCTCGCCTTGGCCCACACCGTGACGATCCAGCTTTCGAACGGCAAGCGCCGGGAGATTGAATACTTTGACTGCAACCTCTTCGAATGCTGGGAGCGGTTTGAGGACGAACACTATCCCTACAGCGACCCGGAGCCCGGTCTGATCCGCCTGCCATATGAGGGCTATCACCAAACGGTTTTCCTCAACCCGGAGGCATTGGATTACGTCTCGTTTCCGACCCACAAGGTGGAATGTGATCGTATCGAAAGTTATGACGATGGACTGGTGGATGACGACGAGGTTGAGGCGGATGGTGACGACGCCAAGGTGATCAAGCTGCCAAAGGCCAAAAAGAAGTCGCCCGTCAAGAAAGGCGGCACAAAACGAAGCTGAAGCAGAACACCGTGCCCCCTCACTGATCGAGGCTGGCTTCTATGATGAGAGGAACCCCGGTCGGCTCCGTCGCGTTATCGCTTTCGGCGGTCACGAAGGCAGGGTTTGCTATGTCGACTTCACGGGTGTTGGTCAGTGCGACATTTCTTCTCTAAGCCGTTGGGCACGGCGACGGCTTACCCGTGAGGAAGCGATGGTGGAATTTCCTCATGAAATCGGGAAACTGGAAGACGCGTTCTGCGATGCATTGGTGACTTGGCAAGAGCAGGCGGAGGAATGATTACCAGATTTACCAAGACATTTCCGGGCGTGACCGCGACGTCAAGGAAAAGCCGCCGCGAAGGGCGGTTGACAACTGGGATCGGCCAAACATCCAACTAATTCCTGCGTCCGACACCCTTCCCTCCAGGCTTCCCCTCGGCAGACGCCTTGAAGATGGAGCAGCAAAGTGCTATGTTAGACAAAATCCATTTTTGTCTAACACACGGCGAAATTCCATGGCGAAGGCATCAGCGAAGAAGCGCACACTGCTCCGGGCGAAACAGAGGAGAGCTGCATCCAAGGGCAGCTCTGGATTGATAAAGACCTTTAAGCGCGAGCTTGCGACCAGCGGGCTTGTCGTGAGCAAGGCGCGATTCAAAGCGGTCATGCTGGCTGCGGAACAATCTGGCCTTCTGGGCGAAAAAGACAGCCGCATCGGTGGCCGGGTAAGTCCCGCCCTGGTCCGGCAGGCCAAGCGCCAGACGGGCATCGAGACGGATACGGACTTGATCGAGTTTGCATTGGCGACGGTCGCACTTGAGGATAATTTCGCAGAGGCTTTCAAGGAGTCTCGGGGCAAGGTCGATCCAACGTTGAAGCTCGGTTTCTAAGTGGCGGAATTCGACTTTGACGCGGCGCGACGTTGGGCGCGATTCGATCCGGAAAACACGCTGGCACGGCGCAGCGACGATGAACTTCCATTCGTCAGCGCCAGTCCGATCGCCGGACAGGGACTACTGCTCGATACCTGCGTCTATATCGATCAAATGCAAGATCGTTCGCATCAGGTCCTGGACGACCTGATCGCGCAGCGGCAAGTCAACCATTCGACTGTCGCGATCCAGGAGTTGATGCACACGGTCGGCGCGCTGAATCCGTCCGACGCGCGAACCGCCCCTGTCGTCGATGTAATCGGGAAGCAGATCAAAGCGATGCCACCACATCGGATCTTTGCGCCGGACATAGAGGTGCTGGGACGAGCCGCGCTGCTATCGGGGATCCTCTGCCGCATCCAGGGATATGAAAAGGACGGCAAGTTGCGCGCGCTTCAGGACTGCGTACTGTTCCTTCAGGCGCAAAAGCTCGGCTTCGTAGTCCTGACTGCAAATGTCGGCGACTATGATATTCTACTCCAACTCATACCAACCGGACGCGTGCTGTTCTATCGTTCGAAATGAACGTACGCCCGCCTATCTCTACGATGGGCTACGCTGCTGCCCCTTGTATGCTGCTTGTGGTTTTCCTTCGCGAGATTTTGGTTCAATGAGCGCTGACCACGACAAGAGCGAACGCTAGACTAGAAGCACGTCGGAAAGAAGCCGACGGAAAAGCTCAAAGAAAAGGTTCACTGCGAGTAACAATGTGGGAGTAGAAATCGCGAAAATATTTTCGCATCAATGACTTATGCCCCAGGTGGTGCGCTCGGAGGGACTCGAACCCCCACGATTTTACTCACTGCCACCTCAAGGCAGCGCGTCTACCAATTCCGCCACGAGCGCTTTGGGGATGCCGGCTTAGGGCTTGAGGCCCGCCGGATCAACGGCGCCGATCTAACAAATCCATCAGTGGGGTACAAGCCTGCAAAGGCCCCGAATTCCACAAGCTTGGCAGGAAAGTTCCTGCCCTGCCCCCTGATCGGCCTTATCTCGTCCCTTGCGTCCGCGGCAGCATCTGCTTGACCTCGACCGCGATCCGGTTGCGGTCGACCAGCACCACCCCGGAGGCCACCGGCAGATTGTTGGCGAGAACCTTGACCTCGTCGGCCTCGGTTGCGTCCAGCTCGATGATGGCGCCGCGGGAAAGACGTAATACTTGATGGATCGGCATGGTGGTCGTCCCGAGGACGACCATGAGATCCACGGTGACTTTGTCGAGAGTAGGCACTGTCAGCACCACCGCAACTGGAGACTTACGCCAAAGGACTTGGCATTTGCGCCTGTGATCATCACCACGTTATGGTTAGCCAATGGTTAATTCGCCTCAAAACCCTCGCCAAGAGCTCGATTTGACGTCGTTTTCCGCCGCCGGCGGTGAGCCCGTCGAATGGCGAATCTCGGACGCGCCCGTGCCCTATCCGGAGGCCGTGGCCGCCATGGAGGCCCGCGTTGCCGCCATCGCGGCGGGCGAGGCGCCGGAGCTGGTCTGGCTGCTCGAACACCCCCCGCTTTACACCTCCGGGACCTCGGGCAAGGACTCCGACCTGCTCGATCCCCGATTCCCGACCTTTGCCACCGGCCGCGGCGGCCAGCTCACCTATCACGGCCCGGGCCAGCGGGTGGCCTACGTCATGCTCGACCTCAAGCGCCGACGGCCGGACGTTCGGGCCTATGTCGCAAGCCTCGAGGAGCTGATCCTGAAGACGCTCGCGGCCTTCAACGTCCGCGGCGAGCGGCGCGAAGATCGGGTCGGCGTCTGGGTGAAGCGGTCCGACAAGGGACCGGAGCACGAGGACAAGATCGCGGCGATCGGCGTGCGGCTGAAGCGCTGGGTCTCGTTCCACGGCATCGCCATCAATGTCGAGCCGGAGCTTGCGCATTTCGCCGGCATCGTCCCCTGCGGCGTCGCCGATCCTCGTTATGGCGTGACCTCGCTGGTCGATCTCGGCCAGTTGGTGACCCTGGCCGATGTCGACGTCGCGCTTCGGCAGGCTTTTGAAGAGCTGTTCGGGCCGACACGCGCGCTGCTGCCGGAAGCAGCCGCCTGACGTTTTCCTGTTGGCGGCGCGCCACGCGCGCGTTCTCCGCGGCCACGGAATCGGTTACGCTTGTATCAGGTGCCGCCCGCGCCTCCCCCCTCCGCCGGGAAAGCAGAATTCATGTCGGGCGACTAAACCGTCGGACCGACTGTTCGAGCGCCAGGCATAAGGAGGGATTGCGCTTCTGCTCGCAATGGGAGGTTTTAACCATGAAGTTGTCTGCACCGATCTATCATCTGAAGCGACAAGCGAAGCGCCTGTCCCGCGAGGAAGGCATCCCGCTGCACGCCGCGCTCGACCGCATCGCCGCGACGGAAGGGTTTTCCGCCTGGAGCATGCTCGCAGCGAAAGCCGCCGCCGCGACGCCGGCCAACAGGCTGTTCCCGCAATTTAAGCCCGGCGACCTCGTGCTGGTCGGGGCACGCCCCGGTCAGGGCAAGACATTGATGAGCCTCGAACTCGCCGTCGAGGCCATGAAGTCCGGCAGTCGTGCGGCATTCTTCTCACTCGAATACACTGAGAAGGACGTCCTGGACCGCTTGCGTGCGATTGGTGTCGAGCCGGTGGAGTTCGACAAACTCTTCGAGGTCGATTGCTCCGACGCCATCAGCGCCGACTACATCGTCAAGCAAATGGCCGCGGTCCCCCGCGGCACGGTCGTTGTGATCGACTATCTGCAACTGCTCGACCAAAGGCGGGAAAACCCCGATCTGACGGTTCAGGTGCGCGCGCTAAAATCCTTCGCGCGCGACAAGGGACTGATCGTCGTCTTCATCTCGCAGGTAGACCGGTCCTATGACCCCTCCGTCAAGCCCTGCCCCGATCTCAGCGATGTCAGGCTCCCAAATCCGCTGGACCTGACACTGTTCGACAAGATGTGTTTCATGAACAATTCCGAGGTTCAGTTCCGCGCAGCGAGCTGACGACAAAAGCCGCGGGTGAGATGACTCACCCGCGGCTTGCGGCCTCACGCCGCAGCCAACGACACTTCGAGCTTGCCGGCAATGTAGCGCCGCTCCTGGGTCAGGCCGCCAAAGCCGTAGGCGTCGCCCTTGACCTCGTCGACATGCAGATAGGTTTCGGGATGCAGCGGGCCCGAAATCCCGGCCATGCGCTTGAACATTGCGGCGAGATAAGCCGCCTTCTCGTCCTTGGTGTTGGTGCCCTCGCTGACGTGGATGTCGATCCAGTAGCTGGCAAGCTTCTGCTCGGCGAGCGACCTGCCGCCGGCGAACCAGTCACCCGCATCGACCGACTTCACGATGATGGCGGTGACCTTGGGATCCTTGTGCAGGATCTCAGCGGTGAGCTCGGAGACGGCGTCGGCTATGTCGGCCTTCAGCGACGGCGACTGGCGGGACGAGGTGTAGGACACGGTGATCAGGGGCATTGTCGTTCTCCTCAAGATGTCGCGCTGCTTGCGCGGTGTTGGCGAGAAGCTAGACCTTCCCCTGTCATTTTGGTAGCTTATCTATATTGATACCAGTGATAAGTATTCAAAATGACAGCCCCACTCGACATCGCCACCGTCCAGGCCTTCCTGCTGGTCGCCGACCTCCAGAGTTTTACGCGTGCTGCTGAAGCACTCGGCACGACGCAGGCAGCGGTAAGTCTCAAGCTGCAACGGCTGGAGGCACTGCTCGACAAACGTCTGGTCGAGCGCTCGCCGCGCGCGGTCCGCCTCACCGCCGACGGTGCCAGCTTCCTCGAGCGCGCCCGCGCGCTGATCGCGGCGCATGACCGCGCGCTATCCGGCGAGGCACCGGCCGCGCAATCGCTCTCGCTCGGCATCTCCGATCACGCCGCAGGCCCCGAGCTGGTGCCGTTGCTCGAACGGCTGCATGCGATGTCGTCAAACCTCACCCTCGCCGTCACCATCGGCTTCTCGCGCGAGATGCAGGATGCCTATGACGCGGGCGAGCTCGATGCTGTGATCGTCCGCCAGGAGGGCAGCCGCCGCGGCGGCGAGAAGCTGACCGAGGACGAGTTGGGCTGGTTCGCATTACGGCGCCTCATCCTGCCGAAAGGCGAGCCGCTGCCGCTTGCGACGCTCGCCCCGCCCTGCGGCGTCCGCGCCGTCGCCGTGCGCGCGCTCGACAAGGCCGGCCTCGCCTGGCGCGAGCGTTTTGTCGGCGGCGGCGTCACCGCGGTGGTCGCAGCGGCGCTCGCCGGGCTTGCAATCGCGCCGCTGGCACGGCGGATCGCGCCTCCCGGCCTGATCGACATCGGACCGGCGCACAAGCTGCCGAAGCTCGGCAGCTCGAAGGTGATGCTCCATTCGAAGGTCAGCGACCCCGGAAAGCTTGCGGCGCTGCGTGCGATGGCGGCGACATTTCGAAGTGTGGCCACCACCTGACATCTTTGCCGGACTGCGGACATCGCGATCACGTGGTGCCCGTCCTGCATACCGACCGCAGTTTTTGCCTAAAAACGTCCCAGAAAGCGGGAACCAACCGCCCTCTTGAGCGTTTTTCCCGGTCGAGGCGGGGTTCAGGAATGGTAAAAGAGTCCAGTCAACAGAGAGGCTTGTTCGAAAGCGAGCGGAGTTTTCGGCTGTTGGTGGACGGAGTCGCGGACTATGCGCTCTACATGCTGGATCCCACCGGCGTCATCACCAGCTGGAATATCGGCGGCGAGCGGATCAAGGGTTATTCGCCCGAGGAGATCCTCGGGCAGCATTTCTCACGCTTCTATACCGAGACCGACCGCGCCAACGGCAAGCCCGCGCGGGCCCTCGGCATCGCGCGGGACCAAGGCCGCTACGAGGAGGAAGGCTGGCGCGTCCGCAAGGACGGCACTTTCTTCTGGGCCAGCGTCATCATCGATCCAATCCACGAGGACGGCGCCCTCGTCGGCTTTGCAAAGATCACCCGCGACATCACCGAGCGGCGCAATGCCCAGATCAAGCTCGAGGCGATGCAGGCGCAGCTCGCGGAGTCGCAAAAGTTCGATGCGCTCGGCCAGCTTACCGGCGGCATCGCGCACGACTTCAACAATCTGCTGATGATCATCAGCGGCAGCCTTCACGTCCTGAAGAAGGCCGACCTCGACGATTCCAAGTTCCAGCGTGCGATCTCGGCGATCGACACCGCCACCAAGCGCGGCGCCGCGCTGACGGGACAGCTCCTGACCTTCGCGCGGCGGCAGAGCGTCAATCCGCAGGCGATCCATTTCGGCGACCGCATCGAGGCGATCCGCGAAGTGCTTCACGCCGGCGTCGGCAGCGCGGTTCGCCTCGCCTTCGACATCGAGCGCGAGGTCTGGCCGATCCACGCCGACGTCTCCGAGTTGGAGACGGGACTGCTCAATCTCGTCATCAACGCCCGCGATGCCATGCCCGACGGCGGTACGGTGACGATCGGCGCGCACAACATCGTCCTGGACGGTCCGCTCCACAGCGGCGAATTCGTTGCCATCACCGTCGCCGATACCGGGCTCGGCATCCCCTCCGACGTCGTCGACAAGATTTTTGAGCCGTTCTTCACGACGAAACCGGTCGGAAAAGGCACCGGCCTCGGCCTGTCGCAGGTGCACGGATTTGCGCATCAGGCCGGCGGCACGGTCAAGGTCGCAAGCGAGCTTGGCAAGGGCACCACCTTCACCATCCTGCTGCCGCGCGAAATCGCGGCCACGCCGAACGAGGCCTTTGAGGTAGCGCCGGTGCGCGGCAGCGGCACGGTGCTGCTGGTCGAAGACAATCCCGATGTCGCCATCGTCAGCATCGGCCTGCTGGAGCAGCTTGGCTATCGCGTGCGCCGGGTTGCGGATGCCGAATCCGCGCTGCGTGAGGTCGAGAATAACGGCGTCGACCTCGTCTTCTCCGACGTCGTCATGCCCGGCAAGATGGACGGGGTCGGCTTGGCCCATCGCCTGCGCCAGATCCGCCCCGACCTGCCGATCCTGCTCGCCAGCGGCTACAGCGACGCCGCCGCTGGCGTGCGCGGCGACTTTCCGATCCTGCGCAAGCCGTACGAGATCCACGAGCTCAGCGACGCGATCTCGAAGCTTCCGAAGTGATGGCCGACTAAACCGTCGGCAGCACCGAGAACGTTTCCCCTGCCCTGCGCAAATCCAGCCCATCCACGCTCGCCGTCTCGCTGGTGACGCTATCCACGCGCGAGGACGGCGGGCCGTGACGACACAGCGCGACCATGTCGGCGACATGCATGGGCGTACCCGCGAACAGTGCTTCCACGCTGCCGTCGCGGCGGTTGCGGACCCAGCCTTCGAGCCCGCAGGTCACCGCCTGGGACTCGACCCAGGCCCGATAGCCGACGCCTTGCACGCGGCCGCGGATCATGACCTGGAGGATCGCCCGGCTCATTTTTTCAGTCCGAGAAGGTCGGCACCACGCGCTTTCACTTCGGCTTCGCGCATGACGCGATGAGTCAGCTCCGCTGCTGGCAATCCCTTCAGCGCTTTCGGCGCCGTGCCCTCGCGCAATGCCTTCTGGACTTCGTAGACGGCTTGGGTCGCTGCCGCGATCGGCGCGTGGCCCTGAAGCGCGATGCGGACGCGCCGGCTGGCGAGATAGTCGATTGCGTTCAATTCGTCCGGCGCGCCACCGAGCACGATCGGCAGACGCGTTGCGGATACAACGGCCTCGAGCTCAGCGCGCGACTTGATGCCAGTGAAGAACAGTGCATCGACGCCGGTGGCTTCATAAGCCTTGGCGCGGCGGATCGCGTCGTCGATCGAGCTGATCGAGGCCGCACCGGTGCGGCCCATGATGACCAGCGTGGGATCGCTGCGACCGTCGAGCGCGGCCTTCATCTTGCCGACGCCCTCCTCCAGCGAGACCAGCTGCGCCTTCGTCTCGCCAAAGGCGGGCGGTAGCAGCGTGTCCTCGATGGTGAGACCGGCCGCTCCCGCCGCCTCCAGCTCCTGCACTGTGCGGCGCACGTTGAGCGCATTGCCATAGCCGTGATCGGCATCGACCAGCACCGGCAGCGCGGAGGCGCGCGACATCCGCCGCATCTGCTCGGCCAACTCGGTGAGCGTGATCAGCGTAACATCGGGATCGCCGAGCACGGCGAGCGAGGCCACCGAACCGCCGAACATGCCGAGCGGGAAGCCGAGATCCTCGGCAATGCGGATCGAGATCGCGTCATAGACTGAGCCGGGATGGATGCAGGTCCCGCCCGACAGGATCGATCGCAGTTTTTCGCGGCGGGAACGAAAGGCCATGGTGCTGTCTCGGTCAAGTTACGGAGGCCGCATCATACTCCGTCATTGCGAGCGCAGCGAAGATTCCATGGGGGGTGGATAGCGACCGAGTCTGGAGCCAGACTGGAGTTGCAAAACCACCCAACCTGGAGACACCGATGTTGCTCGATC
>NZ_JBEPRF010000022.1:0-132150 GCF_040548225.1 Bradyrhizobium sp. S3.12.5
ATCAGAGGCCTCTCAGCCAAATTAGGCCAAAAACCAGCGATCATCCGCTTCCGCTTCAGCATCGCAGCGTAACCGCGAGATTCTTGCCCAGCCTCGAAGCGTGCCCACCATCTTCATCGAGCCTCGAAACGTGGTGGGCACGGCGCTAGGGCGCCTTTGCCCACCCTACGACAGCTCGCGTTTAGCTAGCTTCTCCGCGCAAGAAGCCGCATGCCGCTCATCACATGATCGCCAACGTTGAATTCTCAACGTGCGAGACATCAGTGGTATGAGCGACAAGGCCGTCATCACCTGCGCGCTGAACGGCGTGCTCACCGACCCCAAGCAGCACAACGTGCCCGTGACGCCCGAGCAGATGGCGCGCGAGGCCAAGGCTGCGTTCGATGCCGGCGCGTCCATCATGCACATCCATTTGCGCCAGCAGGCGCCGGACAAGGGGCATCTGCCGTCCTGGGAAGTGAGCGTAAGCAAAGAGATCCAGCAGGCGATCCGAGAAGCCTGTCCCGGCGTCATCATCAACCACACCTCGGGCGTCTCGGGGCCGAACTACTCCGGCGCGCTGAATTGTATCCGCGAGACCAAGCCGGAAATCGCCGCCTGCAACGCCGGCTCGCTGAATTATCTGAAGGTGAAGGCCGACAATACCTGGGCCTGGCCGCCGATGATGTTCGACAACGCGGTCGAGAAGGTGAAGGACTATCTCGACGTCATGAACGCGGTCGGCACCATCCCCGAGTTCGAATGTTTTGACGTCGGCATCGTCCGTTGTGTCGGCATGTACCATCAGGTCGGCATGTACAAGGGCCCGCTCGAGTATAACTTTGTGATGGGCGTCGCCTCGGGGATGCCTTCGGATCCCGATCTGCTGCCGATCCTGATCAAGCTGAAGCGGCCCGAAGCGCATTTTCAGGTCACGGCGATCGGCCGCGAGGAGATCTGGCCGCTGCACCAACGCTGCGCCGAGCTCGGCGGACATCTGCGCACTGGCCTGGAGGACGCCTTCTATCTCGCCGACGGCAAGAAGGTGACGTCGAACGGACAGCTGATCGAGGCCATCGCCGCCTGCGCCCGCCGTGCTGGCCGCGAGCTCGCAAGCCCCGCCGAGGCGCGGAAGATCTTTGGAACGAATCGCTAGCTATCGCCTCACCCGTCACAGCGAGCGCAGCGAAGCAATCCAGAATCCTTCCGCGGTGACAGTCTGGATTGCTTCGCTTCGCTCGCAATGACGAGCAGGAAACTGTCATGTCCATTCTCGAAAACACCATTTCCCCCGGCAGCGCCGCCTACCACGTCAACCGTGACGGCATGCTCGCGCTGATCGACCGCATGCGCGCGCTGGAGGAGCGCACGCGCGCGGCATCCGCCGCGGCAAAGGACCGCTTCCACAAGCGCGGCCAGCTGCTGCCGCGCGAGCGCGTCGCGCTGGTGCTCGATCCCGGTGCGCCCTTCATCGAGCTGTCGACGCTCGCCGGCTACATGTTCGACGTGCCGGATGTGAACAAGAGCGTGCCCGGCGGGGGCGTCATCTCCGGCATCGGCTTCGTCTCGGGCATCCGCTGCATGGTCAGCGCCAACGACGCCGGCATCGACGCCGGCGCGCTGCAGCCCTACGGCCTCGACAAGACGCTCCGGGTGCAGGAGCTCGCGCTGGAGAACAAGCTGCCTTACGTGCAGCTCGTCGAGAGCGCCGGCGCCAACCTGCTGCGCTATCGCGTCGAGGACTTTGTCCGCGGCGGCAACATCTTTCGCAATCTCGCACGGCTGTCGGCGGCAGGCCTTCCAGTTGTCACCGTCACGCACGGTTCATCCACCGCCGGCGGCGCTTACCAGACCGGTTTGTCCGACTATATCGTCATGGTCCGTGGCCGCACCCGCGCGTTCCTTGCGGGGCCGCCGCTGCTGAAGGCCGCGACCGGCGAGATCGCGACCGAGGAAGAGCTCGGCGGCGCCGAGATGCACACGCAAATCTCCGGTCTCGGCGACTATCTCGCGGAGGACGATCGCGATGCGCTGCGCATCGCGCGCGAGATCATGGCGGCGCTGGAATGGGAGCGGCCGGGCATGGCGGCTCCGCAATTCAAGCCGCCGCGCTACGATCAGGACGAGCTGCTCGGCATCATGCCGATGGACCACAAGCGCCCCGTCGACATGAAGCAGGTGATCGCGCGCATCGTCGATGATTCCGATTTCACCGAGATGGCGCCGAACTACGGTCCTGCCACCGTCTGCGGCCATGCCCGCATCGAGGGTCAGGCGATCGGCATCATCACCAACAACGGTCCGCTCGATCCCGCCGGCGCCAACAAGGCGACACATTTCATCCAGGCCTGCTGCCAGACCCGCACGCCCATCCTCTACCTCAACAACACCACCGGCTACATGGTCGGCAAGGCCTATGAAGAAGCCGGCATGATCAAGCACGGCTCCAAGATGATCCAGGCAGTGACCTCGGCGACGGTGCCGCAGATCACCATCTATTGCGGCGCCTCGTTCGGCGCCGGCAATTACGGCATGTGCGGGCGCGGCTTCCATCCGCGCTTCTGCTTCTCCTGGCCCAATGCCAAGACCGCAGTGATGGGCGGCGAGCAGGCCGCCGAGACCATGGCCATCGTGACGGAAGCCGCCGCCGCGCGCCGCGGCAAGCCGGTCGAGAAGGACAGGCTCGATGCGATGAAGGCGCAGATCGTCGGCGTGTTCGACGGCCAGATGGACGTGTTCTCGACCAGCGCCCGCGTGCTCGACGACGGTGTGATCGATCCGCGCGACACCCGCGCAGTGCTGTCCGAAGTGCTCGCGATCTGCCGCGAGGGCGATTCGCGCACGCCCCACCGCATGCAATTCTCGGTGGCCCGCCCATGAGGAACGGATCAGTGCAGCACCGGCCGTTCTTCAAGATCCTAGTCGCCAATCGCGGCGAGATCGCGCTGCGCGTGATGCGCAGCGCGCGGCAGCTCGGCCTCAGTGTCGTCGCCGTCTATTCGGATGCGGATCGCGATGCGCTTCATGTGCGGCAGGCCGATCAGGCGGTGCGGATCGGCGAAGCCCTGCCGGCGCAATCCTATCTCAACATTCCCGCGATCATCGCGGCGGCCAGGGTGAGCGGCGCGGATGCTGTGCATCCCGGCTACGGCTTCCTGGCCGAGAACGAGGAGTTTGCGCAGGCCTGCAAGGATGCCGGCCTCGTCTTTATCGGCCCGTCGCCGCAGGCGATCGCGGCCATGGGCAACAAGGCCGGCGCCAAGGAGATCATGAAGAAGGCCGGCGTTCCTATCGTTCCCGGCTATCAGGGTGCCGACCAGGGCGACGAGGCCATGCTCGCGGAAGCCAAAAAGACTGGCTTCCCCGTGATGATCAAGGCAGTTGCCGGTGGCGGCGGCCGCGGCATGCGGCTCGTGACCGACGCTGGATCCTTCGCCGATGCCCTGAGCAGCGCGCGGTCGGAAGCGAAGGCGGCGTTCGGCGATCCCACCGTCATTATCGAGCGCGCGATCCGCAATCCCCGGCACATCGAGATCCAGGTGTTCGGCGACAGTCATGGCAATGCCATCCATCTCGGCGAGCGCGACTGCTCGGTGCAGCGACGGCACCAGAAGCTGATCGAGGAGGCGCCATCGCCGGCGGTGACGCCGGAGTTGCGTGCGAGAATGGGTGAGGTCGCGGTCGCGGCCTTGAAGGCGTTGCGTTACGAGGGCGCGGGCACACTGGAATTCCTGCTCGATGAGCGCGGCGAGTTTTACTTCATGGAGATGAACACGCGGCTTCAGGTCGAGCATCCCGTGACCGAAGCGATCACCGGGCTCGATCTGGTGGAGCTGCAATTGCGCGTCGCGCGCGGCGAGCAGCTCACCGTGAAGCAGCAGGACATCAAGTTCGTAGGTCACGCCATCGAGGTGCGGCTCTGCTCGGAAGATGCCGCGCAGGATTTCATGCCGCAGTCCGGCCGCATGGCGCGCTGGCAGGTGCCTGATGGCATCCGTGTTGAGCATGCGCTGCAATCAGGCTCGGAGATCCCGCCGTTCTACGATTCCATGATCGCCAAGGTGATCAGCCACGGCGCCACGCGCGAGGAAGCGAGAGGGCGGCTGATCGTCGGCCTGGAGCAGCTCACGGCGCTTGGTGTGACCACCAATCAGGCGTTCCTGATGTCGTGTTTGCGCCATCCTGGGTTTACCAGGGGGGAGGCGACGACGGCATTCATTGGCACGCATCGCGAAGAGCTGCTCGCGCCGCGCGCGGACGCCGCATTCGATACGGCGCTGGCGGGCCTGCTGCTCTACGTTACAAATCCGCGCGCGCCGTCGGGGCGCAGCGGCCGGAGCTTGTCGGCAACGTTCCCGCTCCCGGCGAAAATCGAGATCGCGGGTCACGTGCTTGAGCTCGACGTCACGCGTGAGCGCGATGGCAGCTACACCGTCGCCACCGGCGGTCGCCAGGACAAGTTCGAGATCGAGCAACTCGATCCTGACACGATCCGCTTCCGCCACGATGGCGTGATGGACAGCGCAAAATTCCTGCGCGACGGCGATCGGCTCTACCTCCAGCACCGCGGCATCCCGCTCGCGGTGACCGATCTAACCCTCGCCGCGCCGAAGGCCGCAGCAAGCAATGGCGGCGACGGCAAAGTCCGCGCCGCGATGAACGGGCGCGTCGTCGCTGTTTTGGTCAAGCCGGGCGACCGCGTCACCGCGGGCCAGCCGGTGATGACGCTGGAGGCGATGAAGATGGAGCACGTCCACAAGGCTGGCATCGACGGCGTGGTTTCGGCGATCGACGTCGCCGAGGGTGAGCAGGTCACGACGGGCAGGATCGTGGCGGAGATCGGGGTGTAACGTTCTCGTGTCCCGGACGCGCGAAGCGCGAGCCGGGACCCATACCTCAGCGCGTTCCCGTGTGGCCCTGGGTCCCCGCTTTCGCGGGGACACGAGACCTAGGCACTTCGCCCCGTTCCCTCATTCAACAAGCACGCCACCTGATGCCCGTCGCCTGCGTCCATCAGCACCGGCCGCTCCGTTCTGCACCGCTCCATCGCAAACCGGCAGCGCGTGTGAAACGCGCAGCCGGGCGGCGGATTGACCGGGCTCGGCACGTCGCCGTCGACCAGCGGCGCGAGCTTCTTCGCCAGCGGATTGGCGACCGGCACGGAGGCGAGCAGGGCCTGTGTGTAGGGATGGCGCGGGTTGCGGAACAGTTCGTCCTTGCCGGCGATCTCGACGATGCGGCCGAGATACATCACCGCGACGCGGTGGCTGATATGGGCGACCACGGCGAGGTCGTGCGCGATGAAGAGATAGGAGAAGCCGTGTTGCTTTTGCAGGTCGATCAGCAGATTGATCACCTGCGCCTGGATTGAGACATCGAGCGCGGAGACAGGTTCGTCGCAGACTATCAGGCGCGGGTCCAGCGCGAGCGCCCGCGCGATGCAGATGCGCTGGCGCTGGCCGCCGGAGAATTGATGCGGAAAATTGCGCATCTGGTCGGGCCGCAGTCCCACCTGTTCGAACAGCCTTGCGACGCGCGCCTCTAGGGCCTTGCCGGTTGCGAGACGATGGACCGCGATCGGCTCGCCGACGATATCGCCCGCGGTCATGCGCGGGTTGAGCGAGGCGAACGGGTCCTGGAACACGATCTGCATCGAACGGCGATGCCGGCGCAGCGCCGTCTTGGACAGATGCGTGATGTCTTCACCGTCGAGGCGGATCTGTCCCGAGGTCGGCTCCACCAGCCGCAGCACGCTACGCGCCACCGTTGACTTGCCGCAGCCGGATTCGCCGACGAGGCCCAGCGTTTCGCCGGCATGAAGCGAAAACGAGATGCCGTCCACCGAGTGTACGGTGCCGACCTGCCGGCGCAGCACGCCGGCGCGCACCGGATAGTGCTTCTTGAGGTCGGTGACTTCGAGCAGTGCGCCGGTCATGCCACCTCCGCTACGTCAGCCGCGCGCCAGCACGCGGCGAGATGGCCGCCGCCCCAATCGGTCAGCGGTGGAGATTCGGCCTCGCAGCGCTTCACTGCAAGCTTGCAGCGCGGTGCGAAAGCGCAGCCTTTCGGCAGCCGCACCAGCGACGGCACGGTGCCGGGAATTTCGTTCAGCCGCTCCTGCGCGGCAACACCAGAGGCCGGCACCGCGGGGATCGAGGCCATCAGTCCGCGCGTGTAGGGATGTTTTGGCGCCGCGAACAGCGCCTCGACACTGGCTTCCTCGACCTTGCGGCCCGCATACATCACGATCACGCGCTGCGCGGTCTGTGCGACGACGCCGAGGTCATGCGTGATCAGCACGAGGCCGGTGCCGAGCTCCTTCTGCAGATCGAGGATCAGCGCCAGAATCTGTGCCTGGATGGTGACGTCGAGCGCGGTGGTCGGCTCGTCCGCGATCAGTAGCGCCGGCCGGCACGCCAGCGCCATCGCGATCATCGCGCGCTGGCGCATGCCACCGGAGAGCTGATGCGGATATTCGCGCGCGCGCCGCGCTGGCTCAGGGATGCGCACCAGCCGCAGCATCTCGACCGCGATGGTCTGCGCCTCCTTCGAGGATACGTTCCGGTGCAGCCGCACCGCTTCCACGATCTGGTCGCCGATCCGCATCACCGGATTGAGCGAGGTCATCGGCTCCTGGAAGATCATGGAGATGCGATTGCCCCGGATCTTGCGCATCCCGGCTTCGTTCAGCGCCAGCAGATCGGAGCCTTCGAGCGTGACGCTGCCGCCGACAATGCGCCCGGGCGGATCGGGCACCAGCCGCATCAGGGAGAGCGCGGTGACGCTCTTGCCGCAACCGGATTCGCCTACAATTGCGAGCGTCTCGCCACGGCTCACGGTGAAGGATACGTCGTCGACCGCCTTGAACAGGCCGGAGTTGGTGAAGAACACCGTCTTCAGGTTCTTCACCTCGAGCACGAGATTGGAGGTGTCAGTCATCAGCCGCGCTGCCGGGGATCGAGGATGTCGCGCAGGGCGTCGCCGAACAGATTGGCGCCGAACACGGCGAGGCTGATCGCGATACCCGGGAAGATCACCAGCCACGGCGCGGTGCGGACATATTCGGCGGCGGATTCCGACAGCATGCGGCCCCATGACGGATAAGGCTCGGGAATGCCGAGACCGAGGAAGGAGAGCGAGGCTTCGGTCAAAATGGTTGAGCCGAGCTGGGCGGTCGCGAGCACGATCAGCGGCGCCAGCGTGTTCGGTAGCACGTGGCGAAGCGCGATCCGCGCCTCGCTCATGCCGATCGATTTCGCTGCCTCCACGAACGGTTGCTCGCGCAGCGCCAGCGTGTTGGCGCGGGTGACGCGTGAGACGGTCGGGATCAGCGGAATGGCAATGGCGAGGATGACATTCGGCAGGGATGGGCCGAGTGCCGCCGTCATGATCAGGGCCAGAACCAGCAGCGGCAGCGCCTGCAAGATGTCGGAGACGCGCTGGAACACGAGATCGACCCAGCCGGAGAGATAGCCGGAGGTCAGACCGACGATCACGCCGATCGTGCCGCCGAGCGCGGTCGAGCCGATCCCGACCGCGAGTGAAATCCGCGCGCCATGGATGATGCGGCTGAACACGTCACGGCCGAAGGAATCCGTGCCCATCCAGTGGACGAGACTCGGGCGCATCAGCGCGTGGGCGGAATCGACGGTCAGGGGATCGTAGCGCGCGATGAAATCCGCGAAGATCGCGGTGAACACGAACACGATCATGATAATAAGGCCAGCCGCACCCAGCACGTGCCGCTGCGCCAGAAAGAACACACGTCGCCAGCCGACGGTCGCATGCGCGCCGGCCCGCCTCAATTCAACGTCAAAATCGATCGCGGCCAAGCTGGTCTCCTAATCCGTGTATCTGATACGCGGATCGAATACGGCGTAGAGCATGTCGACGATGAAATTCGCGCTCACCACCACGACGGCAATCAGCATCACGAGGTTCTGCACGATCGGATAATCCCGCCAGCGGATCGCCTCGACCAGGAAGCGGGCCACGCCCGGTATGTTGAACACCGTCTCCGTGACGATCAGGCCGCCGATCAGGAACGCCGCTTCGATGCCGATCACGGTGATGACGGGCAGAATCGCGTTCTTCAGCGCATGTCGGTAGTTCACCGCGGCATCGGAGGCGCCCTTGGCGCGGGCGGTGCGGATATAGTCCTGTCGCAGCACCTCCAGCATCGAGGATCGCGTGATGCGCATGGTCAACGCGGCGCTGCGGAAGCCAACGGCGGCCGCAGGCACCGCATAGGTCGCGAAAGCTTCGAGCCACGTGGCCGGATTGGGGTTGAAGATCGGGATCTGGCCGAACATCGCCACCGAGGCGGTGAGGATCAGCAGGCCGAGCCAGAACGAGGGCAGCGACAGTCCGCTCAAGCTCACCACACGTAGCGTGTAGTCGAGCCGAGTGCCTTGCTTGACCGCGCTGATGACGCCGAGCGGAATGCCGATCGAGGCCGAGAACAGCAGCGCGAGGCCAGCGAGCCGCGCGGTGATCGGAATCCGCGGCAGGATCTCCTGAAGCGCCGGCTTCTCCGAGACGTAGGAGTAACCGAAGTCGCCGCGCAGAAAACCGCTGATCCAGTGCCAATACTGTACGATCAGCGGCTGGTCGATGCCGAGCTCCTTCTCGAGATTGGCCTTGTCGGCGGGATCGACATAGCCGGCCGCCGCGAACAGGATGTCGACGATATTGCCGGGCACGATGCGCAACAGGAAGAAGATGACGACCGAGATCCCGAACAGGGTCACGAGCATCAGGAACAGGCGCCGCACCAGATAGGCAAACATCACCCGCCTCCGTCGAGCCTGCTAGTCGCTTGCCTGGCTTGCGCTACTTGTCCAACCACACGTCCTCATAGCGAAAACCGTTGTAGGAGCTGTTCGACATGATCGTGACCCCCTTCACATAAGGCTGCCAGCAGGTGCCGGCCCGCGCATGAAAGATGATGGGGCGGGCGACGTCCTCCTGCAGCTTCTTGTCGATCTCCCAGACCAGTTGCTTGCGTTTGTTAACGTCGGTCTCCTGCGACTGCAGGTCGAACAGCTTTTCGATCTCCTTGTTGCAGTAATTGGTATAATTTCGCTCGGAGCCGCAGGAATAGTTCTCGTAGAATGACTGGTCCGGATCGTCGACGGCGTTGCCGGTCAGATTGAGCCCGAGCATGTAATCCTTCCGCGCGACTTTCGGGAACCAGTTCGCGGTCTCCACCACGTCGAGCTCGCCGTCGATATAGATGCTCTTGAGTTGGTCGATCAGGATCACCGCGGGATCGCGATATTCCGCGAGATTGCGCGTCGAAACCTTCACCGCGAGATGCTTGTCGGGGCCGTAGCCCGCCTTCTGCATCAGCTTCTTCGCTTCATCGCGGTTCGCATTCACGTCCGGGCCATAGCCCGGAATGGTTTCAAGCCTGTCCTTGGGCATGCCCCAGATGCCTTGCGGCGGAGGCAGCATAGTGCCACCGATATCGGCCTGGCCTTCGAACAGGATGTTGACGAAGGCCTTGCGATCGAGTGCCAGCGCCATCGCGCGGCGGATGTCAATGTTGTCGAATGGCGGCGCGGTCGAATTGACGATGATGTTGGTCGAAACGTTGGTCGGTTCGACGACGCAAACTGCGTTCGGCGCCTGCGATTTGATATCCTTGAGGAGCGGGATGGTGATATGTGTCGGGAAGGTCATGTCGAACTTTCCGGCGACGAAGGCAAGAATCGCGGTCGAGCGGTTGGTGATGATCGTGTACTCGATGCCGTCGAGATACGGCAGTCCCTTCTTCCAGTAGTCCGGATTTCGAACAAGCTTGATCGATTCATTGGCCTTGAACTCGACGAATTTGAATGGCCCGGTCCCGATCGGATGGGTGCGCATCTCTGCCGGCGAGACATGGCAGGGATAGACCGGCGTGTAGCCGGAGGCGAGCATCGCCAATAGCGAGGGTTGCGGCCGCTTCAGGTCGAAGGACACCTCGAAATCGCCATTGGGCGTGACGTCGTTGACCTCGCTGTACCAGGTCTTCCGTGGATTTTGTCGAAGCTTCTGCTGCGATTTTCCCATGAGCAGATCGAAGGAGCATTTGACGTCAGCCGATGTGAATGGCTTGCCGTCATGCCACTTGACGCTCTGGCGCAGCTTGAACGTCAGCTTCTTGTAGTCGCCGCTCCACGTCCAACTCTCGGCCAGCTCCGGCCTGATGCTGTCAGGACTGTTCTGCGCCATGTGCTGGTCGTAGATGACAAGATTGTTGAACACTCCCATGAACGGCACATTGACCGAATAGGTCGCACCCTCAAGGATGGAGGCGTTCGCCGGGCTGTCGCGGTGGTACATCCGCAAAATGCCGCCCTGCTTGGGCTCGCCGGCGAAGCTCGCGGTCGAAAACGCCAGCAAACATAGCGCCGCCGTCGCGGCGAGCGCCCACACGCTCCGCATCCTCGGTCTCCCTGGACATCGGCCTTTTGTGGCCGTTTGTCAGGACGATAGCGACGCGCGCCGAGCGAGGCAACCGGCAAGGCCGCTTGCTCTCTTGGCAATTCGGATGACGAAAGGCCGCAGGGGTGTTTCTCTCACAAGGTGAGAAAGGTTCCTCCGCTCACATGATCCGTGACGTCTTGTTGCCCCAATACCGGTCCCGCAGCAGCCGCTTGTAGAGTTTCCCCGTCGGCAGGCGCGGCAACTCCTTCTCGAAATCGACTGACCGCGGCACCTTCTGCCGCGACAGCGACGCCGCGCAGAAGGCGATCAGCTCCTCGGCGAGCGCGTCATCCGGCATCACGCCCGGCATCGGCTGCACCACCGCCTTCACCTCCTCGCCGAGATCGGCATTGGGCACGCCGAAAACCGCGGCATCCGCGACCTTGGGGTGCGTGATCAGCAGATTCTCGCATTCTTGCGGATAGATGTTCACGCCGCCGGAGATGATCATGAAGGTGGCGCGGTCGGTGAGATAGAGGAAGCGATCCTCGTCGACATAGCCGACATCCCCGACCGTGCTCATGCTGCCGTCGGCCGAGCGCGCCTCCCTGGTCTTCTCCGGGTCGTTGAAATACTCAAACGGCGATCCCGTCTTGAACCAGACCTGGCCGGGCGTGCCGGTCGGGCACGGCTGCATGTTCTCGTCGAGAATGTGGAGGTCGCCGAGCAGCACCTTGCCGACGGTGCCGCGGTGGCTAAGCCACTCCTGGCTGTTGCAGGCGGTAAAGCCGAGGCCTTCGGTCGCGCCGTAATATTCGTGGATGATCGGCCCCCACCATTTGATGATGTCGTCCTTCACCAGCGCCGGGCAGGGCGCGGCGGCGTGGATCGCAATCTCGAGCGATGAGAGGTCGTAGCGGCCGCGTACGTCCTCCGGCAGCTTTAGCATCCGCGAGAACATCGTCGGCACCAGCTGGCTGTGGGTGATGCCCCATTGTTGCACGAGCTGGAGGTAACGCTCGGGGTCGAAATTCTCCATGATGACCACGGTGCCGCCCATGCGGATCGTCAGATTGACGGCAGCCTGCGGCGCCGAGTGATAGAGCGGCGCCGGCGACAGATAGACCATGCCCTCGCGGTAGTGCCAAAGTTTGGTGAGGAAGTCGAACAGCGTCAGATTGTGCTTTGGCGGCTCCTCGGGAAGCGGGCGAATAATGCCCTTGGGGCGACCCGTCGTGCCCGACGAATAGAGCATGGAGGTGCCGAGCCACTCATCCGCAATCGGCGTCTTCGGCAGATCGGCGGTGACATCCGCGAGCCCAACGATGCGGTCACTCTCGCCGGGGCCATCGGCGACGATGCAGAGCTTGATGTCGGGGCAGGCCTGGATTGCCTCCCGCGCGATGTCGAGCTTTGCAACGGACGTGATCAGGATCTTGGACTGGCTGTTGACGAGGAGATAGGCGAGCTCGCCAGGCGTCAGGAAGGAGTTGATGCAGGTGTAGTAAAGCCCGGACCGCTCGCCGGCGCCGCAGGCTTCGAGATAGCGGGAATTGTTCTCCATGAAGATCGAGTAGTGATCGAGCCGCCTCAAGCCATGCTTGCGAAGCAGATGCGCGAGGCGATTGCTACGTGCCTCCAGCTCGCGATAGGTGACGGCCTCGCCCGTCGCCGCCATGATGAAGGCGGGTTGCAGCGGGCGTAGACGGGCATGCTGACCTGGATACATCAGTCCTCCGGCTTGAAAATCATGCAGCGAGAAGCAGGATTTCGCGCACCTGCGCAGGGCTCTCGATCTTGCGCGGATTGCGCGGAATCCAGTTCGTGCGCATCGCCTGTTCGGCGATGGCATCGAAATGCTCGGGCGAGACGCGGACGTCGGCGAGGCTGCGCGGCATGCCGAGCGAGCGGATGAAGGCATCGAGCACGTCGGCGGCGTTGTGGCCGGGGAAGCCCATGGCGGCGGCGACGATCATCTGGCGTTCGGCATTGTCGCGCGCATTCCAGCGTATCACCGCCGGCAGCATAATGCAGGAGGTGTAGCCGTGCGGTACGTCGAAGGCGGCACCCAGGACATAACCGATGCCGTGGCTCGCCCCCATCGGCACGCCGGCGGCGAGTGCGCCCATCGACAGCCAGGTGCCGATCTGCGCATCCATGCGCGCGTCGAGATCGCTCGCGTCGGCCTTCACCCGCGGCAGCGCATCGGCGAGCATGGCGAGGCCCTTCACCGATTGCGCGTCGGCATAAGGGTGGGTCTCGCGCGAGCAGATTGCCTCGACGCAGTGATCGATGGCGCGGATGCCGGTCGAGAGAAACAACCATTCCGGCGTGTGCACGGTGATGGCGGGATCGAGGATTGTCGCGCGCGGCACGGCGAGCGGATGCCGCAGCATCTGCTTCACATGCGTGCTGCGGTCGGTGACGCCCGCGATCGACGAGAACTCGCCGCCGGCAATCGTGGTCGGCACGCTGATCTGGCGCACGGTCGGCGGCGTCATCTCCGGTGCGACGCCCTTGTGCACGCGGATACGCTCGATGCCGTCGATATCGTCGATGCCATTGGCGAGGCAAAGCTGCACCGCCTTGGCGCCATCGGTGATCGAGCCGCCGCCCACGGTGACGATCAGGTCCGCGCCGGCCTGGCGCGCCGCATTGGTGGCCGCGATCACCGCCTCGCGCGGCGTGTGTGCCGGCATCGCGTCGAACAGCCCGGCGCAGCGGGCGCCTAGCGCCTGGACGATTTTTGCGATCTCGTCGGTCTGCCGGTTCAGCGTGCCCGAGACCATCAGGAAGGCCCGACGCGTCCCCAGCCGGTCCATCTGCGCGACAACTGCCTCAGCCGCCGGATGGCCGAACACGACCTCCTCGATCGCGCCGTAAACGACACGTCCCTGATGCACGCCTGTCCTCCCCGGACAATTCCGTCTTGTTTTGTAAGGGTAATCTAGCCGAGCCCGCCGCGCCCGTCATGTGCGAAGACGCTGGCGCTTTTTCGTCTCCCTCTCCCCGTTCTTACGGGTTCAGGGCGGGGTGAGGGGCACTATCGGCCGGGCGGGAGACAGTCGGACGCGCGGAGGGTCCCCCTCACCCGGATCGCATCTTGCGATGCGCTCCGGCCTCTCCCCGCAAGCGGGAGAGGCGAAGAAAGATCGCCGCGCGCATCCATCGCGGTCCCTGTCAACCCGTCATCCGGCCAGGGCACCGTGCCGAGCATTGCCCGCGCTTTGGTCTTGAAGAGTTCATGATCGCCACCCATCTTGTGGCGCCCGCGGGTCAGCGAGTACCCTGCAATTTCCGCGGCTTTGATGCGAGGACCTGGGATGACTGGACCGGACGGAAGCGAGCAATCTGTCAAAACGCACGATTTCGTTCAGCCCCGGCCTTATGCCATAGCCGGCCTTCTCGCAACCGCGTTCGCGCTCAGCGGTTGCGGACAACCGGCCTCGCAAGCGGCCGCGCCGCCACCTCCGCCGGTGACGGTTTCCCAGCCGGTCAAGCGCACCGTTACCGATTGGGACGAGTACACCGGCCGGTTCGAGGCGGTCGAGGAGGTGCAGGTGCGCCCCCGCGTCGGCGGCTTCGTCAACTCCGTCGAGTTCCAGGACGGCGCGATCGTGCATCAGGGCGACCTGCTCTATGTGATCGACCCGCGCCCGTTCGAGGCGGTGGCCGAGCAGGCGGACGGCCAGCTCTCCGACGCCCGCGCCAAGGTGGAGCTCGCCAAGCGCGAGCTCGATCGCGGCCTGAACCTGGTCCAGACCAGCGCGGTGTCCGAGCAGGTCGTCGACCAGCGCCGCCAGGCCCTGCAGGCCGCGCACGCCGCCGAGACTCAGGCCGAGGGCGCGTTGAAGGCGGCCCGGCTTAACATCGAGTTCACCCATGTGACCGCGCCGCTCACCGGCCGCGTCAGCCGCCATCTCGTCAGCCCCGGCAATCTCGTGCAGGGCAGCGACACCGGCACGTCGACGCTCCTGACCTCGATCGTCTCGCTCGACCCGATCTACATCTATTTCGACATGGATGAGACGACCTTCATCAAATACAGCAGGCTCTGGTTCGAAGGCCGCCGTCCGAGCTCGCGCGACACCGCGAACCCGGTGCAGGTGACGCTGGCCGGTGAGACAAAACCGTCGCATGACGGCGCCATCAACTTCCTCGACAACCGCCTCGATGTCTCCACGGGCACGCTGCGCAGCCGCGCCGTGGTCAAGAACACCGATCTGTCGATCCTGCCCGGCCAGTTCGGCCGCGTCCGCCTGATCGGCAGCGCGCCCTATGAGGCGCTGCTGGTTCCCGACGTCGCGGTCGCGACCGACCAGTCGCGTAAGATCGTGTTCGTGGTGAAGCCCGACGACACCGTCGAGGCGCGGCCCGTGGTGCTGGGGCCGCTCGATGACGGCCTGCGCGTGATCCGCGAAGGGTTAAAGGCGGAGGACCGCGTCATCGTCAACGGCATCCAGCGCGCCCGCGTTGGCGCCAAGGTGGCCCCGTCTGCCGCTCAGGCGCCGGCCGGTGCCAAGGCTGGTGACAAGTCATGAATCTTGGCCGTCTCTCCATCAACCAGCCCATCCTGGCGATGGTGCTGTCGATCGTGCTCCTGATCGTCGGCGCGCTCGCCTACTCCACGCTGCCGGTCTCCGAATATCCGCAAGTGGTGCCGCCGACGGTCGTCGTCACCACGCAATATCCGGGCGCCTCGGCGCAAACCGTGTCCGACACGGTTGCCGCGCCGATCGAGCAGCAGATCAACGGCGTCGAGGACATGCTGTATCTCTACAGCCAGGCGACCTCGAACGGCCAGCTTACCATCACCGTGACCTTCAAGCTTGGCACCGATCTCGACAAGGCGCAGGTGCTGGTGCAGAACCGCGTCGCGATCGCGCAGCCGCAGCTGCCGGACGAGGTGCAGCGCAACGGCGTCGTCACCCGCAAGAACTCGCCCGACATTTTGATGGTCGTGTTCATGCTGTCGCCCGACGACACGTTCGACCAGCTCTACATCTCCAACTACGCGCTGCTCCAGGTCCGCGACCAGCTGCTGCGCATCGACGGTGTCGGCGACATCCAGATCTTTGGCGCACGCGACTATTCGATGCGGCTGTGGCTCGATCCTGATCGCATTGCCAATCTCGGCCTGACTTCGACCGAGGTGCTGGCCGCAATCCGTGCGCAGAACGTGCAGATCGCGGGCGGCCAGATCGCCGAGCCGCCGATCGCCGACCGCGCCTTTCAGCCCAACCTCGTTTTCACGGGACGGTTGAAGGACCAGAGGCAGTTCGAGGACATCTTGATCAAGGCCGGCTCCGACGGCCGCACGGTTCGGCTGCGCGACGTCGCCCGCATCGAGCTCGGCGCGCTGGCCTATTCCACCAACAGCTTCCTGCTGCGCAAATCCGCGGTCGCCATGCTGGTGACGCAGCGGCCGGGATCGAACGCGCTCGCGACGGCAAAAAACATCTCCGACACCATGACGAAGCTCAAGGAGAGCTTTCCGAAGGGGCTCGACTACAATATCGGCTACAATCCGACCGAGTTCATCGCGCAGTCCGTCCATGAGCTGATCAAGACCATCTACGAGGCCATGCTGCTCGTGGTGGTCGTCGTGCTGGTTTTCCTGCAAGGATGGCGGCCTGCGATCATCCCGATCATCGCCATACCGGTCTCGCTGGTCGGCACTTTTGCGGTGATGGCGGCGCTCGGCTTCTCCATCAACAATCTCACTCTGTTCGGGCTCGTGCTCGCTGTCGGCATTGTCGTCGACGACGCCATCGTCGTGGTCGAGAATGTCGAACGCCATCTTGAGCACGGTCTGAGCCGGCGCGATGCCGCGCTGAAGACGATGGAGGAGGTCGGCGGCGCGCTGGTCTCGATCGCACTGGTGCTCTGCGCGGTGTTCGTGCCGACGGCGTTCCTGGGCGGCATATCCGGGCAGTTCTTCCAGCAATTCGCTGTGACCATCGCGGTTGCGACCGCGATCTCCTGCTTCTGCTCGCTGACGCTGTCGCCGGCGCTGGCCTCGCAGATTTTGACGCCCCATGAGGAGAAGCGGCCCCCCGCCGCCTGGAATCTGATCGCGCGCGGCTGGAACGCCTTTACGGGAGCCTTCAACCGCGTGTTCGACCGGTTGGCACACGGCTACGCTGGCGTCGCCAATTTCGTGATCCGGCATTCGGTGGTGATGATCCTGATCTATGTCGTTCTGATCGGCAGCGCAGGATGGCTGATCGGGACCACGTCGCAGGGCTTCATCCCCGCGCAGGACCGCGGCTACGTCATCGTCTCCGTGCAATTGCCGGGCGCGGCGTCGCTGGCGCGGACCACCGAGATCGTGCGCGAGATCGAGCGGATCTCGCTGGATACGCCGGGCATCATCCGCGTTGCCGCCTTCGCCGGCTTCTCCGGCGCGACGCGCACGCAGGCCGGCAATGCGGCAGCGCTGTTTCCGGTGTTCGATGAGCCAGAGGCGCGCATCAAGAAAGGGCTGACGGCGAACGCCATCACGGCGGAGTTGCGCAAGCGTCTCGCCGCGATCCAGGGCGCGTTCATCATCGTCATTCCACCGCCGGCCGTGCCCGGCATCGGTACCGGCGGCGGCTTCACCATCCGCATCCAGGATCGCCAGGGTCGCGGGCCCGAGTTGCTGGCGTCAGCAACCGACGAACTCGTCGCCGCCGCGCGCAAATCGCCCTTGCTCCTAGGCCCCACGGTGTTCTCGCCGTTCTCGGCCAATACGCCGCAGCTGTTCGTCGACATCGACCGCACCAAGGCGCAGAAGCTCGGCGTGCCCATCGCCAACATCAACGACACGATCCAGACCTATTTCGGATCGACCTATGTCAACGACTTCAACCTGTTCGGCCGCACCTATCACGTCACCGCGCAGGCTGATTTCCCGTTCCGCAAAGAGCCTGCCGATCTCTCGCGCCTGCGCACGCGAAATGCCTCCGGCGACATGGTGATGCTCGGCAGCGTGGTCGACTTTAAAGACGTTTCGGGCCCCGACCGCGTCGCGCGCTACAATCTCTACGCGGCGTCCGAGCTGCAGGGCGAGCCGGCGCCGGGCACGAGCTCGACCACCGCGCTCAACGCCATCAAGAAGCTCGCCGACGATACCTTGCCGAGCGGCTTCAGCTTCGAATGGACGGATTTGTCCTATCAGCAGGTCACCGGCGGCAATGCCGGCCTCTACATCTTCCCGATCTGCGTGCTGTTCGTCTATCTCGTGCTCGCCGCGCAATATGGCAGCTGGACCTTGCCGTTTGCGGTGATCCTGATCGTGCCGATGTGCCTGCTCGCTGCCACCATCGGCGTGCGCATCATGGGCCAGGACGTCAACATCCTCACCCAGATCGGCTTCGTCGTGCTGGTGGGATTGGCGGCGAAAAATGCGATCCTGATCGTCGAGTTCGCACGCGATATCGAGCTCGAAGGCAAGCCGCGGCTGGAGGCGGTGATCGAAGCCTGCCGCCTGCGCCTGCGACCGATCCTGATGACGTCGTTCGCGTTCATCCTCGGCGTGCTGCCGCTGGTGATCTCGTCCGGTTCAGGCTCGGAGATGCGTCAGGCCGTCGGCGTCGCCGTCTTCTTCGGCATGATCGGCGTCACGCTGTTCGGGCTGCTGTTCACGCCGATCTTCTATGTGGTGGTGCGGAACCTGGCGGAAGGGCGGAACGACGGGAAGCCGAAGGTGGAGGCTGCGGGCTGACAAGTGCCGCTCGTTGCCAATGGCGTATCCACATTCTCGCCGTCGTCCCGGCGAAGGCCGGGACCCATAACCACAGGAATAGATTTGGCGAAGACTCGGAGTTATCAGCTTCGTGCCAAACTTCTCCCTGTGGCTATGGGTCCCGGATCTGCGCTCCGCTTCGCTGCGCTTGTCCGGGACGACAGTGCAGAATGTGGCACCCACCTCCATACTAACGACCTACGCAAAATCGATGGGCAGCGGCAGTCTTCTTCATTACACTCCGCGCGATTTCAAAATAGAACACTGCTGGGAGCTAACAGATGAAATCAGCACTTTTGGCTGCTGTCGCAGCGTCGGCTCTATTGCTGGCCGCGCCGGCCTCCGCGCAAGGCGTCAAGATCGGAATCCTTAACGACCAGTCTGGCGTCTACGCCGATTACGGCGGCAAGTACTCGGTCGAAGCAGCCAAGATGGCGATCGAGGATTTTGGTGGCGAGGTGCTCGGCCAGAAGATCGAGATGGTCACCGCCGATCACCAGAACAAGCCCGACCTCGCCACCTCCATCGCGCGGCGCTGGTACGACGTCGAGAACGTCGACATGATTACGGAGCTGACGACCTCCTCGGTCGCGCTCGCGATCCACGAGCTCTCGAAGGATAAGAAGAAGATCGACATCGTTGTGGGCGCCGCGACCTCGCGTCTCACCGGGGATGCCTGCCAGCCCTACGGCTTCCACTGGGCCTACGACACCCGCGCGCTCGCTGTCGGCACCGGCGGCGCGCTGACGAAAGCCGGCGGCGACACCTGGTTCTTCCTCACCGCGGACTACGCCTTCGGCTATGCGCTGGAGAAGGACACCAGCGAGATCGTCACTGCCAATGGCGGCAAGGTGGTCGGCTCGGTCCGCGTGCCGCTCAACTCCTCGGACTTCTCCTCCTTCCTGCTCCAGGCGCAGAGCTCGAAGGCGAAGATCGTTGGCCTTGCCAATGCCGGCCTCGACACCACCAATTCGATCAAGCAGGCGGCCGAGTTCGGCATCGTCTCCGGCGGCCAGAAGCTCGCCGGCCTCTTGATGACGATCAGCGAAGTCAACGGGCTCGGCTTGCAGGCGGCCCAGGGCCTCGTTCTCACCGAAGGCTTCTATTGGGATCATGACGACCAGACCCGCGCCTTCTCCGAACGCTTCTTCAAGCGCACCGGGAGGATGCCGAGCATGATCCACGCCGGCACCTATTCGGCGACGCTGAGCTATCTCAAGGCGGTGAAGGCCGCCGGCACCAAGGACACCGAAGCGGTCGCCAAGAAGCTGAAGGAGCTGCCGGTCGATGACGCCTTCGCCAAGGGCAAGGTGCTCGAGAACGGCCGCATGGTCCACGACATGTATCTGTTCGAGGTCAAGAAGCCGTCGGAATCGAAGAAGCCGTGGGACTACTACAAGGAGCTCGCCACCGTCCCCGGCGACAAGGCGTTCTTCACCGCCAAGGAGAGCGGCTGCCCGCTGACGAAGTGAGGGGGCTTGTGTCCCGGACGCGCTGCAACGCGTAGCGTTGCTGCGCAGAGCCGGGACCCATGCTTCTCCAGGTTTTGCAGCCGGATTGGGTCCCGGTTCAGCGGCGCAGCGTTACACGCTGCACCGCGCCCGGGACACGAGCGCGTGTGATGCCGCGCTTTCACGAGACCAACCTTAGCACCACCGCGCCCAGCGCCCCCGCCCACAGCGCGATGGCGGCGGTGCCCTGGATCGCAAAGCCCGGGCCGCGCTTGGCGGCGGCCTGCGAATAGCCGACGAAATAGACGATGCGGCCGATGATCCAGACCGCGCCGATGCCTGCCGCAATCGCGTCGCTGATATAGATCGCGAACAACCAGAGCGACGGCAGGAAAATCGGCATCCATTCCAGCGTGTTCATCTGGATACGGAAAGCGCGCTCGAAATCGGGATGGCCCGACATCGCCGGCACCTTGATGCCCGTCTTGGTGCGCGACCGCGAGACGTTCATGCAAGTGAAGAAGAAAAACAGGATCGCCAGCAGCGTGACGAGGGCGGTGAGGTGATACATCGCAAATCCTTTTGAACAAGTCGCGGTTCAATAGCCGGTCAGCTCGAGATAGCCAACACCGGCATGCGTGCCGGTAAAGCTGATCGGTCCCTCCCAATAGGAGAAGCCGGTCCCCATCCATGCTCGGGGATTGAGCGGCTTACAGGCAATCGAGAAGGATCGTGACGGGATCGCGATCTGCCACTCGACCGGCAGCTTGCGCCCCGCGACATCGACGGTCGCTTTCGGAGTCATCTGGATGTCGCCACCCGCAATCATCTGCGTGCGGCCGTCGGCACCGATCCAGTTGCCGAACGGATAATCCTTGCCGTCCTTCTGGCGCAGCCGGTACAGCATCAGCTTGTCGCCGGAGGAAAGATGCAGCGATAGCCAGTCCCAGCCGGTCTGGTCGGTGTCGAGCGGCTGGCTGCTCCATTCCCGGTCCATCCAGGCCTCGCCGGAGACATCGACCGGCTTGTCGTCGACGGTGAGGGTGCCGCGCGCACGGTAGAACGGCTGGCTGTAATAGTAGGATGCCTGTCCGCGTTCGGACTTGCGGCTATAGCCGCCGTCGCCCTGCAAGACGACCGGGCGATCCGCTTCAAGCGTGAGCGCGTAGCTGAAATCGGTGCCAGACGCCATCAGGCTCACTGGCGACAGGGTGCGATCGTCGGTGCGCTCGGATCCCTTCATCTCCCAATCGTCGATCCATGCTGTAAACGGCTTTGCCTCGACGCCGGCTTGACCGATGCCGCCGCGCGAAAACAGCTCGTTGAAGCGGTGCGTGTCGGCGTGCGTCACCGCGGCGTGCGCCATCCAGATCTGCTGATTGGCCCAGCCTTCGCCTTGCGGCCCCGGCTTTGCGGCCTGGCGAAACAGCGTCCATTGCAGCCCGCAAGCAGCGCCATTGCTGTCGACCAGATTCGCCGTCAGATACCACCACTCGATGCGAAACGCCGGATGTGGCCCGTGATCGGCGGGGAACGTGAAGATTTTTCCGGGCGTGACTTTCGCAAAGCCGTCGGCGCTCTCGCCGAGCCCGGCATAGCCTTGCGCGCCGGCGCGTCGCGCGAGGGCGAGCGTGGCGATGCCGCCGGCAAAGGCGCGCCGCGAGAGTTTGTCAGCGCTCATTGGCGAACACCTTGACGAGGCTTGCCGGCTGCATCCGCGCCAGCCGCAACACCGGCAGCAGTGCGGCCAGCAGCGAGGCGATCAGTGCGACCGTGACCAGCTCGACCAGTTGCAGCGGAAACACATGGAACGGCAGCCGCCAGCCGAATGCCTTCACATTCACGATCGCGATCAGGCACCACGCCACCAGGAGCCCGAGCGGCACGGCCAGCAGCGACGTGAACAGCGCAACCGACAGCGTCTTGGTCAGCTCGATCGCGGCGAGGCGCGGCCGGGTGATGCCGATCGCCCAGAGCGGCGCGAGCTGCGGCAGACGGGAGTTCGCCAGCGTCAGCAGGCTGGTCAGCAGCGCGATGCCGGCGACGCCGAGCGTGAAGGCATTCAGCGCCGACGTCACCGCAAAGGTGCGCTTGAAGATGCGGATCGATTCGGCCTTCACCGTCGCCTGGTCGGCCACGGCGCGGTCGTCGAGCGCGAACTGTTTCTGCAGTGCTGCGATCAAGCCGGGAATCCTGTCCCGCGGCACAATAAGCCCGATCCGCGTCTGCGGCGTTTGCGGAAACTGCCGGATCAGCGCCGCGACATTCACCGCGAGCTGTCCCTTGGGATTGCCGTAATCGGCATAGATGCCGACGATGTCGAGCTCCCAGGTCCCGCCCGGCGCCGGCACCTCGATGACATCGCCGACGCGGACGTTCAAGCGGCGGCTCAGCTGCTCGCTGATGAAGGCGGCATTGCCCGGCACCAGTTGCGTCCAGGCGCGCGGCGCGTTCTCCAGCAGCGGCCAGCGCTCGCGATAGAGCGCGTGATCGGGCAGGCCGAGCAGCTCCACCGGCTGTCCCTGAACCTGCGTCTCCGCGCGCCCGCCCGGCAGGATCGCCTGAACCTCGCTGCGGTCCTTCAGCCAGTTGCGGATCGCCGTGCCTTGCGCATTGTCGGCGGCGCTGATGTAGACGTCGGCGGCGAGCCGTCCATCGAGCCAGCCGACAAAGGTGCGGCTGAACGTCTCCACCATGGTGGATACCCCGACGTTGACGGCGAGCGCAAGCAGCAGCGCCATCAGCGCCAGCGACAATCCGGACAGCTGCTGCCGGCTGTCCGCCCAGAACCACAGCGCCAACGGCCCGCGCGCAGAATGCTGGCCGGCGAGCAGGAGTACCTCGAGGAAGGCCGGCAGGATCAGCGCCGCGCCGAACATCAAGGCTGCCAGCACGCCAAAGCCCGCGATCAGCGATTGCCCGTAATGAAGCAGCAACAGCGCGACCGCGAGCACGGCGCAGGCCGCAACGCTTTGCAGGATCAGCCAGCGCCGCTGCCGCTGCTGCCAGGCGTACGGCTGCGCGGTCGCCAGCACCGGCATCCTGACAGCCTTGATCAGGCTGGTCGCGGCCGCCACAAGCGCGCCCGCGACGCTGATGCCGATCCCGGCGAGCCACCATTCAGGCTTTAACGTGAGCTGCCCCGGAATTTGCGCGCCATAGAGCCCGCGCAGTGACGCCGCCACGTCGGGCAGCAGCGCGGCCGCGATGAAGTAGCCGCAGACGAGCCCGATCAGGCCGGCGACCAGCGCCAGCGCCACCAGCTCGACCACCAGCACCGTATTAACCAGCCGCGCCGAGGCGCCGCAGGCCCGCAAGGTCCGCAGCATCGGCAGCCGCTGCTCGAAGGCGAGGCCCACGGCCGAGTTGACGATGAAGAGGCCGACGAAGAACGACAGCAAGCCGAAGGCGGTGAGGTTGAGATGGAAGCTGTCGGTCAGCCGTTCCAGCTCGGTCTCCGCGGTCGGCTCGACCCGCTGCAATTGATCGCCGACGACGCTTGCGAGCTGCGCCGGCTTGCCCTTCGCCTCGCCGATCAGCAGGCGCGACAGCTGATCGGGTTTGTTCAGGAGCCGCTGCGCAACGCCGATGTCGACCACCAGCACGTCGGGCACGAGCTGCGGCTGCACGTGTAGTGGCGGCAGCTTTGCGCCGCTGCTGATCGAGGGCGTCGCGCCGTCTTGCTCGTGCAGATCGTTCAGCGTCTCCTGCGCGACCAGCGTCTGGCCGGGCGCGGCAACGAAACTGCTGAGATCCGCCGCCCCGAGGCGCGGCGCGTTGCCGACGTCAGCCGGCAGCGTCACCGGCTCGATGCCGAGCAGCCGCATCGCGCGTCCATTGATTTGAACCCGGCCTTCCAGCACCGGCGAAACCGGCCAGCCCGCGCGCCGGAGTTTTATGAACAGGTCTTGCGGGAAGGTCGCCGCGTTGGACGCGACCAGCGTGGCCGTGCGCACGCCGCCAAACGTCGCGGCCGCGCGGTCATAGGCGCTGCGGGCCTGCTGGTTGATCGCCTGCACGCCGCTCCACAACGCAGTCGCCGCGATCAGCCCGATCAGAAGCGTCGCAAACTGCATCCTGTGCCGACGCCAATGGCTGAGCAGCACCGCGAGCACCCACAGCGCGCGTCTCATGCGATCCGCCCCGCATGGAGGACGACGTGACGGTCGAGCGTGCCGGCCAGATGCAGGCTGTGCGTCACCATCAGGAAACCGCAGCCGGTGCGCGTGACGAGATCGCGCGTCAGCGCCAGCACGTCGTCGGCGGTGTCTTCATCCAGGTTGCCGGTCGGCTCATCCGCGAGCAGCAGCAGTGGTTTTGTCGCCAGGGCCCGGCCGATCGCAACCCGCTGCTGCTGGCCGCCCGACAATTGCTCGGGATAGCGCTTGAGCAGGCCGCCGAGGCCGAGCCGCTCGACCAGCTCCCTGGTCCAGGCGGCATCATGCCGGCCGGCGATGCGCGCCTGGAAGGCGAGATTGTCTGCGACCGAGAGACTCGGGATCAGATTGTACTGCTGAAAAACCAGGCCGACCTTGTCGCGCCGCAAGCCGGCGCGGCCGGCGTCCGACAACTTGGTGACCTCGGTGTCCTCCAGCCGGATCGAGCCGCCATCGGCGGCATCCAGCCCGGCGATCAGGTGCAGCAGCGTGCTCTTGCCGCTGCCGGATTCGCCGGTCAGCGCGACGCGCTCGCCGGCTTTCAGGTCGAGATCGACGCCACGCAGCACATGGACCGGCTCAGCGGCCGAGGCGAAGGTTTTGGAGAGGTTTCGGATGCTCAGCAAGATCAATGCGCCGGACGGAATTAGCTTAATGCTGCGTAGCACACTTGCCGTGGAAATGCCGGGGTTGCGTTGCCGTTCAAGCCGTTGTTAGCTCCAGCAACGGCCAAATCATAAAAGTGCCAAAAGAACATACGGGGAGAACGATGAGCGCTCAGGGAACGCCCATAGCGGCAAGCAAGACCACGGGGACGGCTGCGGAAACGCCAAAGGGCGCCTGGACGGTCACATTCCTCCTGTTTCTGTTCATGCTGGTGAACTTCGCCGACAAGATCGTCGTCGGCCTCGCCGGCGTTCCGATCATGACCGATTTGAAGCTCGAGCCGGAGCAGTTCGGCTTTCTCGGCTCGTCGTTCTTCTTCCTGTTCTCGATCTCGGCCATCGTGGTCGGCTTCATCGTCAACAAGGTGGCGACGCGCTGGGTGCTGCTGACGCTCGCCGTGATCTGGGCGCTGGCGCAGTTTCCGATGGTCGGCACCGTTTCCTTCACCACGCTCTTGATCTGCCGCATCGTGCTCGGCGCCGGCGAAGGTCCGGCGGCTTCGGTGGCGATGCACGCCATCTACAAATGGTTCCCCGACGAGAAGCGCACGCTGCCGACCGCGATCCTGACGCAGGGCTCGGCCTTCGGTGTCATCCTCGCCGTGCCGATGCTGAACTGGATCATTGTCAACCATTCCTGGCACTATGCCTTCGGCGCGCTCGGCGTCGTCGGCCTGATCTGGGTTTGCGCCTGGCTCACCTTCGGCAAGGAAGGTCCGCTCGAGAACACACAGGTCCTCGCGGCCACAGAGACGAAAATTCCCTACGTCCAGCTGCTCACCTCGCGCACTTTCATCGGCTGCGTGGCCGCGACCTTCGGCGCCTATTGGGCGCTGTCGCTGGGCCTCACCTGGTTCACGTCCTTCATCGTCAAGGGGCTTGGCTTCTCGCAATCGGACGCCGGCTGGATATCGATCCTGCCCTGGGTGTTCGGCGCCACCGTCGTCATCCTGACCGGCTGGATCTCGCAGGCGATGATGGCGCGCGGCTACACGACTCGTGTCTCCCGCGGCGTGCTCGGCTCGGTGCCGCTGATCATCGGCGGCCTGATCCTGGCGGTGATGCCGTACGCCCCGGGTGTGGGGCTGAAGATCGCGATGCTTGTGGTCGGCCCTGGGCTCTGCGGCGCGATCTACGTCGTCTGCCCGCCGATGCTCGGTGAATTCACCCCGGCCTCGCAGCGCGGCGCGATCCTCGCGATCTACGGCGCGCTCTACACGCTCTCGGGCATCATCGCGCCGAACGTGATGGGCACCGTGATCCAGCGCGCCGGCAGCATGGTCGACGGCTACATGACCGGCTTCACCATCAACGCCGTGATCATGGTCGGCTCCGGCCTGCTCGGCTTGCTCTTGCTCTGGCCGAACACGGAGCGCGCGAGGCTGACGCGCGGTGCGACTCCGCAGGCCGCTGAACCGAAGGGCGTGGTGTCGCTGACGTAAGGGGGCAGTTAGAAGCCCGCCAGAACAAGACCGTCGCCGGGACGACGACTGAATTCGTGGCGATAGCGCCCCTCAATTCGACGCAGCTTTCGCCTTCCGCTCCGTGAACGGCGACAGCACCACCGTTGCGACCATGAAGATCACCGACGCACCGAACACCCAGTGCGGCGCGCTCTGGTCCATGATCCAGCCGAACAGCAGCGGGCTGACGATCCCGCCGAGATTGAAGCCGGTGGAGACGATGCCGAAGGCGCGACCGGCAGCGCCGGGAGGCGCGGCGTTGCGCACCAGCATGTCCCGCGACGGCGCGATCACGCCGGAGAGGAAACCCGCGGACGCCATCGTGGCGGTCAAGGCCCATCCGGGCAGCGTGACCAGCGCGATCAGCAGCACGATGGCGGCATTTGCGGCAAAGCAGGCGGCGGCGACATAGCCGTGGCGCTCGGTGTGGTCGGCGAGGAAGCCGCCCGCGAGCACGCCCGCGGCGCTGGAGCCGAGGAACGCGGTCAGCGCGACATTGGCGATGGAATAAGTAGCGCCGTAGCCGCTCATCAGCGCCACCACGCCGAAATTGTTGATGCCGGCAACCGACAGGCTGAGCAGCATGAACAGCGCGGTCAGCGTGATCAGCGCCGGCGTGATGACGGCCTGCTTCGGCATGTTCGCGTTGCCCGGCCTGGTCTTGTGCGCGCCGGCATCGGGAATGTTCATGGCGACCAGCAGCAGCGCCACCAGCACGCCGATCGCACCCGAGGCGATGATGGCGCCTGTGCCGCCGGAGACGGTGACGAGCGCCGCGACGATCGCCGGCGCAACGGCGCCACCAAGATAGCCGGCAAAGGTGTGGATCGAGAAGGCGCGACCCATCCGCGCCTCGTCCATGTGCTCGGCCAGGATCGCGTAATCGGCGGGATGATAGACGCTGTTGGCGAGGCCAAGCAGCACGGCGCAGGCGATCAGCGAGGTGTAGCTCAGGTGCAGGCCGAGCAGGATCAGCGCGAGCCCGCCGAGCATCAGTCCGCCCAGCAGGATCTTGCGTGCGCCAAAATGGTCGACGAGATAGCCGGTCGGCGCCTGCGTCAGCCCGGAGACGACGGCCGATATGGTCAGCGCGAACCCGAGCTCGACATAGCCCACGCCGAGCTGGCTCTTGAGGAACGGGAACAGCATCGGCAGGACCAGCAGATGGAAATGGCTGATCCAATGCGCGATCGAGATCCCGGTCAGCGTGCGTAGCGCGCTGTCCGCCTTGCCTTGTTGCGGTGCGGCGAGAACGTCGACCATTGCAGTTCCGCTTCAGTCCCAGGAGGCGCGCAAACTATCGGGGACGGCGGTTATTTGTCCATGAACGCGGGCGCATGGCAGGTAGCGCGGGTGGGACGGCGGAAAGCGTGGTTAGGGCTCGCGCTCAATAATGGCTCCGAGCGACCTCACAACGGCTCGTCATCGTTGCCATAACGATCACGCTTCGGCGTGGCGATGTCGCCGTCTTCGTAATCGTCGTCGGTGTCACGTGGCGGCCGGGGCTTCTTCGCCTTGTCGTCGTCTGCAGTCTTCGTCTTCGGCGGTTCGCTCGGCTTGCCGGTCTTGGCCATGACTGATCCCGGATGGTGATGCGTCCTCCATCCTACCCGCAAACGCCTTGCGGTTCCTGAGTTATCTCAAGCCCGCGGCGATGAATGTCAGGCGTGCACCACCGGCCCGCCCGCCTTCTTCCAGGCATCGATGCCGCCGGCGATGTGGGCGGTGTTGGACAATCCGGCCTCCTTGGCGGCGGCAACTGCCATCGCCGAGCGCTCGCCGAAGGCGCAGAAGAACACGACGCGGCGACCCATGGCGGCCGCGACCTCGCGCAGCATGCCGCCGGGTTTGAGGCTTTCCTCGACGCTCGGATAGGGCGTGTGCAGCGCGCCTTCGATCATGCCGTGCTTCATCCGCTCATTGCTCTCGCGCAGATCCACCAGCAGAATATCGGGTCGGCGGAGCGAACGGATCGCCTCGGCGGCGCTGAGTGCACGGCCCTCTTTCTCCAGCTCTTCCTGATGCAGGCCGACCCGCATGTTGGCCGGCACCGCCACATCCATCATCTTCGGATTGGGCAGCTTCAGGTTCGCCATCAGCTCGATATATTCGTCGACCGAGCGCACCTGGAGCCGCGGATTGTAGCGCTTCTCCTCGCCGATGGTGGAGACGGTGTCGCCCTTGTAATCGTGTGCCGGGAACACCATCGTCTCGTCCGGCAGCTTCAAGAGGCGGTTGAAGATCGATTCGTACTGTGCGCGCGACGAGCCGTTCTGGAAATCAGTGCGGCCGGTGCCGCGGATCAACAGCGTATCGCCGGTGAAGACGCGGTCGCCCATCAGGTAGGAGTAGGAATCGTCGGTGTGGCCGGGCGTGTACATCACGTCGAGCGACAGGCCCTCGATCGTCACCTTGTCGCCGTCGGCGACCCGCATCGCCACCACGTCGGCCTTGGTCTGGTCGCCCATCACGGTCATGCAATGCGTGCGGTCGCGCAGCTCGCCGAGGCCGGTGACGTGATCGGCATGCAGATGGGTGTCGACCGCCTTGACCAGCTTGAGGTCGAGCTCGCGCAGCAGCTGGCAATAGCGGTCGACCTTCTCCAGCACGGGATCAAGGATCAGCGCCTCGCCGCCGGGGCGGCTGGCAAGGACGTAGCTGTAGGTGCCCGAAATGCTGTCGAAGAGCTGGCGAAAGATCATGGCAGGACCCGGCGTGGACTGGTTTCGAGGATTCTACTACATCCGGGAGCATAAAGAGAAGTAAGTCACTGCCGGAGCAAGAAAATTTAGAAAATTTTTATTGCGGGGTCAGCGGCCGGCGTTCCGGGCTCACCTGCTCGAGACGCCCCGCTGTCATCGCCCGCGAAGGCGGGCGATCCAGTATTCCAGAGACAGCGAAGCGGATGCAGAGAGGCTGCGGCGTACTGGATTCCCCGCCTCCGCGGGGAATGACAGTGAGTATGTCGCTGCCCCGTGCCACGGCCGAAGCCTCAGGGCCTCACCAACGTGTACCCATTCTCCGCCAGAAGCAGGATCTGCCCGACGCCCACCTGCACCGGCGTCGCCGCCGGAATGAACTCCGGCCGCTTGCCCGTCTCCCGCTCGATCGTGTCGACCGTGTTGAGGCAGATGTCGAACCGCACGCCCTGCGCGATCAGGCTCTCGACCTGCTTGCGGCGCTCGCTGCCGGACAGCAGCAAGTCGATGCCGGGACCGAAGGCGACGATCTCCACGGCGATCTTGTCGGGGTCGTAAGCCTTCAGCAGATTGTTGGCGACACTCAGCACCATGGCCTGCTTCTTCGCATCGCTATCTGAGAGCTGCAGCACGATCTTGTGCTCGGCGAACGGCTTGTCCTGGAGCGGCACCTGTTGCGCAGAAGCCAGCGTCGGCGCGACCAAGGAGAGCAGCGTCAGCAGCATTGCGCGAAAAATTTGCGACCGCATCATCCTCTATCCTGCAATGCCTGGATTGCCGTCGACGCCCTTCAGCGTGACGCCGGTGCCGAGCCGCTCCTGAAACATCCGGCCCGAGCGCAGATATTTGCCGACGACGTCCCACACCGGTGCGCCCTGCTGGCCATTGACCGAGGCCCAGCCTGCGACCTTGTAGTGCCTGACGGCGCTGAGCGCCTTGCCATTGGCGAGCTTGAGCTCGGCGATGCGGCTGCCGATCGCGTTGGTGGGGCTGCATGTGTAGCTGAGCCCACCGGCGCGCACCATGTCGCCGCCCTGCTGATAATAGGGATCGGCGTTGAAGAGATTGTCGCAGATATCTTCCAGCACGTCCTTGATCTGGGCGCCGGTCATCTCCTGCACATAGGTTTCGGGATAGGTGATCGCGGTCTCCGCGAGCACATCCTCCATGGTCAGCGGCTGGCCCGAGAGCGCGGTGACGCCCCAGCGGAAGCCCGGCGACAGCGCGATCTCGGCATCGAGCTCGGCGCGCAGCGCGGTGCAGATCAGCTCGTCGACGGAGCCGGCGAAATTGTCGCGGCGATAGAGCAGCCGGTCCGGCGTTGCGATCTTCTCCAACCAGTCGGCCACGAACGGCGCACGCAGCCGGCCGATCAGCTCGGCCATCGCCGGATCGGGCTTGAGCAGCTCGGAATAGACCGGCAGCAGATGATACTTGACGTCGCCGACCTTGCCCTTGTCGAGCGCGAGATCGAGCACGCCCAAAAACTTCCCGTTGGAGCCGGCATTGGTAACGAGCGTCGTACCGCCAGCGTTCTTCACGGCGATCGGTTGCGGCACGGCATCATGGGTGTGGCCGCCGAGGATGACGTCGATGCCGGTGACGCGGCTTGCGAGCTTGAGGTCGACGTCCATGCCGTTGTGCGACAGCAGGATCACCGCATCGACCTTGTCGCTGCCGCGCAAGCTGTCGACATGCTTCTGGAGCTCTTCCTCGCGAATGCCAAACGTCCAGTCCGGCGTGAAGCGCTTGGGATGCGCGATCGGCACGTAAGGAAAGGCCTGGCCGATGATCGCGACGCGATGACCGCCGATCTCCCTGATGATCGATGGCTTGAACACGCGCCCCGTCGCCTTGTCGAAGGCGGGGGCGTCGTTGAACGCGGCTTCCTCGGTCAGGAAGACGTTCTGCGCCAGGAACTCGCCCTTGAAGTGCTCGAGATTGTCACGCAGCACCTGCTCGCCATAGGTGAACTCCCAATGCCCGGTCATCGCCTCGATGCCCAGCAGATTGGCGACCTCGACCATGTCGCGGCCCTGCATGATGTTGGCGAGCCCGGTGCCCTGCCAGAGATCACCGCCGTCGACCAGCATGGTGCGCTTCTCGCCGGCATCGCCGCGCAGGCGGTCGATCAGCGTCTTCAGATGGGCGAAGCCGCCGAGCTTGCCGAAGCGGCCGGCGGACTTTTCGAATTCGACGCTAGTGAAGGCATAGGCGTCGGCGCTGTCGGGCCGGATGCCGAAGCGCTCCAGGAAAGCGTGACCGACCAGATGCGGCGGCCGTCCCGCCATCTCGCCGATGCCGATATTGACGCTGGGCTCGCGGAAATAGACCGGGTTGAGCTGCGCATGCGTGTCGGTGAGGTGCAGGATCCGCGCATTGCCGAACCGCTCGATGTCGTAAATGCTCGCGGTCTCGGCGCCGCGCGCCAGTCGCGGCAGGCCGAGCGAGGCAGCAATGCCAGCTGTGCCCTTCAGGAGATCGCGGCGGCGGATGGGCATCTAAATTTCTTCGCGCCTCTCAACGACAGTTCCACAGACGTTAGCCTAGCGGATTTCCATCGCCTTCCAGGCCTCTTTTTCAGACGTCGCCTGGAAGATGGATGCTTTCGCCAGCGCCTCGGCCTCCTTGGCTGCGGCGACGGCGCGGTCGAAATCGCCGCCATCTGCGGCCTTTTTCGCTGCCGCCAGCGTCGAGACGGTGGTGGTCCACTGGTTGCGCAATGCAGCCGCCTCCTTGGATGCGGTCTCCGCAGCAGCGTAGGCCGCCTTGTAGTCCGCTTCATTTGCCGCGCGCGCCATCGGCGCGAGGCTCAGGGCCAGCAACATGGCGACAGGAAGTGACCGCTTCATGGCCGCGCTCCTGGTCCCGAAATCGGCAGGCCGTTGGCGACGTAGGAGAGGAAGTATTCGACGTCGCGATATTCGTCCGCCTGCGGCTCCAGCGGAACCGCGCGAGTCTGGCTGTTGCAGGTGATGAAACGGCGGCTGGTTGTGCCCATGCCGCTCCATTCGGAGCGGTAGATCGGCAAGGCGTTCAAGATGCCGAGCGCCGGCGCCAGGATCTCGGCGCGGATGCGCTCGCCCGGGCTCTGCACGTGGCAGCTCGCGCAGGAGAAGTTCATCTGGCCGCGGCGGGTGTAGAAATAGCGCTTGCCGTTCTCGAACGCTTCGAGCGCGCGGGGATCGTCGGGAATCCTGATGTCCATCGGCTTGCCGCGCGAGGTGTAGGCCATGTACGCCGTGAGCGAGGCCATCTCGTCCTTGACGTAGGAGTAGGGCGCCTCGCCATTGGCCTCGCGGCAGCGGTTGAGCGCGAGCTCGAGCGTGACGACCTTGCCTTCCTTGGTGTCGAAATAAGGATAGTTCTGGCGAATGCCGATGCCGCCGTTCGGGAAGCAATCAGCATAGGTCTTGCCGTTCTTGAACGGTGTCGCAAACATCTCCTTGCCGGCGTCCAGTGCGAACTCGTAGGGCGGAAACTCTTCCTTCTCCTGCCATTGCCGCTTCATGTCCTCGTTCATGGAGTAAGGACCGTTGACGAAATCCTCGTGCTTCACATCAGGAAATTTCTGGAAGAAGAAATTCTGGAACGCCTTGGCATCCGCGACGGGATCGACCTTGTCGGCCGCAATCACGCGCGGAGAGGTGAGCGCTAACGCGACGAGCGCGGCGCTCAACGAGCCAAGCAGGAGGGAGGTGGCGGGTCTCATCACGCGATCTTCGCGGTGGTCTCGTCGGACCCACCCTTGTTGTCGGTCCAGGAGATCTTGAGGTCGTCGCCCTTCTTGGCGCCCTTGAAGCTGAACTTGACGTAGGGGTCCTTGGAGACCGCGGTGCCCCAATTGGCAACGAACACGTCCTTGCCGTTACACGCGAACTTCAGCTGCTGGATGTAGTGCGCGGGAATCAGCTCGCCCTTGGCGTCCTTCACCAGGCCGGTGTCCATGGGGTGCTGGATCAGTGTCTGCACCTCGGTGATGTCGCCGTTGGATGTTGCGCGGACGCGAATGCTGGATGTCATCTGGATTCTCCTAGCCGCCGCAGCCGCCGACGGTGACCTTCACTTCCTTGGTCGCGCTGTAGAGCTTGCCGTCGGCTTCCACGATCGCGGTCACGTTGCTGGTCTTGGCCATCTTCAGGCGGTTGGCGACAGCAGGCATCGTGCCCTCGGGAATCTTGTAGCTTGCTGCGAGCGCGTTCGGGTTCTCGGCGACAAAGAGCGAGATCGAGGTGACCTTGTCGAGCGTCGTCGTCACCGAGATCGGCACCACGCCGCCATTCTCGGCGATCTCGGGCGCATCGAGCATGACCTTGTCGGAGGGCTCGGCGGTCTTGCCGTAGAGTGCCTTGATGGCGTCGGCCTCGTTCTTCAGCTTGAACACCTCTTCCGGATATTTGTCGTTGGCCGCGGCGCGCACAGGCGCAAACGGCAGATTGCCGAGGCCGATCAGCGCGACCGAAGCAGCGCCCTGAAGGATCAGGCGCCGCGTCGGATGAGGGCCGGTATGTGCAGTCATCTCAGGTCTCCTGGGCCTGCCGTTACAGCGTCTGCAGGAAATCAACGATCGCGCTGATCTCCTGGTCGGTCAAAAGCCGGTTGCGGCCGAACGGCGGCATCATGGTCTGCGGATTGCGCTTGGTCTCGTCGAACAGGATCGCAACCAGCTCGTTGCGGTCGGGGTATTTTGCCTTGATGTCCTTCAGCTCGGGCCCGATGGTGCCTGGCAAGTCGCCGCCCTTGATGACGTGACAGGTCAGGCAATTGCCCTTGCCGCGGTCGAAGGCGAGCTTTTGGCCCTCGGCGATGGCGGACTGCGCCCACGCCGGGCGCGCGGCGAGGCCCGTGAGGACGACCATCGCGAGGAGCAGGGCGGGCTTGCGAGGAAAGGCGGTCAAGGCGTCGTTCCGAGGCTTATGATGTCTGCAAAAGATAATGTTCAAAAGCACAAAGGGCATGCCCTGACAATCAAGACTATGCAGGGCACAAAATGGCGTTAATATCTTCCGCATTGCAACTGAAGAGATAGATCGTTCATCAAGCCGGCTTCAACCGGCACGCGTTCGGGGCGTTTTGCCCCTGTTGCGTTTTGGTCTGCTTTTCTCGTTTTCCGGGGACATGAATTGGCTGAATATGTCGTTGAATTTGGCAGGGATGGTGGGCGGGTCGAATCCGACGGCCGTCTCGATGCGCCGGCGTTCCATCGCAATCACGAGCCGCTCTGGACAGCGCTCGGAAAGCATCTCATTGGGCGGTCGGGCGACGTGGTCGAGGTCGGCAGTGGAACCGGCCAGCACGTGGTCCATTTCGCCCGACACACGCCCGATCTGGTCTGGTGGCCGAGCGACCTCAACCAGCGCCATGTGAAGAGCATCGAGGCCTGGCGCGTGCATTCGGGGTTGAAGAACGTCCGCTCGCCGTTGCGGATCGATCTGTCCGATCCCGACTGGTGCCCGGAGATGAAGAGCGGGCAGGGGCCGAACAATCTTGCGGCCGTGTTCTGCGCCAATGTCATCCACATTGCGCCCTGGACGGTGGCCGAGGGCCTGTTCGCCGGTGCCGGCCGGTACTTGCGGTCTGACGGCCAGCTGATCCTCTACGGCCCGTTCAAGCGCGACGGCAAGCACACCGCACTCAGCAACGCCGTGTTCGATACGTCCTTGCGCGAAGGCAATCCCGACTGGGGCGTGCGCGATCTCGGCGATGTCGAGACGCTGGCGCGCGGTGCCGGCCTTCGTCTCGTCGATACCATCGACATGCCCGCGAACAATCTGACGCTGGTATTTGCGCGGGGTTAATTCGGGACGTCGTCATGCCCGGGCTTGTCCCGGGCATCCACGTTCTTTGCTCCGCAAGCTAAGACGTGGATGGCCGGGACAAGCCCGGCCATGACGATGTGGAAGCGTCAGCGCGCCAAACGCTAGCATTCATCCCGCCAACCAATCTTCTCCTTCAAGAACTGGAATCCGAGCACCTGGAAGCCGGCGCGCTCCTTGTTGTCCTTGCCGTAGCCGTGGCCGCCGGCGGCCGGCTCGTAGAACCAGGCCTCGTAACCCATCGCCTGCAGCTTCGCCGCCATCTTGCGCGCGTGGCCGGGATGGACGCGGTCGTCGCGTCGTGTCGTAGCGATCAGGATCGGCGGATAGGGCTGACCGGGTTTTGCATTGTGATAGGCGGAGTAGGTCTTCAGCCACTCCCATTCCTCGGGCTTGTCGGGATCGCCATATTCCGCGATCCAGCTCGCGCCCGCGAGCAGCTTGGTGTAGCGGCGCATGTCGATCAGCGGGATGGTGCAGAACAGCGCGCCGAAACGCTCGGGGTATCGCACCAGCATGTTGGTGATGAGGATGCCGCCGTTCGATCCGCCTTGCGCGGCGATGCGCTTTGGCTGCGTCACGCCGCGGCGGACGAGATCGGCGGCAACGGCTGCGAAATCATCATGCGACAGCCTCTTGCCGGCGAAACGGCCGGCATCGTGCCAGCGCGTGCCGAACTCGCCGCCGCCGCGCAGATTCGCCTGCACAACGGTGCCGCCGCGCTCCAGCCACAGCTTGCCGAGCGACGAATCGTAGTGCGGCTTCACCGCGAGACCGAAGCCGCCATAGGCGCTCATATAGACCGGCGCATCGCCGGTCTCGCCGGCCGGGCCGGTCTGCACATAGGGAATGCGCTCGCCGTCGACCGAGATCGCCTCGTGCTGCGTCACCACGAGGCCGTCGGCGTTGAACGTCTTCGGCGCCTGCTTCAGCACGGTCGGACTTTCGACGCCGCGCTCGATCAGCAAGAGCGACGGCGGCGTCAGCGGGTCCTGCACATTGGCGAGCAGGTCGCCATTGCTCTCGGACGAATGGCGATCGAGCGGCCAGACATCGACGACGCCGATCTCGGGAAGACCGCCGAGCGTCTCGCGGCTCCAGCCCGCGGCGGATGGCGTGCGGATCTCGAATCGCGGCTTCAGCTCGTCGAGGATCGACAGCACCAGCTTGCCCGCGGCCCAGAAAAAACCCTGTAGCGCTCGCCGCGGTCCGGGCTCGAACAGAGAAGTGAAGTCGCGGCTGCCGGCGAGGAACGATGAGAGCGAGATGCCGAGCAGGGCGTCGGCGGCATAGGTTCGTCCTTCGACCGACCAGTCCGTGCGCAGCTTCATCGCGAACCAGTCGCCATGCGCCTGCATCCAGATGCCGGTCGGCAGGTCGAGCTTCGTCGTGGTGCCGGCTTCGTCGCGCAGCCAGATGCCGTAATTGAAAAAGTCGATCTGGTCGATGATCCAGGCGCGCGGCTTCGCGCCGGTATCGTCCACGCTGCCGAAGATCCCCATATGATCGGCCGCGGTATCGAGGATGATCTGCGCTTGATCGACGCTCTCGCCACGCCGCCACAGGCGAACGGTCCTCGCATATCCGGAGCTCGTCACCATGTCATCGCCATAGGCGCTGGACAGCAGCAGCGTGTCCGGATCGACCCAATCGACGCCGCCCTTGGCTTGCGGCAGCGTAAAGCCGTCAGCAACAAAGCTCTTCGTATCCGCATCGAATTCCCGCAAGGTGACGGCGTCGCTGCCGCCGCGCGACAGGCTCAAGATGACCCGCGAGTGTCCCGGCTGCGAGCTGATCGAGCTCAGCAGCCAGTCCTCGCCTTCGCTCGCGGCGAGCTTGTCGATGTCCAGCACGATCTCCCACGCCGGATCGGGTTTGCGAAACTCCGCCAGCGTGGTCCGCCGCCACAGCCCGCGTGGGTTGGTGGCATCCTTCCAGACATTGTGCAGATGCGCCCCGCGCCGGCCGACATAGGGAATGTTGTCCGGACGATCGTAGATCGCCGCGAGCGCATCGCGGTCGCGTTCGAATGCCGCGCCGCCGAATCTGTCCAGCGTCAGGCGGTTCTGCCGTTCGACGAAATCGAGCGCGCGGGCGCCTTCGATCTCCTCCAGCCAGAGCCAGGGATCGTCGTCGGGAGCGCTGGGCGTAGGCCTGTTATCGACGGACATGAACGAAACTCCCTGAGATCGCGCGGCGGATAGGATTTGATCGCGCGCAAGCCGTCAAGAGCGCGGTCCGGTATGGTCCATCCGATTGCGTCAGAGGCATGGCCTGCGCCCGTTTGCGCCGGTTGCCCGCCCTTCCGCGCCCCGCCATAGTGCCGGGAATCACCAAGCCTTTTACTTACAAGCCTTTTACTTAAAGGACCCTGCGGGCGGAAATGCCGATGCTAGATGTGACTTCAGCCAATGAGATTGCCGATGACATCCGCGTGCGCGGCAATGTGGTGCGCCTCGCCGCAGCCCAAGCACTGACCGGCGCCAACTCGGCGGTGATCTTCGCCACCGGCTCGATCGTCGGCGCCACGCTCGCGCCTGACATGTCGCTCGCGACCGTGCCGCTGTCGATGTACGTGGTTGGGCTTGCGGCCGGCACGCTGCCGACCGGCGCGATCTCGCGCCGCTTCGGCCGCCGCTGGGCTTTTGTCATCGGCACCGGCCTTGGCACGCTCACCGGTGTCATCGGGTCGTTCGCGATCCTGCACGCCTCGTTCGCGCTGTTTTGTCTCGCGACCTTCCTCGGCGGCCTCTACGGCTCGGTGGCGCAATCCTATCGCTTCGCTGCCGCCGACGGTGCCAGCGCGGCCTACCGGCCCAGGGCGGTGTCGTGGGTGATGGCGGGTGGCGTGTTCGCCGGTGTGCTCGGTCCGCAGCTGGTGCAATGGACCATGGACATCTGGTCGCCCTATCTGTTCGCCTTCAGCTTCCTGGTGCAGGCGGCGGTCGCGCTGGTCGCGATGGGCATCGTCGCCGGCGTCGATATGCCGAAGCCGGCTCCGGCCGATCTGCACGGCGGCCGGCCGCTGCTCACCATCGTGACCCAGCCGCGCTTCATCGCGGCCGCACTGTGCGGCGTCATCTCCTATCCCATGATGAATCTGGTGATGACCTCGGCGCCGCTCGCCATGAAGATGTGTGGCCTCAGTCTATCCGATTCCAATTTCGGCATTCAATGGCACATCGTCGCGATGTACGGACCGAGCTTCTTCACCGGTGCGCTGATCGCCCGCTTCGGTGCACCCAGAATCGTCGCCGCCGGTTTGCTATTGGAAGCGGGCGCCGCCGGCATCGGTCTCTCCGGCGTCACCGCGATGCATTTCTGGGCGACGCTGATCGTGCTCGGCATCGGCTGGAATTTCTCCTTCATCGGTGCCTCCGCGCTGGTGCTGGAGACGCACCGCCCGCAGGAACGCAACAAGGTGCAGGCCTTCAACGATTTCCTGGTGTTCGGCATGATGGCGGTCGGCTCGTTCTCGTCGGGGCAGCTGCTCGCCAATTATGGCTGGTCGGCCGTGAACATGGTCGTGTTTCCGCCGGTTGTGCTTGGCCTCTCCGTGCTCTCTCTTGCGTCGTTCGCCCGCCGCCGCAGGGCGCGGTTGGCGGCCGCGATGGGCGAGTTCCCGGACGCGATCTGAGTTGGCAGGAGGCTGTCAGCAACGTTGACGCTTCGATCGCTGTCGAAGGGATTTTCGGGTACGAGTTATTAGTTGATGCGTCATGGCCGGGCTTGTCCCGGCCATCCACGTCTTGGACGCGCAGATCGAAGAACGTGGATGCCCGGGACGAGCCCGGGCATGACGGAGTAGGCAGCATGCTCGACAATCCTCAACACCCCGCGGCCGACGAATCCTCGCTCCGCTATGAAGGCTGGCGCATCGTCGCGGTCTGCTTCCTGCTTGCGACCTTCGGCTGGGGGCTCGGCTTCTACGGCCAGAGCGTTTATGTCGCCGAGCTGCAGCGCGCGCGGGGCTGGCCGGCCTCGCTGATCTCGTCGGGCACCACGTTCTTCTATCTGTTCGGTGCGTTGCTGGTCGTCTTCGTCGGTGAAGCCGTCCGGAAACATGGCCCCCGGATTTGCCTGATCGCCGGCACGGTGGCGATGGCGGCCGCTGCGGTCGCGATCGGCGCGGTGCGCGAGCCCTGGCAGCTCTATCTGGCGGATGCCGTGCTCGCCTTCGGCTGGGCCGGCACCAGTCTCGCCATGATCACCAACACGATCAGCCTGTGGTTCGATCAGAAGCGCGGCATGGCGATCAGCCTCGCCCTGAATGGCGCGAGCTTTGGCGGCATCGTCGGCGTGCCGCTGCTGGTGACGATGATCAGCCATATCGGCTTCGGAAACGCGATGTTCGCCACTTCCGGCGCCATGCTGGTGTTGCTGCTGCCGGTGATTTTGCTGGTCGTCGGCCGGCCGCCCGATCTCCATGGCTGGCAAGACGCTGCCAAGGCCAAGCCGCAATCATCGGCAGAGATCCGCTCGCGCGCGCTGCGCGATGTCGGCTTCCTCACGGTGACGATCGCCTTCGCGCTGGTGCTGTTCGCGCAGGTCGGCTTCATCGTGCACCTGATCTCGTTCCTCGATCCCGTGATTGGGCGCGAGCGTGCGGCCATGGCGGTCGCTGTGCTCACTGCGATGGCGGTGATCGGCCGTGTCCTGTTCTCGATGGTGATCGACCGCCTCAACCAGCGGCTGGCGTCGGCGCTGTCGTTCCTGAGCCAGGCCGCCGCGCTGTGCGTCGTGATCAATCTGCACAACGATTATATGCTGATCGCGGCCTGCGCGGTGTTCGGCTTCTCGGTCGGCAATCTCATCACGCTGCCGTCGCTGATCGTGCAGCAGGAGTTCGACTCCGCCTCGTTCGGCGTGCTGATCAGCCTCAACACCGCGATCAACCAGGTGACCTACGCGTTCGGCCCCGGCGTCGTCGGCATCCTGCGCGATTGGTCCGGCGGCTATTCGCTACCGTTCTATCTCTGCATCGCGCTGGAGCTGACGGCGGCCGCACTGATCATGGTGCGGGGGAGGCCGCGAGCAAGGCTTTCATAGAGGCGCGACGGCGCCTCAACAAACTCCGTCATTGCGAGGAGCCCTCGCGACGAAGCAATCCAGACTGCATCCGCGGAAAGATTCTGGATTGCTTCGCTCCGCTCGCAATGACGGGGTGAGAGCGGAGATCACCCCTCCCGCTGCTTCAGCAAGCCCTCGACATCCAGCCGCTTCGTGAACATCGCGAGCTTGCCATCCGGCCCGAACGGCCATTGCTCCCGCGGCTTGTCCCAATACAGCTCCACGCCATTCTCGTCGGGATCGCGCAGATACAGCGCCTCGGACACGCCGTGGTCGCTGGCGCCGTCCAGCGCAATGCCGGCCGAGAGCACGCGGTGCAGCGCGTCCGCCAGCGCCGGCCGCGTCGGATAGAGGATCGCGGTGTGAAACAGCCCGGTCGTGCCCCGCGGCGGTGGTGAGCCGCCCTTGCTCTCCCAGGTGTTGAGCCCGATGTGGTGGTGATAACCGCCGGCCGAGATGAAAGCCGCACTGGTCCCCATGCGCTGCATCAGCTCGAAGCCGAGCACGCCGCAATAGAAGCCGAGCGCGCGATCGAGATCGGCGACCTTGAGATGGACGTGGCCAATCCTGGTGCCGGCGGCGACGGCTTGGTTTTCCGACATGGTGGTGCTCCGTTGATGAACTCCACATAAGCCGAGCTTCGGGACAGCGCTACGGCCATATCCCGAAACCCAGTGTTTCCGGATGCGCAATTGCGCGTCCGGATACGAAGCTATGACAGCTCCAACACCTCGCCCTCGGGCAGCCCGAACTCAAACGTGTTCAGCGTCATCGACACCATCGTGTAATAGCCGCACAGCCCGATCACCTCGACCACGCCGCGTTCGCCGAGCAGCTGCACCGCCTTATCGTAGAGGCCCTTCTCGACGCCGTGGCCCTCATGCAGCGACTTCGCGAGATCGTAGATCATCCTGGCCTTGGGATCGTCGAACTCGGGCGTGCGTCGATCGCGGATCGCGTCGATGATTTCAGGATCCATACCACCGGCAAGCGCGAGGCCCTTATGCGCATACCATTCGTAATGCGCGGTCCAGTGCCGTGCCGTCACCAGGATCGCGATCTCCGAGAGCTTCGCCGGGAAGATCGTGTCGTAGCGCAGGACCTCGCCGAGCCGCGTGGCGTGACGGGCCATGTCCGGGCTGTTGAGCCAGGCCATCATCGGCGCAGGCGGCTTGCCGCGCTTGCCGGCAATCGACTCGTCATAGGTCTGCCGCTGGCTCTCGTTCATTTCGCCAGGCGAAAGAAGTTTCAGGCGCATTCGCGTTTCCTCTTTGTTTTCAAGCACCGCCGTGGCGCGACTATAGCGGACGACGGGCCGCGGAAGTGGTTGAATTCCGCAGTGCGATGGCCCAGAGTCGCGCCCAACAAGCCGATAGTGATTGATGGAAACGACCATGAGCGAAACAGAGACGGCTGATCTCGAACAATTCCGCAACGAGACGCGCGCCTGGCTCGAAGCCAGCTGCCCGCCGGAGATGCGCAAGCCCGCGACGTCGGACACCGACGTGTTTTGGGGCGGACGCAACGCAAAATTCTCGTCCGAGCCGCAACGCATCTGGTTCGAGCGCATGCGCGACAAGGGCTGGACCGTGCCTGACTGGCCGAAGGAGTATGGCGGCGGTGGCCTCAGTGCCGCCGAGCACAAGGTGCTGCGCACGGAGATGGGAAGAATCGGCGCCCGTCCGCCGCTGTCGAGTTTTGGCATCTGGATGCTCGGGCCGGCGCTGCTGAAGTACGGCAACGACGCGCAGAAGAAGGAGCATCTGCCCAAGATCGCGGCGGGCCTGATCCGCTGGTGCCAGGGCTATTCCGAGCCGAACGCGGGCTCCGATCTCGCCTCGCTCCAGACCCGCGCCGAGAGCGACGGCGACGATTTCGTCATCACGGGGTCGAAGATCTGGACCTCCTACGCCAACTACGCCGACTGGATCTTCTGCCTGGTGCGCACTGACTCGGCTGCAAAGAAGCACGACGGCATCAGCTTCATCCTGTTCGACATGACGTCGAAGGGCGTCACCACCAAGCCGATTCTCTTGATCTCCGGCTATTCGCCGTTCTGCGAGACTTTCTTCGACGGCGTCCGCGTGCCGAAGTCGCACGTGGTCGGCACCGTCAACCGCGGCTGGGACGTCGCAAAATATCTGCTCCAGCACGAGCGCGCGATGATCTCGGGCATGGGCGAGCGCGGCGTCGGCCGGCCGCTCGGGCAGATCGCGGCGGACTCCGTCGGGTCAGATGCGCAAGGCAAGCTCGACGATGCGATGCTGCGCGGCAAGATCGCCAGCTTCGACGTCGATGAAGCAGCCCTTGCGGCCTGTGCCGAACGTGCCGTCGATCTCGCCAAGGCCGGTCAGGCGCATCCGGCGTTCTCCTCGGCGATGAAATATTACGGCACCGAGCTCAACAAGCGCCGCTACGAGATCCTGATGTCGGCCGGCGGCGTCGACGCGCTGGAATGGGAGAGCGAGCGCTCGCGGCAAGGCGCCCGTCCGCGCGCCTGGCTGCGCACCAAGGCCAACTCGATCGAAGGCGGCACGACGGAGGTGATGCTCGGCATCGTCGCCAAGCGCATCCTGGATCTGCCGGGGGCGTGAGGCTTCTGTCATTCCGGGGCGCGCAACGCGCGAACCCGGAATCCATTCATCCACCAACTCCGTCGCCCAATGGATTCCGGGTCTGGCCCTCCGGGCCATCCCGGAATGACAGCGGCAAATAGATTTCGAATCGGAAACACGCACATGGCCCTCGTCCTCACCGAAGAACAATCAATGCTCCGCGATAGCGCGCGCGGGCTGATCAGCGACAAGGCGCCGGTGTCGCACCTGCGATCTCTGCGCGATTCCAAGGACCCCACCGGCTTCTCCAGGGAGCTGTGGCACTCCTTCGCCGAGATGGGTTTTGCCGGCTTGCTGGTGCCGGAAGAATTCGGCGGCAGTGGCCTCGGCTTCATGGAAGCCGGAATCGTCATGGAAGAGATCGGCCGCACCTTGATGCCGTCGCCCTTCCTCGCCACCAGCGTAGTCGCGGCCTCGGCGCTGAACCGCGGCGGCAATGCCGCGCAGAAGGCGGAGTTCCTGCCGAAGATTTCGAACGGCGCGCTGCTCGCGACGCTCGCGATCGACGAGGGCGCAAAGCATCGCCCGCTGCAGACCAACTTGCAGGCCGTGCGCGCCGGCAACGGCTTCAAGCTCTCTGGCGCCAAGGCGCTGGTCGTTGACGGCCACGTCGCCGATCTCTTCATCGTCGCCGCGCGCACCGCAGGCTCCGCCGGCGAGCGCGACGGCCTGACGCTGTTCCTGGTCAACCCCAAGGCCAGGGGCGTCGCGATCGAGCGCACCATCATGGTCGACGCGCATAATGCGGCGCGGATTGAACTCACCAATGTCGAGGTCAACGCCGACGGCGTGCTCGGCGAGGTCGATCAGGGCGCTGGCCTGCTCGATGGCGTGCTCGATATCGGCCGCGGCGCGGTCGCCGCCGAAATGGTGGGCCTCAGCGAAGAGGTCTTCAACCGCACCGTCGAGTATCTCAAGAACAGAAAGCAGTTCGGCAAGCTGATCGGCGAATTCCAGGCGCTGCAGCACCGCGCCGCCGAGCTCTATGTCGACATCGAGATCACGCGCGCCGCCACGATGAAGGCGCTTCAGGCGCTGGACGCGGACGTCGCCAAGGCCGCCTCGGCCGTCGCCGTGGCAAAAGCCCGCGCCGGCACCACCGCCACCCGCGCGGTGCAGGAAGGCGTGCAGATGCATGGCGGCATGGGCATGACCGACCAGTTCGACATCGGCTTCTTCATGAAGCGGGCACGCGTGTGCGAGGAGCTGTTCGGCGATGCGAACTACCACACCGAGCAGCTCGCGCGGGCGCGGGGGTATTGAGGGGCTGCTGGGACGCGAGCCTCGTACCTCACTCTCCGGTGTCGTCGCCCGGCTTGACCGGGCGAGCCAGTACGCCGTGGCCGCTCGATTGAAACACAATCGTCTCGGAATACTGGATCGCCCGGTCAAGCCGGGCGATGACAGTTGAGCAAGGAGAAAGCGCCCGCCCCAAACTCGTCATTGCGAGGAGCCCGCGACAAAATTGCGAAGCAATTTTGCGCTGGTGCGACGAAGCAATCCAGAATCTTTCCGCGGTGATAGTCTGGATTGCTTCGCTTCGCTCGCAATGACGAAGTGCCTTACCGCATCGGCGGCGCGTACTGCACGCCACCCGCGTTCCACAGCTGGTTCATGCCGCGCGGGATCTTCAGCTGCGACTTCTCGCCGATGTTGCGCTCATACATCTCGCCGTAATTGCCGACGCGGCGGATGATGCGCACGGCCCAGTCCTTGGTGAGGCCGAGCTGCTCGCCGTAATTGCCTTCGGTCCCGACCAGCCGCATCACTTCCGGCTTCTTCGACTTCAAGGCCTCGTCGATGTTCTCCGAGGTGACGCCGAGCTCCTCCGCGTTGATCATCGCGTAGAGCGTCCACTTCACGATCATCATCCAGTCGTCGTCGCGCTGGCGCACCACGGGGGCGAGCGGCTCCTTGGAGATCATGTCGGGCAGGATCATGTGATCGCCGGGCTTGGCCATGTTCAGCCGCAGCGCGTAGAGCTGCGAGACATCGGCGGTCAGCGTGTCGCACTTGCCGGTGTCGTAGGCTTTCACCACGTCTTCCAGCTTGTCGAACTTCACCAGCTCGTACTTCATGTTGTTGGCACGGAAATAGTCGGCGAGGTTGAGCAGCGTGGTGGTGCCTGATTGCACGCAGACCTTGCTGTCGGCGAGGTCCAGCGACGTCTCCTTGCCGCGCGAGCGCGGCACCATGAAACCCTCGCCGTCGTAGTAGGCGACCGCAGGGAAATAGAGATCGTAGTCGAGCTCACGCGACATGCTCCAGGTCGAGTTGCGCGAGAGGATGTCGACTTTCCGGCTCTGCAATTCCTTGAAGCGCTCGCTGGCATCGAGCGGCACGAACCTGGCCTTGCCCGGATCGTCGAAGACCGCGGCCGCCACTGCGCGGCAGAAATCGACGTCAAAACCAGTCCAGTTGCCCTTGTCGTCGGGGATCGAGAAGCCCGGCAGGCCCTTGTTGACGCCGCACAGCACCTCGCCGCGGCGCACGGTGCGCTTCAGCGTGCGGGTGTCGTAGAATTCGTAGGTGATGGCCAAGGCGGCGACCAGCACGGCAACCGCAAGCCCGATCAGCAGGCCGCCTCGAAATGTGCGCATCATGTTGCTCTCTCGAATTAATCGGGAAAAGGAATTCTGGAAGAGGCGGGATACTTAGAGCTCAGGCTTCTGCCGGATGACCACCTTGGTGCCAACAGGGACGCGATCGTAGAGGTCGGCGACGTCATTGTTGACGAGACGGAAGCAGCCCGAGGATACTTTGGTGCCGATCGTATCGGGACGGTTGGTGCCGTGGATGCGGTAGACGGTGGTGCCCAGATACATGGCGCGGGCGCCGAGCGGATTGCCGGGGCCGCCGGCCATGAAGCGCGGCAGATAGGGCTGGCGCTGGATCATCTCCGACGGCGGCGTCCAGTCCGGCCACTCCTTCTTGTTGGTGATGTTCACCAGCCCCTGCCACTGAAAGCCGTCGCGGCCGACGCCGATGCCATAGCGGATCGCGCGCCCGCCGGGCTGCACCAGATAGAGGTGGCGCTCCGTGGTCGAGATGATGATGGTGCCCGGCGCTTCGGTCGTGCGGTAGTACACGACCTGCTTCTGCCATTCCGGGTCGAGCTCGTAGCTGTCGTCGGCGACCAGGCCGGGCTCGTCGCCGCGGTCGGGCTGCTGGGCGAAGGCGTGCTGCGCCGACAGGATCAGGCCGATCGCAGCCACAAGCGCCCCGGTCAGGCGACGAAAATCCGACATTTCAAGCTCTCCCCGCTGCCACAGCGCAAATCGTCACGAACCATCTGAACTCAGGGGCAGCTTCGTGGCAAGTTCAAGGCGCGCCCAGCTGGTATGTCACGAGAATGCTTTGGTTTTTTGACGAGGCCCGGCAATGCCATGAACGGGGGATGGCGCGAAAAGCAGTGGCCACGGTTTCGCCTGTCGGTTGAGGCGTCCTAGATCTGACTGGCCGCTGGCCCAATCCCGAGCCGCCGGACGATTTCGGCGCCGACGGCGCGGGCCTCGTTGCGCGAGCCGATGCGGGGGCTGCGGAACCGTCGTCCGGACTGCAATCGGATCGCCACGATGCAGTGCTCGTCCTCGGACCGGCCGCGGCGCTCGATCGTGATCGCTTTCACGTCCTGCCCTTCGATATGGTCGGCGCGCATCTCGCCATTGCCCCAGAGGCGCTCGACGCGGATATCGCCCGCACGAATGATCCAGAAGGCGCCGGTCACGAGATTGGCGAACCTGTAGACCGCGAACGCTGCGATCACGCCGAGCGGCAGCGGCATGATGTCGATCAGATTGGGCGGCAAGCCGCGCCAGAGCCTGTAGGCATAGGGTGCGGCACTCAGCGCGACGACGATCAGGGCCGCGATCCGGATGTCTCTCTGCGAAAACGGCTCGACGGGGTCGCCAAGACGCATCTCGGGATTGCTGGCATCGAGCGGATTGACGGGGGCTTCGACGTCGGGAACGTCGAATTGAGCGGCGATCCGGGCCACGGTGTCACGCACATGCGTGACATCGGAGAGGGGCGGGGACGTCAGGCGCTCGCCCGAGACCAGCGTGAAGGCCAGCTGGAAGCGGGCTTTTGCGGTTTTGCTGCCGGGAACCTGTAATCCGAGGATGTCGTCTTTCGTGACGATCCTGGTCTGGAGCTTCCCGAACGGTCGCTGCCGTCCGATCAGGATCTCATTCGGCGTGATGATCCAGACCACCGCCGGGGTAAGCATCACGGTGCCGACGAACGTGGCGCCCGCCAGCAGCGCGACCACGGAGATGATCACTTCGAGGATGTCGTGCGTGAACAGCCCTGGCGTGAAACACAGCGCAACGGCCGCCGCAGAGCCGGCCACGACCAGCCGCTGCGCGATCGAGGAGCCTTCGCGAAGGCGGATGTCGTTGCTGGTGTTCGGGTCGTCCATTGCGGCGGCTGATGTCGGGGCCGCGAAACTCCACGGACGAGTCCGTGGAGTCAAGCGGCAACGCAACGCTGCCGCGGGCGGCGTCAGCTGCTGGCATTCAGCAATTTTGCCACGGTGCGGTCGATCTCGTCATAGCGGCCTTCGCCTTCGTGCTGGAACACGATCTTGCCGCTCTGGTCGATGATATATTGCGCCGGCCAGTATTGGTTGCGGTAGGCGTTCCAGGTCTTGGAATCATTGTCCTGCGCCACCGGATAATTGATGCCGTGGCGCTTCAGCGCGGCCTCGACGTTGGACGCCGAACGCTCGAACGGGAATTCGGGTGTGTGCACGCCGACCACGACCAGGCCCTTGTCTTTGTACTTGGCGTAGAGGTCGGTGACGTGCGGCAGGGTGTTGACGCAGTTGACGCAGCCATAGGTCCAGAAGTCGACCAGCACGACCTTGCCGCGCAGATCGGCGATGCTGAGCGGCTTCGAGTTGAACCAGTTGCTGATGCCGGCGAAGTCGGGCGCGGTCGCCGGCTGGCTGGCGGCCGCGACCTTGACCGGCGGTGCGGGCGCGGCCTCGCCGCAGATGCCGGGAATGACGGCGCCGGTGACGGCGAAGCCGATCAGCGCGGCCGAGACGGCGAGCAATTTGAAAGTCATGGAAGCGTCCTCCGGTGAAGATGAGAGATGATCACAGGCCGATCTGGCCGGTGGGGTAGAAGCCGGTGAGCCACGCCACGATCAGCGTGTCGTATTGGAAGTAGGCGGCGAGCGCGAAGGCGATCACGACCACGCCAAAGCCCTGCTGCAGCCGCGGCGAGATGCGCGCAAGGCTGCGCACGCGCGTGGTCGCGGCCTGTCCGCCATAGGCGATCGCCAGCATCGGGATCGCCGCACCGATCGCGTAGGCAATGAGCAGCGTGCCGGCCCAGGCCAGATTCCTCGAGGTCGCGACCAGCGTCAGGATCGAGCCGAGCACGGGGCCGGCGCAGGGCGTCCAGACCAGGCCCAGCGTTGTCCCGAGCACGAGGCCGCCGAGCGCGCCCTCGCGCTGCGCGCCGCCGCCAGCGCCGAGATCGAGCCAGCCATTGAGCCGGATCGACAGCCATTCGAACGGCGCCGGCCACAGCATCAGCAGGCCGAAGCCGAGCAGCAGGACCGAAGCCCCCTCGCGCAGCACATTCGGATCGAAATCGAATGCCTGCGTCAGCGCGCCGAGCAGCAGCGCGACCGCGGAGAAGGAGACGACGAAGCCGAGCGCGATCATCGCGGGGCGCAGATGCGAGGAGCGCCCGATCGAGGCGCCGAGCAGGATCGGCAACATCGGCAGCGTGCAGGGAGCCGCAATGGTGAGGATGCCGGCGAGGATGGCGAAGAGGAGGTCGAGCATGGGGCACTCGTGATGGAGGTCACGAGGGCAGTTCGGGATGGAGGCCGGGATCGTTACGCGGTGTCACGCGCTCGTGACGGAGCGATGTCCCGGCGCCCCCAAATAAAAACGACCCGGAGGGGGGCATCCCGTCCAGGTCGTTGGAGGTCTTGGGAGGTTTAACGAAACCGTATGCGATCTTTATAGGGACGAAGTTTTTCCGCCTGATGTTGTGGTTTGTTTCATTTGTTTCGTCGGCGGTAACGCTTCCGTGTCCCGGGACGGGGCCGGAAATCCGGTCCTATCCCATTGAAATCCTTGACCTCAGGCGGCGAAACGGTCGACGCCGCAAGTCTTAAGCAGATCGGCGAGCTGCTTTCGGGCGTAGAACATCCGGGTCTTCACCGTGCTCTGCGGGATGCCGATGATCTGCCCGACCTCCTCCACCGACTTCTCATGGTAGTAGACGAGGGTGATGATCTCGCGATGCGCGGGTGACAGCTTTTGCACGCAGGCGCGCAGGATGGCGCTGGTGTCGCTGCGGTCGAGCGAGGTCTCGGGCGTGTCGCAATTGTCAGGGATCTGGCGCACATCTTCCTGATCGATGTCCTCGAAGCGGCGCTGGCGCAGTGCGGTCAGCGCCTTGAAGCGGGCGATCGAGAGCAGCCAGGTCGAGACCTGCGAGCGGCCCTGGAATTGTCCGGCGGTGCGCCACACGTCCAGGAACACCTGGCTGACCAGGTCTTCCGCCGTGGTCGCGTCGCGCACGATGCGCAGGATGAAGCGGTAAACCCGCACGTTATGACGGCAATAAAGGATGTGCATGGACGTCCGGTTGCCGTCGGCAATGCTCTCGAGGAGCATGTCGTCCGAGGTCGCCTGAGCGGCAATGATGCTCTGGCTGGCTTGGGCGTTGATGGCGATGACGTTCGGCATTGACTTGGCTCCCCGGTGCGCCGCAACCGAGCGGCGTTTCCTTGGACCAAAGTGTTAATGAGCCAACGTTTCGGGACGTCTGCACGAAAAGCGGAAAATGGTTTCGTGCGCCGCCAAATTGTTTCGTCGGTTCAATCGCGACGAAACATTCAGGGCAAAAAAGCGTGGAATTTCAATGTGTGGAAAATACGGTACCGCGGAATTGGACTGGGAGGAACGAGTTTCGAAGCTTCGCGTTTGCGGGCGCCACACCTACCGCTGTCGTCCCGGACAAGCGTCAGCGCAGATCCTGGACGACGCCGTGGATGGTGCGTGGTGTCTACGCCTTCTCGCCGGCGGGCGAGAACAGATAGCCGCCGCCGCGGATGGTGCGGATCACGGCGGGTTTTGTCGGGTCGGGCTCGATCTTGCGGCGGATGCGCATGATGCGGAGATCGACGGCGCGGTCGAAAGCTTCGGCGTCGCGCGCATTGGCCAATTCCAGCAGGCGCTCGCGCGACAGCACGCGCTTCGGGTTGGCCGCGAACACCTTGAGCAGCCCGAACTCGGACGCGGTCAGCGGATGCTCGTTGCCTTCGTCGTCGCGCAGGGCCTGGGCTTCGAGGTCGAGCCATTTGGTGCCGAAGCGCACCAATTGATCCTTGTCCGATTTCGCGGGCGCCGCGCCGGCGCTAGCGGCTTTCGCCGGCGTGCTCCGCCGCAGCACCGAGCGGATGCGTGCCATCAGCTCGCGCAGCTCGCAGGGTTTTGCGACGTAATCGTCGGCGCCGAGCTCGAGGCCGACGACGCGGTCGATCGGGCTCGCGGTTGCGGTCAACATGATGACCGGCACGTTGATGCGGCTCTTGAGGTCGCGGATGATCGAGAGGCCGTCTTCCTCGGGCATGTTGAGGTCGAGCACGACGAGGTCGGGCATGCTGCCGTCGATCGCGGTGCGCAAGCTCTTGCCGCCGTCGCACAGCGTCACGGTGAAGCCGTGCATCTTGAGGTAATCGCCGACCATCTCCCGGGCCGGGGCCTCGTCGTCGACGATCATGATGTGCTGGCTTTGTGTCATGTCACTCAGATCTCGGTATTCAGAATCTCGGTACTCAAATTACGGTGTCTCGGTCGCAGGCAGGGTGATGGTGAAGGTCGAGCCCTTGCCCGGGCCGTCGCTGTTGGCGGTTACCTCGCCGCCATGCATGTCGATAATACGCTTGACGATGGACAACCCAAGCCCCGTCGAGCTCTCACCTGCGGTCGGTTTTGCCGATAGCCGCTGGAACCGGCCGAACAGGCGGCCGAGATCCTCCGGCGACAGGCCGGCGCCCTCGTCGCTGACGCGGATGATGGTGTCGTTGGCCTCATGGGTGACTGCGACGGCGATCTTGCCGGCGATCGGCGAATATTTGATGGCGTTGCTGATGAGATTATCGATCGCCTCGCGGATGCGATCGGTGTCGCACATGGTGACGATGTTGACCGGCGCGGTGACGTGGATGGCCTGCTGCTTGTTGACGGCGAGCGGCTGGTTGGCCTCGGCGACCTCCTTCACCAGTGCCGCGACGTCGACCGGCTCGCGGCGGATGGTGATGTCGAAGGCATCCGCCATCGCATCCGAGATCAGGTGATCGACCATTGAGGTCAGCCGCTTGGTTGCATCGCGGATGTGATCGACCTGGGCGCCCACGCCGCTCGCGGACGCGCCGGTCGAGATCAGCTCCTTCAGCATCTCGGTGCGGCCGAGGATGACGCCGAGCGGGTTCTTCAGATCGTGCGCGACGGTGCCCAGAATCTCGTTCTTGAAGCCGTTGGCGCGTTGCAGCCGCAGCCATTGCGCCGAGAGCCGGCGGTTGGCCTGCATCAGCGCGCGGGTGCGCTGGGCGACGCGGTCCTCCAGCTGCGTATTGGCGTCCTGGAGCTGCTGATAGAGGATGACGTTGTCGAACGCGATCGAGAGCCGACTGGAGAAGATCTCGACCAGCGAGCGGTCGGTCTCGGACAGGTCACGCTCGGCCTGCAGCAGCACCACGACCTCGCGGCCAGATCCGGTGCGTAGATAAATCACGCTGCGGTGGTCGGCGAATTCGTTCTTGCGGCGCTGGAACGCAGCCTCGACCATCTCACGCAAATCAGGGTCGAGCGCCTTCGACGTCGTGGTGCCGATGAAGCGGCTGTAGCAGCCGCTGCCGGCGAGCACCGAGAGCTCGGGATCGACGCCGCCATTGTCGCGCAAGACCAGTATACCGGCGCAGTCGACATTGAGCAGCGAGGCGAGCTGGGTCAGCACGCCCTCGGCGAGCCGCTGCATCGACTTGAAGTCGTACAGCGTCGAGGCGGCATCGATGATGATCTCGAGCCCGCGCCTTGTCTGCACCATGCGCTCGAGCTGCTGGTAGGAGCGCAGCGCCGCGGTCAGCGAGGTGAACAGCTTGTCGGCGGTGAGCTCGGTCTTGGCCTTGTAGTCGTTGATGTCGTACTGCACGATCACGCGCCGCTCCGGCGCCTGGCCGGGCTGTCCGGTGCGCAGGATGATGCGCACGGTCTCGTTCTTGAGCTCGCTGCGGATGTATTCGACTAGCTCGAGGCCGGCGACGTCGGTCTCCATGATGACGTCGAGCAGCACCGCGGCGATGTCGTTGTGCTCCGCCATCAGCTTGCGGCCTTCCGCCGCGGAATGGGCGGAGAGGATCTCGAGGCCCTGGCCGTTCAAGCTGTAGTCCGAGAGAGCAAAACGCGTGCCGTCATGCACGGCCGGATCGTCGTCGATGACGGCGATCTTCCATTTCCGGGCGTCCATATCCTCCGACGCGGTGCCGGTGTCGTCGATCAGGTGGAGGACATCGTCCTGTTCGGCCATTGCGAAGTCCCGTCACTTTCTGTGCCTTGCGCGCCGCCCTTGGCGATCCGCGGCATGATAATCCGAAAAGTAGTGCCTTGTCCCAGCTTGGATTCCAGCATCATCCGCCCGCCCAGCTGCTGGGTGACGAGGTTATAGACGATATGAAGCCCGAGTCCCGTGCCACCTTCATTGCGCCGGGTGGTAAAGAATGGGTCAAAGGCCTGGCGCTGCACGTCGGGGGTCATGCCGGCCCCGTCATCGGCGAAGATGATCTCGATATCGTCGGTGGCGCGCGGCCGCGCCGAGATGGTGATGGTGCCGGCGCGCCCGTCCGCGAAGGCGTGGTTGGCGGCGTTGAGGAACAGGTTGGTCAGGATCTGGCCATAGGAGCCGGGATAGCCGTCGAGCAGCAGCCCCTCGGGCACGTCGACCAGCAGCGTGATCGGCGAGCGCTTCAGCACGGGGCGCAGGCTCGCGATGATCTGGTCGGTGGCTTCGCTGAGTGAGAACTGACGCCGCTCGGCATGGGAGCGGTCGACCGCGACCTGCTTGAACGACTGGATCAGCTCGCCGGCGCGGGTGAGATTGGCGACCAGCTGCTGCGAGGCGTCGCGCGAGGACTGCACGAATTCTTCCAGCTGCGAGCGGCGCAGGCCGCCGTCGCCCCTGAGCTGGGCCTCGAAGATCTCGCTGCGCCTCGCAAAACTCGAGGCCACCGTCAGGCTGATGCCGATGGGGTTGTTGACCTCATGCGCGACGCCGGCGACGAGGCTGCCGAGCGCTGCGAGCCGCTCGGCGTCGATCAGGTTCTGCTGCGCGGCGTTGAGCTCGAGCAGCGCGCTCTCCGCCTTTTCCTTCGATGCCCGCAGCTCGTCCTCGGTCTCGCGCTTGGCGATCGCATTCTCGCGGAACACCTCCACCGCGCGCGCCATCGCGCCGACCTCGTCTCGCGCGCGCGTGCCTTGCACCTCGCGGCCGAGATCGCCGAGTGTGATCGCGCGCATCGACGCCATGATCTGCTGCAGCGGCAACCGGATCGACAGCGCGATCAAGACGCCGGCGCTAAGGATGATGCCGAGGAAGATCACCGCGATCGACAGCACCCGCCGCGAGATGTTCGCCAGCGTGCGGTCAAACGTCTCCTGCGCCTTCTGCTCGCGCCGGCGCATCTTTGTCGAAAGATCGTCGATGGCGCCGATCGCCTCGGCCTGGCTGGCGTCGATCGTGTTGCGCAGGAGCTCGGTGCGGCTCGTGAGCTGCTCGGACAGCTTTGCAAAACCCTCGCGCAGCGCCGTGGTGCGGGCGCCGAGCTTCTGCAGCGCCATGCGCTGCAGATCGTTGTCGGCGAGATCGATCATGACCGGAATGGTCTTCTCGATCGTCTCGGTGTTACGGCGCGCATCGTCGGCGGCACCCGGCGACAGCGACAGATAATAGGAGTTGGCCGCGACCAGCATCGCCGTGAAGGCCTCGCGCGACTTGCCGAGCGAGGGCCAGATCAGTGCGTCGCGATGGCCGGTGGCGCCCTCGATGATGGAGTAGAGGCCCGCCATGTCCTTGGCCGGGCCCTGCACCTGCTCCTCGTAGGTCCTGGCGATGGTCGCCTGCACGCTGCGCAGCTCGCCAAAGCCGTTGAGGAAGCGGTCGGTGGTGCGCTCCAGCTCCTCGACCGAGCCCGACAGCATCGGATCCTTGGCGGCGCGGTCGGTCAGCGTGCCGAGCACGGCCTCGCGCAGCAGCAGGATCTCGGCGAACAGGTCCGGGCTCGGCTGGTTGATGTAGCGGTGGATCAGGTTCTGCAGGCGCCCGGTCTCGCTTTCGAGCAGCGCCAGGACCCGGTCGGATTCGCGCACCTGGCGGACGTCGTCCCAGGCCGAGCCCAGCACCTGCGCGCCGTTCCAGATCATCGCCACCAGCACGATCACCACGGCGGAGTTCAGCGCCGCGATCGACAGGATGCGCCAGCGGATCGGCACCGCCCGCAGCGCGCCGACGAGCCGCGCACGCATCCGCCCGATCGGACCGGACGGCCGCTCTGCGAGCTCGCTATGTCCGGGCGCGGCCAGTCGTGTCACTCCACCTTGCGAATGCGTTCGATCAGCGCGGCCGCGGCGGGATTCTGCGCGGCCTTGGCGTAGATCGGCGCCATCGCGTCCTCGAACGGCTTGCGGTCGATGTCCTTGATCACGATGATGCCGGCGGCCTCCGCCTTGCGCTGCGACTGCTCCTCGAGGTCGCGCCACTTCTCGCGCATGAACTGGCTGGAGCGTTGCGCGGCCTCCCTGAAGATGGTCTGGTCGTCGGCCGACAGGCTGCGCCAGGCCTTGAGCGAGATCACCAGCACCTCCGGGCTCATCGTGTGCCCGGTCAGGGTATAGTAGCCGGCATATTTGTAATGGTCTGTCGTCACGAAGGATGGCCAGTTGTTTTCGGCGCCGTCGATCAGATGGGTTGCGAGCCCCGTGAGCACCTGCCCATAGGGCAATTCGACCGGCTCGGCGCCGAGCGAGCGGATCATCTCGCTCATCAACTCCGACTGCTGCACCCGGATCCGCAATCCCTTGAGATCGGTGATGCTCTTCAGCGGGCGGACGGCATTGTAGATCGAGCGTGCCCCGGAATCGTAGAAGGCTAGCCCGACGAAGCCGTAGGGCTCGAAGCTGCCCAAGATCTCATTGCCGATCGGCCCGTCCAGCACCTTCTGCATGTGCTCGATGGACCGGAACAGGAACGGCATGGCGAGCACGTTCATCGCCGGGACGAAATTGCCGATCAGGGCCACGTTGGTCCGGTTGAGGTCGATCGCGCCGGCGCGGGTCTGCTCGATCGTCTCCTTCTCCTCGCCGAGCTGGCGGGAGTGAAACACCTTGATCTCGTGCCGCCCGCCGGTGCGCTCGGCGATCAGCACGCCCATGTAGCGCAGCGCCTGGACGGTCGGGTAGTCCTCGGTCTGGGTGTCGGCGGCGCGGAATTCGCGCGCAGCAGCGTCCGTGGCGCAGATGGCGAGCAGAAGCGCGACGAAGATCACCCCGGCCCGCGAGAGTTCGGCACGGTTCAGCACTGGCACACTCAACCCCTCGGAGATGGAGTCTATGGCAGGACCAAAAGGTTCAATGCAATCTAGCAGATGGTCGAGGGAAGGCCATCCCGAGCCGCTCCCCCCGGCGCGATTGTGCGGCGCGACCGGCCTTTATTCCTGGTTGAAACCGCAGGTACCGCGCCTTAAGCAGGGTACGCTCGCCTTTTGCCGCTTGATCCGGGAAGCGCCATCGTGACTTCAGCATTGCGCCTTTTGCAGGTCGCCGCCGCCACCTTGGCCCTCGCCTTGAGCTGCGAGGCGCGCGCCGCCACCGACATCGCGTGGTGGCACGCCATGTCGGGCGAGCTCGGCAAGCAGCTCGAAAAGCTCGCCTCCGATTTCAACGCCTCGCAGTCCGACTATCGCGTCGTGCCCGCTTACAAGGGCAATTACACCGAGACGGTGACGGCCGCGATCTTCGCTTTCCGCTCGCGCAGCCAGCCCGCGATCGTCCAGGTTAACGAAGTTGCAACGGCAACCATGACCGCGGCCAAGGGCGCGATCTATCCGGTGTACAGCATGATGCGCGACATGGGCGAGCCGTTCTCGCTCAACGACTATCTTCCGGCGGTCTCCGGTTATTACACCGACGCCGCCGGCAATCTGCTGTCGTTCCCGTTCAACTCGTCGACACCGATCCTCTACTACAACAAGACCATGTTCCGCGACGCCGGCCTCGATCCCGAGACGCCGCCGAAGACATGGCCCGAGCTCGGCGCCGCTGCAAAGCGGCTGCGCGATCGCGGCGCCGTCTGCGGCTTCACCACGTCCTGGCCGTCCTGGATCCATGTCGAGAATTTTTCGGCGTTCCACAATCTGCCGCTGGCCACGCGCGCGAACGGTTTTGCCGGTCTCGATGCGGAATTGACCATCAACAATCCGGTCGTGGTCAAGCACATCGCCCAGCTCGCCGAGTGGCAGAAGACAAAGTTGTTCGACTATAGCGGCCGCGGCCAGTCGGCCGAGCCGCGCTTCCAGAACGGCGAATGCGGCATCTTCATCGGCTCTTCGGCGACGCGCGCCGACATCAAGGCGAATTCGAAGTTCGAGATCGGTTACGGCATGATGCCGTACTGGCCCGACGTGAAAGGCGCGCCGCAGAATTCCATCATCGGCGGCGCCACGCTGTGGGTGCTGCGCGACCGGCCGCGCGACGAATACAAGGGCGTGGCGCGGTTCTTCGCCTATCTGTCGCAGCCCGGCGTGCAGGCCGCCTGGCATCAGAACACCGGCTACCTGCCGATCACCCGTGCCGCCTTCGAGCTGACGCGCGCGCAAGGATTCTACGAGCGCAATCCGGGCTCGGCGATCTCGTTCGAGGAGATCACGCTGCATCCGCCGACCGAGAATTCGAAAGGCATAAGGCTCGGCTCCTTCAACCTGATCCGCGGCACGATCGAGGAGGAGCTTGAGCACGCCTTCGCCGGCCAGAAGAGCGCGCAGGCCGCGCTGGACGCCGCCGTCGAGCGCGGCAACAAGCTGCTGCGCCAGTTCGAGCGCGCCAGCCCGGATAGGTAGCGGCGGGATGGAAGCTTGCCGATTGGAGCGCGAGACCCTCCACGTCGTCATGGCCGGGCTTGTCCCGGCCATCCACGCCTGCCCCCCAGCACGAAAAGCGTGGATGCCCGGGACAAGCCCGGGCACGACGAACTCGAGTGCACAAAGGCGCGATGTCGATGACACTACCCCACTTCGCTGATGCGGTGAGCTTCCGCGCCTTTCGCTCCGCTTCCTCGCAATGGCTGCCGATCGTGCTCGATATCGCGCGCGGCCACGGCATCGACACCAGCTCGCCGCATGTATTTTCGACCGGCACCAATCTCGTGGTCGGGCTTGGCGAGAAGCTGATCCTGAAAATCTTCCCGCCGCTGCTGCGCGCGCAATTCGTCTCCGAGCGCGGCTCGCTGATGCAGCTTGCCGGCCGGCTTCATCTGCCGATTCCGGAGATCGTCGCCGAGGGTGAGCGTGACGGCTGGCCGTATCTCATCATCACGCACCTCGCCGGCACGCTCGGGTCGGATGTCTGGCCACAACTGCCGGAAGCGCAGAAGGAGCGCGTGCTGCGCCAGATCGGCGAGACCATTGCCGCCGTGCAGCGCGTCCCGCTCGGCCCGCTCGCGCAAATCGAGCCGCGCTGGGACGCATTCATCCGCGCGCAGATGCAGGGGTGCCGTAACAGGCACACGCATCTCGGCCTCGCGCCAAAATTCCTGGCCGGCCTCGACGATCTCCTGCACGACGCGGCAACGCTGATTCCGGTCGACGCGCCGCCGGTGATCCTGATCGGCGAATACATTCCGGAAAATTTTCTGCTCGCCTGCCACGACGGCGACTGGTCGCTCGCCGGCCTGTTCGACTTTGGCGACGTGAAGGCTGGATGGCGCGATTACGATCTGCTCGGCCCGAGCGCCTTCATGGCGGCGGGTCGGCCGGGGAGGGTGCGCAGCCTGCTCGAAGGGTTTGGCTACGAGAAGCTGGACTACGCGCTGAAGCGGCGCCTGATGGCGCTGATGCTGCTGCACCACGCCAGCGACCTCAACAGCCACATCTGCATCGCGGGCTGGCAGGACAAGGTGGACGATCTGATCGCGCTGCAGGAGTTGATCTGGGCGGGGTGAGCGCCTCCCGCTCCGTCATTCCGGGGCGCGCCGCATAGCGGCGAGCCCGGAATCCATCTTCCCTCGCGTTCCGTGGCCCGATGGATTCCGGGCTCGATGCTTCGCATCGCCCCGGAATGGCGGGCAACGCTCATTAAGCGGGCTCTGGCTTCGATGCGCCTAGAAAATAGGCAATTATGCGTCTCTGTATGCAATGATCCTGAGAACCCTTTGAGACCGAAATCTGAAATGCCTTATTCTTTCAGGCTGTTGGGCCGGCGTGCGTCGCTTCCAAGCCTTGGCACGAACCTTGCGAATCCAGTTCCAACCAGAAACTTTTTGAGTTGGAGCATTTTCATGAAGCGCCGTGATTTTCTCAAGTCCGTCTCCGGATTGGCCGCCGGCGCGACGCTTCCGGTCATTCCGTCCGTGGTCTCCTCGGCCTATGCCGACGCGCGCTCGGAGACGCTGCTGATCGTCTCGGAAGGCGGCCCCAACAATCTCGACATCCACGGCGTCGGCACCAACGTGCCCGGCTATGAAGTGTCCTGGAATTGCTACGACCGGCTGATCAGCCACGAGATGAAGACCGGCCCCGGCGGCGTGCCCTATTACGACCGCGACAAGTTCAAGCCCGAGCTCGCCGAGGAGTTCAAGATCGACGACATGTCGGTCACCTTCAAGCTGCGCAAGAACGCCAAATTCCACGACGGCACGCCCGTCACCGCCAGGGACGTGAAGTGGTCGCTCGATCGTGCGGTCAGCGTCGGCGGCTTCCCGACCTTCCAGATGAGCGCGGGCTCGCTGACCAAGCCGGAGCAGTTCGTCGTCATCGACGACCACACCGTGCGCGTCGACTTCCTGAAGAAGGACAGGCTGACGGTGCCCGATCTCGCGGTGATCGTGCCCTGCATCGTCAACTCCGAGCTCGTGAAGAAGAACGCAAGCGAGAAGGATCCCTGGGGACTCGAATTCACCAAGCAGCAGACCGCAGGCTCCGGCGCTTACAAGGTGACGAAGTGGACCGCGGGCACCGAAGTGATCATGGAGCGCAACGAGGATTGGGTCTGCGGTCCGCTGCCGAAGATCAAGCGTGTGATCTGGCGCATGGTGCCGCAGGCCGGCAACCGCCGCGCGCTGCTGGAGCGCGGCGACGCCGACATCTCCTACGAGCTCCCGAACAAGGATTTCCAGGAGATGAAGGCCAGCGGCAAGCTCAACGTGGTGTCGCTGCCGTTCTCCAACGGCATCCAGTATATCGGCATGAACGTCACCAAGCCGCCGTTCGATAATCCAAAAGTCCGTCAGGCGGTGGCCTACGCGCTGCCCTACCAGAAGATCATGGATGCCGTGATGTTCGGCCTCGCGAACCCCATGTTCGGCGCCGCGAAGGACAAGCCGACCGAAGTCGCCTGGCCGCAGCCGCACAAATACAACACCGACATTGAGAAGGCGAAGGCGCTGATGGCGGAAGCCGGCCTCGCCAGCGGCTTCGAGACCACGATCTCCTTCGATCTCAACTTCGCCGGCGTCAACGAGCCGCTCTGCGTGCTGGTGCAGGAAAGCCTCGCCCAGATCGGCATCAAGACCACCATCAACAAGGTGCCCGGCGCCAACTGGCGCACCGAGTTGAACAAGAAGGAGATGCCGCTCTTCACCAACGTGTTCTCGGGCTGGCTCGATTACCCCGAGTACTTCTTCTACTGGTGCTATCACGGCAACAATTCCGTCTTCAACACCATGAGCTACAAATCGGCGGAGATGGACAAGCTGATCGACGGCGCGCGCACCGCGGCCGCCACCGGCGACATGACCACCTACGACACCGACGTGAAAGGCTTCGTCGATCTCGCCTACGCCGACATCCCGCGCATCCCCCTGTACCAGCCCTTCGTCAACGTCGCGATGCAGAAGAACATCTCGGGCTACCAATACTGGTTCCACCGCCGCCTCGATTATCGCGCGCTGGCGAAGGGGTGATGCGTCATGAGCGCGCGCGACATGGCCGCGACGCTGGCTGGCCTGCTGAGTGAGGCGGGCACTGTCCTCTCATTCCCTCTCCCCTTGTGGGAGAGGGGTAGGGTGAGGGGTAGCCACGAATTCCGACCGCGCTTGGGGCCACCCCTCACCCCAACCCTCTCCCACAAGGGGAGAGGGGGCGCAGCTGAGCGCGCCTGTAGACCGTTCTCACAGGCCATCAACATCAGGAGTCCCACGCCATGCTGACCATGATCGGCAAGCGCCTGATGTTCGCGATTCCCTCACTGATCGGGGTCGTCATTGTCACCTTCCTGCTGACGCGCGCGCTGCCCGGTGATCCCGCCGCGTACTTCGCTGGCCCGGCCGCAACGAAAGAAGCCGTCGAGCAGATCCGCAAGAAGCTCGGCCTCGACAAGCCGCTGATCGAGCAGTTCTTCCGTTACACCAACGATCTCGCACACGGCGATTTCGGCAACTCGCTCACGACAGGCCAGCCGGTCGCGGCCGAAATTCGCAACCGGCTTCCGGCTTCGGCCGAGCTGACACTGCTCGGCCTGATCGTCTCCATCGTCATCGCCATTCCGCTCGGCGTGCTCGCGGCGACAAGACCAGGATCATGGATCGATCATCTCTGCCGAATAACAACGACAGCGGGCGTCTCGCTCCCCGTATTCTTCACTGGCCTGGTGCTGGTCTATTTCTTCTATTTCCGGCTCGGCTGGTCGCCCGCACCGCTCGGGCGTCTCGATGTGTTCTACAGCGCGCCGCCGACGGTCACCGGCTTCTATCTGATCGACACACTGATTGCGCGCGACTTCGAAGCGTTCCGCTCGGCGTTGAGCCAGCTCATCCTGCCCGCGACGACGCTCGCGATCTTCTCGCTGGCGCCGATCGCGCGCATGACGCGCGCCTCGATGCTCGCGGTACTGTCGTCGGAATTCGTCCGCACCGCGCGCGCCAGCGGCCTGTCGCCGACGACAGTCATCGTCACCTATGCGTTTCGCAATGCGATGCTGCCTGTCATCACTACGCTTAGCATGGTGTTCTCGTTCCTGCTCGGCGCCAACGTGCTGGTCGAAAAAGTGTTCGCCTGGCCGGGCATCGGCTCCTACGCGGTGGAAGCGCTGATCTCGTCGGACTTCGCGCCGGTGCAGGGCTTCGTGCTGACCATGGCGGTGATGTACGTGCTCTTGAATCTGGTCATCGACATTCTCTATGGCGTGATCGATCCACGCGTGCGGCTTGAAGGGTAGGGGGACACGCTATGAGCACCGTCGCGCCAGCCGTTGAACCCGGTCCCGCCCGCACCTCGGGACTGGTCGCGATCCTCGAACAGACCCGCTATGTCCTCGGTGAGAACAAGGTCACGGGCTTTTCCTTCGCCCTGCTGATCGTGATCCTCCTTGCGGCGATCTTCGGTCCCTACACGGTGCCGTACGATCCGCTCGCCTCCGACACCGCGGCGGCGTTGAAAGCACCATCGGCGGCGCACTGGTTCGGCACCGATCAGCTTGGGCGCGACATTTTCAGCCGCGTCGTGGTGGCGACGCGGCTCGATACCTTCATCGCGGTCGCCTCCGTCGTGCTGGTGTTCCTGATGGGCGGGCTCGCCGGCATCGCAGCCGGTTACTTTGGTGGCTGGACCGATCGCATCGTCGGCCGTATCGCCGACACCATCATGGCCTTCCCGCTGTTCGTGCTGGCGATGGGCATTGTCGCCGCGCTCGGCAACACCGTGCAGAACATCATTCTGGCCACCGCCATCGTCAACTTCCCGCTCTACGCCCGCGTCGCGCGCGCCGAGGCGAACGTTCGCCGCAATGCCGGCTTCGTGCAGGCGGCGCGTCTCTCCGGCAACGGCGAATTCCGCATCCTGCTGGTGCATATCCTGCCGAACATCATGCCGATCATGATCGTGCAGATGTCGCTGACCATGGGCTACGCCATCCTCAATGCCGCCGGCCTGTCCTTCATCGGCCTCGGCGTCCGCCCGCCGACCGCCGAATGGGGCATCATGGTCGCTGAAGGCGCGGGCTTCATGGTCTCGGGCGAATGGTGGATCGCGCTCTTCCCCGGCCTCGCGCTGATGATCGCCGTGTTCTGCTTCAACCTCCTCGGCGACGGCCTGCGCGACATCGTCGATCCCCAGCGGAGGACGTGATGGCCCCATTTCCGCGAGAATTCTCTAATGATTTCAACGTCGCTCTACTGTGCATGGGGTTGTTTTCGAGCTTTTTGAGTGACGGGAGGCATCCATGACCGCCCAGCCGCTGCTCGAGGTCCAGGACCTCACCGTCGAATTCACCACCCGGCGCGGCATTGTCAAAGCCGTGCAGCACGTCAACATCTCCGTCGCCAGGGGCGAGACGCTCGCCATCGTCGGCGAGTCCGGCTCCGGCAAGTCGGTGACGTCCTACGCGGTGATGCGCATCCTCGACCGGGCGGGGCGGATCGCCGAGGGCTCGGTGATGTTCTCCGGCATCGACGTCAAGGCCGCGACCGAAGGCCAGATGCGCGACCTGCGCGGCCGCGAAGTCTCGATGATCTTCCAGAACCCGCGTGCGGCGCTGAACCCGATCCGGAAAGTGGGCGACCAGATCGAGGACGTGCTGCGCACCCATGTGCAGCAGGCGATGGTTTCGGACCACGGAGAAAAGGCGATCGAGGCGCTGGAGCAGGTCAAGATCGCGCGCCCGCGCGAGCGCTATCACGCCTATCCGTTCGAGCTCTCCGGCGGCATGTGCCAGCGCGTCGTCATCGCGCTCGCGCTCGCCTGCAACCCGCAGCTCCTGATCGCTGACGAGCCGACCACCGGCCTCGACGTCACCACCCAGAAAGCGGTGATGGACCTGATTGTCGAGCTGACCAAGCGCAAGGCGATGTCGACCATCCTCATCACCCACGATCTCGGCCTCGCCGCCGCCTATTGCGACCGCGTCGTGGTGATGGAAAAGGGCCGCGTGGTCGAGACCGCCAAGGCCGCGGACATCTTCGCCAACCCGCAGCACCCCTACACCAAGAAGCTGATGCGCGCGACGCCGCGGCTCGGTGTGAGCTTGCGGGATCTGCTGCCGGAGGAGGAGGGTGCCGCGAGCGTGGAGCCTGCCCCGGCCGTCGCCGCAAGTGCAGAGGGCCAGCAGCCCCTCCTGCTCATCGAAAAGCTGGTCAAGGAATACCCCCGCCAGGGCGCCACCGCCACGCTCGGAAAACTGTTCGGCCGCAAGCCGCCGGTCGAGCCGGACGTGTTCCGCGCGGTCGACGGCATCAGCTTCTCGATCGGCCATGGCGAGAGCGTCGGTCTGGTCGGCGAATCCGGCTGCGGCAAATCGACCACGTCGATGATGGTGATGCGGCTGCTGGACCAGACCTCAGGCCTGATCCAGTTCGACGGCGAGGACATCGGCGGCATTCAGCCTGCCGCCTTCGCCCGGCTGCCGCAGCGCAGCCGGATCCAGATGGTGTTCCAGGACCCGACCGACAGCCTCAACCCGCGTTTTACTGCGGCGCGCGCCATCGTCGATCCGATCATGCAGCTCGGCGATATCAGGGGGCGCGATGCGCTTCGCGCCCGCTGCGAGGAGCTGGCCACCATGGTCGGCCTGCCGCACAATCTGCTCGATCGCTTCCCACACCAGCTCTCCGGCGGGCAGAAGGCCCGCGTCGGCATCGCCCGTGCGATTGCGCTGCATCCAAAGCTCGTCGTCCTCGACGAGCCGACCGCGGCGCTCGACGTCTCGGTGCAGGCAGTTGTCCTGAACCTGCTTCAGGATCTGAAGGCGCGGCTAGGTATGAGTTATCTGTTCGTCTCGCATGATTTGAATGTGGTGCGCTTGTTGTGCGATCGTGTCATTGTGATGCGGACGGGGCGGATCGTCGAGGAAGGCTCTTCCGAGCAGGTCCTGAGCGATCCGCAGGACGATTACACCAAGGAGCTGCTGACGGCGATCCCGCATCCGCCGTTGCAGATCCACTGAGAGTGCACTGATTGTTTGGGAGCGTGATGGCCGAGCCGCTGGACGACTATATCGACGCCGTATCGAAGGCGCTGGCGCTGCCGGTCGAGGAGGCCTGGCGGCCCGCGGTGCGCGCCAATCTCGAAGTCTCGCTGCGGCTTGGTCGCATCGTCGACGAATTCGCGCTGCCGGACGACACCGAGCCGGCGCCGATCTTCACGGCCTGATGCTGCCATGACCACCAAGCCAGAGATGACGGCCTCCGAGATCGCGAATGCGGTTGCGCGCGGCAAGATGACCGCGCTCGATGCCACCGAAGCGGCGCTCGCGCGCATCAAGCAGCGCGACACCCTGCTCAATTCCTTCACCGACGTCACCGCCGATCGCGCCCGTGCGAAAGCGCGTGCGATCGATGCCGACATTGCGGCCGGCAAGACCGTCGGCCCGCTCGCCGGCGTGCCCTTCGCGGTGAAGAACCTTTTCGACGTCGCGGGTCTGCCCACGCGGGCCGGCTCGAAGATCAACCGCGACCTCGCACCGTCCAGGCGTGACGCGACCTTGATCGAGCGACTGGAAGCGGCCGGCGCCGTGCTGGTCGGTGCGCTCAACATGGGCGAGTACGCCTACGACTTCACCGGCGAGAACGTCCATGACGGTCCCTCGCGCAATCCGCATGACATCACGCGGATGGCCGGCGGCTCATCAGGCGGCTCCGGCAGCGCCGTCGGCGGCGCGCTCGTGCCGATTGCCCTAGGCTCGGACACCAACGGCTCGATTCGCGTGCCGTCCTCCTTCTGCGGCATCTTTGGCCTGAAGCCGACCTATGGCCGGCTGTCGCGCGCGCGCTCGTTCCCGTTCGTGGCGAGCCTCGATCATCTCGGGCCGTTCGCGCGCTCGGTGACAGATCTCGCGCTCGCCTATGATGCGATGCAGGGCCCAGATGCCGACGACGCCGCCTGCACGACAACACGTGGTCTGGAGCCGACGACGCCGCTGCTCGCAAATCCGGTCTCGGACCTGCGCATCGCGGTCGCCGGGGGGCATTTTCAGAAGAACGTGTTTCCGGAAGCCGTCGAAGCCGTCAGCCGTGTTGCCCAGGCGCTTGGTGCAACGCGAGTGGTTGACGTGCCCGAAGCCTCGCGCGCTCGCGCGGCGGCTTATGTCATCACCACCACCGAAGGCGCTTCCCTGCATCTCGATCGCCTGCGCAAGCGCCCGAACGATTTCGATCCCGCCGTGCGCGACCGGCTGATCGCAGGCGCCATGGTGCCTGCACCGCTGGTCGACCGCGCGCAAAAATTCCGCCGCTGGTATCGTGCGCAATTCGCCGAGATTTTCAAGTCCGTCGACGTGCTGATCGCGCCGGCGACGCCCTGCACCGCGCCAAAGCTCGGCCAGGTGAATTTCAATCTCGATGGCGTCGAGCTGCCGGTGCGCGCCAATATCGGCATCCACACCCAGCCGATCTCGTTCATCGGCTTGCCCGTGGTTGCAGTGCCGGTGCCGCTCGAGCCGCTGCCGATCGGCGTGCAGATTATTGCCGCGCCCTGGCGCGAGGACATCGCGCTGCGCGTCGCCCACGCATTGGAGAAGATGGGCGTGGTCGCCGCGCCGTCACCAAAAGGATTCTGAGATGGAGATCGATCTCCCCGACGTGATCGCGGAAGTCAAAGCCGCGTTCGAGCGCTATGAGCAGGCCCTCGTCGCCAACGACGTCGCCGTGCTCGGCGAGCTGTTTCGCAACGATCCCCGCACGCTGCGCTACGGCATCGGCGAAAATCTCTACGGCTATGAGGCGATCTCCGGCTTTCGCGCCGGCCGCTCGCCGGTCGGCTTGAGCCGCCGCACCGCGAAGACCGTGATCACCAGCTATGGCCGCGATGCGGCTGTCGCCTCCACTCTGTTCTATCGCGACACGGCTCCCGGCAAGGTCGGCCGGCAGATGCAGACCTGGATTCGCTTCCCGGAGGGCTGGCGCGTCGTCGCTGCCCATGTCAGCATCATCGACGAGTCGAAAGAGACCTGACCGTATGACGCTTGACGATTTTCCGCCCGGGACACTGCCGGTGGTGCCGCGTGTCGACCGTGCCTCGCCATCGATGCAGAAGGTCACGCGCGCCGAGGAACTGCGTCTCCAGCTTGCCGACGAGATCGTGCGTGGAACTCTCGCGCCCGGCGCGCCGCTCGACGAGACCGACATCGCGCGACGCTTCAGCGTCTCGCGCACGCCGGTGCGCGAAGCGCTGCGGCAACTGGTCGCGAGCGGCCTGGTCGAGGCACGACCGCATCGCGGCGCGGTCGTTGCGCAGCCGTCGATCGAGCGGCTGACGGGCATGTTCGAGGCGATGGCGGAGCTGGAGGCGCTGTGCGCAGGCCTTGCTGCCGAGCGCATGTCGGCCGCCGAGCGTCACGGTCTCGAAGCGATCCACGAGGAGCTCCGCGTCCTCAGCTACGCCGGCAATCCCGATCGCTTCCACGAGGTCAACGAGCGTTTTCATAACGCGATCTATGCGGGTTCGCAGAACGGTTACATCGCCGAGATCACGCTGGCGACGCGGGTCCGCGTGCAGCCGTTCCGCCGCGCCCAGTTCCGCAACCTCGGCCGTCTCGCAAAGTCGCAAGCCGAGCACGACCGCGTCGTCGTCGCCATCATGCGCGGCGACAAGCAGGGCGCCGCCGCCGCGATGCGCGCGCATATCGAGCTGGTGCGCGGGGAGTATGAGATCTACGCGGTGTCGGTGTGATTTCGTCGCGATCTCGTAGGGTGGGCAAAGGCGCAGGGCGCCGTGCCCACCATCTCTCCGCGACGATGTCGGAATTGGTGGGCACGCTTTGCTTTGCCCACCCTACATCACTACGAGTTACGTTGTCGCAGCTTCCGCCATAAACTTCCGCCAGCCGCCATACGCGGTGATATCCCGCGCCGCGCCCAGCGCCTCCGGCTCGACGAGAAACCCCTTCACGCTGCGGCCATCCGCAAGTCGGATCGTACCGATCGCCATCGGCGCAGGGATCGCGTTGACGAACTTGCCGAAGGCCGATGACGACAGCGACCATATCTCGAGCTCGATCGACGCGCCCTTGCCGGTTTCGATGCGCAGCAGGCCCGGCTTTGGCGGCGTGGTCTTCAGTGCATAGAGCTTGTAGTCCGGCGCGGTCCTGGTCGCCTCGATCAGCTTTGCGTTCAGCGCCTTCAATTCGCCGTTCAGCGCCATCGCGGAGAGATGTGCGCCGACCACGGCGATCGGGATCTCGTCGCCGCTGCTTGTGGCAAGCGCCGCAAGCGGCGCTTGCGCCACGCCCTTCGCACCAAGCGTCAACTTCGTATCGGCATGGAACACGCGCCCGATGCTCGCAAGCATCGCATCGCGGCCGGCGGGCGCCAGCAGCGTGATGCCGAAAGGAGTGCCGTCCGTACGCATCGCCGCCGGCACGGCAAGGCCGCAGAGGTCGAGCAGATTGACAAAATTTGTATAGGTGCCGAGCCGGCTGTTGAGCTCGACCGGATTGGCGAGCACCTGTGCGGTCGTATAGGCCGTCGGCGCCGTCGGCAGCACCAGCGCGTCGATATTGGCAAATGTGCGCTCGGCGATCTTGCGCAGGCCCTGCAAGCGGTAGAGTGCCGAGAAGGTTTCGGCTGCTGTGAGCCGCGCACCGGCCGCGGTGATCTCGCGGGTCACCGGATGGATGGAGTCCGGCGCGGACGCCAGCAGATTCTTGATCACGAGATAGCGCTCGGCAACCCAGGGGCCTTCATAGAGCAGTCGCGCCGTCTCGTAGAACGGCTCGAGGTCGAACTCGACCAGCTCAGCGCCGAGTGTGGTCCAGCGCTTCAGGGCTTCGCCGTAAGCGGCTTCGGCTTTCTTGTCGCCGAAGAAGATCAGCTGCCCGTTGCGCGGCACGCCCAGGCGCAGATTTGCCGGAAGCGGCGTGATCGCGCCCAGCGGCCGGTCGCGTGAGAACGGATCGGCCTGATCGGGACCGGTCATCACCGACAGCGCGAGTGCGGCATCATCCACCGTCAGCGCAAACACTGAGATACAGTCGAGCGTGCGACACGCCGGCACGAGGCCTGCGGTCGAGATCATGCCGAGGCTCGGCTTCAGCCCGACGATGTTGTTGAGCAGCGCCGGCACGCGGCCGCTGCCGGCTGTGTCCGTGCCGAGTGACAGCGGCACGAGGCCTGCGCCGACCGCCACAGCGGAGCCCGAGCTCGATCCGCCCGGAATGAGGTCCGCACGGACCGAATTCCTGGGAATGCCATAGGGCGAACGCGCGCCCACGAGGCCGGTTGCGAACTGGTCGAGATTGGTCTTGCCGATGATGATCGCGCCTGCCGCGCGCAGCCGCTCGACTGCCGTCGAGTCATGCGTCGGCGCATAGGAGAAGGCCGGGCAGGCCGCCGTGGTCGGAAAGCCCAGCGCGTCGATATTGTCCTTCACGGCAACAGGCACGCCATAGAGCGGCAGGCTGGCGGTATCCTTCGCGGCAAGCTTCCCGGCCTCCGCGATCGCGTCCTTCTCGTCGCGCAGGCTGATGAAGATCGCGGGATCGTTGTGGTCGCGAATGCGCTGATAGGTCCGCGCGACCGTCTGCGCCGGCGTCATTGTGCCCGCGCGATGCGCGGCCACAATCGCGGCGATCGTTTCAGGCTGCTCAGCCCCCATTTCAGCCTTCATGGCGATAAAACTCCGGCAACTTGTCTTCACCCGGAATGAAGCAAGCGATGTGCCATTGTGTACATTATCCGGGCAGCGCGGTTGCTCCGGATACTATCGAAAAATCAGTAGCTTGTGGAATACCTCGATGATCGATTGCGCTGCCGAGCTAAGGCCCGGTCAAGAGCGTCTGCTCAAACAATGAGCAGTCCGGATCAGGTGAAGCCGGCGAGGATCCGAAGCAGCTGCTCCCGGTTGGCCTTGCCGATCTTCTCCTCGACATGCCGCTCGTGCTCGATGGCGAGCCGCTTGAATTTGGCCAACGCCGTCTCACCTGGGCCGGTGAGATGCAGCGCGTGCGAGCGCCGATCCTGTTTCGACTTGATCCGTTTCACCAGCTTGCGCTGTTCGAGGCTGTCGAGCAGATGCACCAGCCGGGCGCGCTCGATGCCGAGGCGCTTTGCCACTGCCATCTGCGAGAGCCCGGGGTTGGCGCCGATCACGGTCAGCACCGAATATTGCGTCGGCCTGATGTCGACGTCGCCGAGCGTCTTGATGAAATCCTGAAAGATCCAGATCTGGAAGCGCCGCACCGCATAGCCGGCGTGGCCGACCAGCGCGTCCAGCCCGATCTCGTCCGCGTCGTTCCGCCGCGCCGCGCCATTGCCGGCGCGTTTGCGTGGGGAGGGGCGGGTGTCGGCTCGAGCTGCGCTGGCTGTCACATCGTGTCTCCTGCCGCGCGACCTTAGCGCCTTGGCGGTCCCAACGGAAGATTGTTGTTGACGACAACAATTGTCCCGCCCAACATTATGGCCAAAGCGGCCCGCAACGAGGCTGCGGCCGATTCCGGATATGGGCGAGGGAGGAAACCATGACGTCAGCCACTCGCGGTGACGCTTCGAGCCTGTTCGCAACGCCAAAGACCGTCGCCGAGCATCGCGCCGACGGCAGCATTGTGCTGCGCTCGGGCGAGCCCTTGCGCGATTGCGCGCGCTGCATCGGCGACTGGCTGGAGCATTTTGCGCGGCAGACCCCGGACAAGATCTTCCTCGCCGAGCGCGGCAGTACCGAATCGCCCTGGACCACCGTCACCTATGCGCAGGCGCTGCAGCAGGTGCGAGGCGCGGCGTCATGGATCCTCGCGAGGGGCCTCAGCGCGGAATGCCCACTCGTCATCCTCTCCGACAACAGCATCGACCATGCGTTGCTGGCGCTTGCCGCTCAGCATGTCGGTGTGCCCTCGGCCGCGATCTCGCCGGCCTATTCGCTGATGTCGAAGGATTTTGACAAGCTCAAGAGCATGATCGCGCTGCTGGAGCCGGGCGCGATCTATGTCTCCGCAACAAAGCCGTTTGCGGCGGCGCTCGCCGCGATCAAGCCGCTGCATAAGGCGCAGATCATCAGCGGCAATGCCGATGATGCCGGCGCGCTTGCCTTCCGCGCCATTGCGGCAACAGCTGAGACGCCTGACGTTGCAAAAGCCTTTGCCACGGTGACCCCGGACACGATCGCAAAATTCCTGTTCACGTCGGGCTCGACCGGCACGCCCAAGGCAGTCATCAACACCCAGCGCATGCTGACCTCGAGCCAGCAGGCCAAGGCGCAGACCTGGACCTTTCTGGAGCAGGGCCACGGCGATCTCGTCATCCTCGATTGGCTCCCCTGGAGTCACACCTTCGGTGCCAACCACAATTTCAATCTCGTGCTGCGCAACGGCGGCTCGCTCTATATCGACGGCGGCAAGCCTGCACCCGGTCTGTTCGCGACGTCACTGGCCAATCTGAAAAGCGTGATGCCGACGGTCTATTTCAACGTGCCGCGCGGTTTCGACATGCTGATTGCGGCGCTGCGCGGCGATGAGGAACTGCGCCGCCGCTTCTTCGGCGAGGTGAAGTTCGCCTTCTATGCCGGCGCCGCGCTGCCGCAGAATCTCTGGGACGCGCTCGAACAGCTCTCGATCGAGACTGTCGGCCGGCCGCTGCCGATGGTCTCGGCCTGGGGCTCGACCGAGACGTCGCCGCTGGCGACCGACTGCCATTTCCTCGCCGAACGCTCTGGCAACATCGGCGTGCCGATTCCGGGCACCGAATTGAAGCTCGTCACTTGCGGCGACAAGCTCGAGGTGCGCGTGCGCGGCCCCAACGTGACGCCGGGCTACTGGAAAGCGCCCGAGCTGACCAGGCAGGCTTTTGACGAAGAGGGCTTTTATCTGATCGGCGACGCGGTAAAACTTGCCGATGCGGGGCGTCCCGAGCGCGGCCTGTTCTTCGACGGCCGTGTCGCGGAAGATTTCAAGCTGAATTCCGGCACCTGGGTCAACGTCGGCACGCTGCGCGTCGCCGGCATTACAGCGCTTGCGCCGCTGGCGCAGGACATCGTCGTCACGGGTCACGGCGGCGATGAGGTGCGGTTTCTGGTGTTCCCGAACGTCGCAGCCTGCCGCGCTCATGCCGGTCTGCCCGGGACGGCAGATGTGAATGACGTACTGGCGCACGACAAGGTCAGGACCACGTTGGCGCAAGGTCTCGCAAGACTGAAGCAGCAGTGCGCCAACTCCTCCGGTCACGCCACGCGCGCGCTGTTGCTCGCCGAACCGCCATCGGTGGACGGCGGCGAGATTACCGACAAGGGCTACATCAACCAGCGCGCGGTGTTGACACGCCGTGCGGATGCCGTGGGGCGGTTGAATGCTGATGCGTCGGCGGAGTGGGTTGGTCTGTAGCGGTTCACGGACCCAAAGCTCGCCCAGATATGCCAGCCATTCTGCCGCATTATCCGTCGATTATTTTGTTGCCTAAGCAACTAATTCATGCGAATCGTTCCGGGCAAGGATGACGGCGGGGGAACCGCTGCGCCTGATCTGGGAGGAAACGATGCTCGGCAGGAACGGCGCCGCGGGTAAATGCCTGCGCATGTCCGAAGGCGGCAATAAGACGCGCCTCACGCCCGCCGCGTCAGCTGGTGCTGCCGCCTGTCACCGCGCCGAGGTTTTCGTGCAATCGGCGCAGCAGCTCGATCAGTACCTCGCGCTCGTCCTTGCTCAGACAGGACAGCAGACGCCGTTCGCGCTCGAACGCCGCGACGATCACCTTGTCATGGGTGGCGCGGCCCTTCGCCGTCAGCGAGATCGAATGGGTGCGGCCGTCGTTCGGATCGGTGCGGATCGACACATGGCCGCGCTTCTCCAGGCCGGCGAGCGTGCGGCTCACCGGGCCCTTGTCGAAGCCGATGACGTGGCAGATGCGCGAGGCGGGAATGCCGGGCTCGATCGCCAGCAGCGACATGATCCGCCACTCCGTGACGTTGACGCCGAACTGCCGCTGATAGAACGCGGTCGCGCTGTTCGAGAGCTTGTTGGCGATGAAGGTGATGAACGCCGGGACGTAACGATCGAGGTCGAGCGTCGGCCCGAATTCAGCGGGCGCAGGCTTTTGGCGGGATCTGGTCGAAGGCGGCATATCGGGAATCTGTCTCGCGGCGTGCCCAGAGACCTAAGGGCAAGCGCCGCCCTTTCACAAGATCAAAATGAGGGAGGATTTTTATGAGCGCACCCGGCTCCGCCGCATCAGGCGTTCCGCATCTCGACGTCGATCCCTTCGACATGAATTTCTTTGCCGACCCTTATCCCACACATGAGCTGCTACGGGAGACGGGCCCGGTGGTCTATCTCGACAAGTGGAAGCTCTATGGCGTGGCGCGCTATGCCGAGGTTCATGCGGTTCTGAACGATCCCACGACGTTCTGCTCCAGCCGCGGCGTCGGCCTGTCCGATTTCAAGAAGGAGGCGCCGTGGCGGCCGCCGAGCCTGATCCTCGAGGCCGATCCGCCCGAGCATACCCGCACCCGCGCCGTGCTGTCGAAGGTGCTGTCGCCGACCGTGATGAAGGGGCTGCGCGACCGTTTTGCCGCGGCGGCGGAAGAGCGCGTGGATGCGCTGCTGGAGCAGCGCAGTTTTGATGCGATCACGGATCTAGCAGAAGCCTACCCGCTCTCGATCTTTCCGGACGCGCTCGGGCTGAAGCCCGAGGGGCGCGATCATCTCATTCCCTATGCGAGCGTGGTGTTCAACGCCTTTGGTCCGCCGAACGAGTTGCGCAAGGAGGCGATCGCGCGTTCGGCGCCGCACCAGGCCTATGTCACCGAGCAGTGCCAGCGCGACAACCTGACGCCGGGCGGCATCGGCGCCTGCATTCATGCCCATGTCGACGAGGGCGCCATAACAGCCACGGAGGCGCCGCTGCTGGTGCGCTCGCTGCTGTCGGCCGGCCTCGATACCACGGTCAACGGTATCGGTGCCGCCGTCTATTGCCTGGCTCGCTTCCCCGATCAGTGGCAGCGCCTGCGTAGCGATCTCACGCTCGCGCGCAACGCTTTCGAAGAGGCCGTGCGCTTCGAGAGCCCGGTGCAGACCTTCTTCCGCACCACGACGCGCGATGTCGAGCTGTCAGGCGCCACCATCGGCGAAGGCGAGAAAGTGCTGATGTTCCTCGCGGCCGCCAACCGCGATCCGCGGCGCTGGGACAAGCCTGACAGTTACGACATCACCCGCCGAACCTCCGGCCATGTCGGCTACGGCTCGGGCATTCACATGTGCGTCGGCCAGCTCGTGGCGCGGCTCGAAGGTGAGACGATGCTCTCAGCCTTGGCCCGCCGCGTTGCCAGCATCGACATCACCGGCGAGCCGAAGCGCCGCTTCAACAACACGCTGCGCGGGCTCGACAGCCTGCCGGTGACGATCACGCCGGCTTGACGCTGCCGGCGGCGAAACCAATCAAGGGGAGGGACCAATGAAGAACTTGAAGTGGACGCTCGCGCTCGCTGCGAGCCTGATCGGCGGCGCCGCGAGCGCCGAGATATCCGACAATGTCGTTCGCGTCGGCGTGCTCAACGACATCTCCGGCATTTTTCAGGACACCAACGGCATGGGCTCGGTCGAGGCCGCGCGCATGGCGGCCGAGGATTTCAACGGCGGGGCTAAGGGCATCAAGGTCGAGATCGTCTATGCCGATCACCAGAACAAGGCCGATGTCGGCAACGCCATCGCGCGCAAATGGCTCGACGTCGAAGGCGTCGATGCGATCGTCGACGTGCCGAACTCCGCGGTCGGCCTCTCCATCAACTCGCTCTTGCGCGACAGTCGCATGACGTACCTGGCGTCGTCGACCGCGAGCGCCGATCTCACGGGCAAGGCCTGCTCGCCGAATACCATCCAATGGGTCAACGACACCTGGGCGACCGGCAACACCACGGCAGCGGCGATGATGTCGCGCGGCGGCAAGGACTGGTATTTTCTGACGGTCGACTACGCGCTCGGCAAGGGCATCGAGGCGGAGGCGCAGAAATATATCGAGGGCCATGGCGGCAAGGTGCTCGGCTCCTCAAAACATCCGCTCGGCACCTCCGACTTCGCCTCGTTCCTGTTGCAGGCACAGGGCTCGAAAGCGCAGGTGATCGGCCTTGCCAATGCCGGCGGCGACACCATCAACGCCGTGAAACAGGCCGCCGAGTTTGGCATCCAGCAGAGCGGCCAGAAGCTCGTCGCCTTCCTGCTCTTCATCAACGACGTTCACGGCATGGGCATCAAGGTTGCGCAGGGCCTGCAGCTCATGGAAGCCTTTTACTGGGACATGAACGATGACACCCGCGCGTTTGCAAAACGCTTCGCCGCGCGTCCCGGCATGAACGGCAAGATGCCGAGTGGCAACCAGGCCGGCGTTTATGCCTCCACGCTCGCCTATCTCAACGCGGTCGCTGCGACCGGCAGCGACAATGCCAAGGACGTCGTGCCCGAGATGAAGAAATTTAAGGGCAAGGACAGACTGTTCGGCGACACCGCGATCCGCCAGGACGGCCGCGTCGTGCATCCGATGTATCTGTTCGAGGTGAAGAAGCCGGAAGAGTCGAAATATCCCTACGACTATTACAAGCTGGTCTCGACGATTCCCGCGGAGCAGGCGTTTCGCCCGATGGCGGAGGGTGGGTGCGAGCTGGCGAAGTAGATCTCGTGCCCCGGACGCAGTGCAGCGCGTAGCGCTGCGCTGCAGAGCCGGGGCCCATGACTGCTGGGTCCCGGCTCTGCGTCGCGTCATTTCATGCCGCGCCGCGTCCAGGACACGAGAGAAGCACCGCTACACCACCTTGCTGCTCCCCTGCGTGATCAATCGCGCCGCGCGCTGGTCGCGGGCGTAGATCCAGAGCCAGCTCAGCGCTACGCTGAGGCGGTGGCGTAGGCCGATCAGGAAATAGATGTGGGCGATGCCCCAGATCCACCACGCGATGGTGCCGCGCAGTTTGATCTTGCCGAAATCGATCACCGCGAGACGCTTGCCGATCTGGGCGAGGCTGCCGGCGTGCTTGTAGCGGAACGCTCCCTTGTTCTCGCCGCGCAGCCGGGCCTTGATGGTCTCGGCGACATGCTTGCCCTGCTGCTTCGCGGCCGGCGCGATGCCGGGCACCGGCTTGCCTTCCCAGGCGTTGATATTGATGGTGTCGCCGATCGCGAAGATCTCGGGATGGCCGGGAATCGTCAGGTCGTCTTCGACCTGCACGCGCCCTGCGCGATCGGCAGGTGCGCCCAGCCATTCCGCGGCGGGCGAGGCCCGCACGCCGGCGGCCCAGATCCGGGTCTTTGCCTCGAGCAGCTTGGCGCCGAACACGACGCCCTCACGATTGATCTCGGTGACGGCCTGTCCGAGCACGACCTCGACGCCGATCTTCTCGAGCGAGGCTTGCGCATAGGCCGAGAGGTCGTCGGGAAAGCCCGCAAGCACGCGCGGGCCGGCCTCGATCAGTACGACGCGCGCCTTGGTGGTATCGATGTTGCGGAAATCGCCGGGCAGCGTGTGGTGCGCCATTTCGGCGATGGTGCCGGCAAGCTCGACGCCGGTGGGACCGGCACCGACGATCACGAAGGTCAGCCGCGCCGCGCGCTTGGCCGGATCGGTCTCGCGCTCGGCGCGCTCGAACGCCACCAGGATGTGACGGCGCAGCGTGGTCGCGTCTTCCAGCGTCTTCAGCCCTGGCGCCCATGTCTCCCACTCGTCATGGCCGAAATAGGCATGCCGCGCGCCGGTCGCGAGCACCAGCGTGTCGTAAGGCACCTCGCTGCCGTCGTCGATCAGCACGCAGCGCCTGGCAGCATCAACGCCGCTGACGGTCGCAAACAGCGTCGTCACTTCGCGCCGGTCGCGCATGAGATGGCGGACCGGCCAGGCAATCTCGCTGGTCGCAAGCGAGGCGGTCGCGACCTGGTAGAGCAGCGGCTGAAACAGATGATGGTTGCGGCGGTCGATCAGCGTGATCTCGACTGGCGCGCCCGCCAGCCGGTAGGTCGTCTCCAGCCCGCCGAAGCCGGCGCCGACGATGACGACGCGATGTGGTGTCGTGGTCATGATGTACCCTCGAATCTCGCTGCTCTATTTCCTCATTTAAGTGCCGATTGGGCGCCGCGGTCCAATAGCTGTCATCAATCACGGAAATAGGCTCGGCATATCGACCGGCCCCCCGCGAAAAAGCGCCGCAGCCTTGGACCGGACTTGGCCGAAGTAGGTAGAATTATATTTCTTGCCATCGCCGTTTGGGGCTAAATATGGTGCAAGGGAGGGCGCCGAGCCATTGGCGGCCCGACAGATTTTGCGTTCAATAGAGACAGACCCGGGCGGCGATCACCCCGTTTCCGGGTTCAATAATAAGGAGGGGAATGGTTATGAAGATGGCATTCTGGCTGGCGGGCGCGGCGGCGCTGGTGCTGGCAAATCAGGCATTCGCCGGCGACACCATCAAGATCGGTTTCGTCTCGACCTTCAGCGGACCGGGCGCCGTGATCGGCAACGACATGCGCAACTCCTTCGAGCTCGCACTCGACCACATGGGCCGCAAGATGGACGGCAAGCCAGTCGAGGTGATCTACGAGGATGACGGGCAGAAGCCTGACGTCGGCAAGCAGAAGACCGAGAAGCTGGTGCAATCCGACAAGGTCGATTTCCTCGCCGGCTACATCTGGTCGAACGTGCTCTTGGCCTCGCTCAAGACCGCGGTGGACTCGCAGACCTTCCTGATCTCGGCCAACGCGGGCCCGTCGCAGCTCGCCGGCGATTTGTGCTCGCCCTACGTGTTCTCGACCTCGTGGCAGAACGACCAGACGCCCGCCGCCATGGGCCTCTACATGAACCAGAAGGGCGTCAAGAGCGTGTTTCTGATCGGCCCGAACTACGCGGCCGGAAAGGACATGCTCGCGGGCGTGAAGAGCACGTTCAAGGGTGAGGTCAAGGGCGAGGAATACACGGTCTGGCCGAGCCAGCTCGACTTCTCCGCTGAGCTCTCCAAGGCGCGCGCCTCGGGCGCCGAGTCGATCTTCGTGTTCTATCCCGGTCCGGCCGGCGTGCAGTTCCTCAATCAATATGCGCAGGCCGGCCTGAAGAGCACGATGCCGCTCTACACGGCGTTCACCGTCGACGAGCTGTCGTTGCCGCTGCAGAAGGAGAACGCGCTCGGCGTTCCCGGTGCGCAGGAGTGGGTGAACGATTTGCCCAGCGAGCAGAACAAGCGCTTCGTCGCCGACTACCGCAAGAAGTACACCGGCCTGCGTCCGACCTATTACGGCGCGCAAGCCTATGACGCGGCCCAGCTCATCAACAGTGCGGTTGTCGCGGTGAAGGGCGACACCAGCAAGAAGGACGCGATGAAGGCCGAGATGGAGAAGGCCAACTTCAAATCGCTGCGCGGCGCCTTCAAATACGGCAACAACCACATCCCGGTGCAGAGCTTCTATCTGCAGGACGTCGTCAAGGACGCCGAAGGCCAGCTCTCGCTGAAGACGGTGGCGACGATCGTTGAGAACGACCAGGATCGCTTCCACGACAAGTGCACGATGAAATGAGCTCTATCCCCACCCTCTCCCCGTAAGAACGGGGAGAGGGTGAGACCTACATCCGCGGCATGCTCACGGGCCGCACCTCACGGGCCTGTGCCGCCAACCTGATCCCCGCATTCGGCGCGCCAAACCCCCGATAATCGCGTCGCTCGACAATCTCGAAGAAGAACCGCTCATCAAAAATGTGCGTGTAGACCTGGAAGAATTCGCCGTCGCCCTCGCGGTCGTAGAGGATGTGGTTGGCGCGGAGCTTTGCCATGACATCGGGCGCGAGATCGTATTTGGCTTCGATGTCGTCGTAATAATTATCCGGAATATCCAGGAAGTCCGCGCCGCGCGCGCGCATCGCGGCGACGGTGGCAAAGATGTCCTCGCACGCGAACGCGACATGCTGCACGCCTGAGCCGAAAAACTCCGAGATGAAACGCGCCGGCAGCGTGCGGTTGGCGGACGAGCCGTTGAGCACGAAGCGCAGGCTCTGGTCGCCGTTGATGACGGCCTGGCTCTGCACCAGGCCGCGGGGGTCGGCGATCTCCATCTGCGGCAGGCGCTTGAGGTCGAGGATGCCGGTGTAGAACAGCAGCCAGGACAGCATCTCGTCATAAGGCATCGACTGCGCGATGTGGTCGATGGCGAGCAGCGCATCCGCGCTCGTATCGCTCGCAATCGGCGCAAAATCCGTGTCCCAGTTCTTGCCGGCCTGGTCGAGGAAATAAAGAAGGCTGCCGCCGACGCCGTGGATCGCGGGGATCTCCAGCTCGCCCGGTCCGACCGGCTGGTAGAAGGTGCGCGCCTTCAGCGTCTCGGCACGCTGCATGGCAAGGCCCGCATTGTCGACGTCGAGCGCGATGGCGCAAACGCCGGGACCGTGCGTGACGTAATGCGAATGCGCAAAGCCGTCGGTCTCGCAATTGATCACGAGCTCGACCTTGCCCTGCGACCAGCGCTCCACCGCCTTGCTGCGATGCTTGCCGCTTCTGCGGAAGCCGAGCTGTGAAAACAGATGCGCGAGCTCGCCGGCCTTGGTCTCGTTGACGGCGAACTCGATGAAGCCCGTGCCGCTGCTCTTGGCCTTCGGCGCCAGGGGCTCGCCGACGAGCTTTGGCCAATCCGGGGCGAGCTGGTCCTGCAACAGGATCAGCGAGCGCAGGCCGTCCACCGCGGTCTGCGCCGCCGAGCCGGCGCGGAACTGGTCGTTGAAGATCTCCAGCGACCACGGCCCGGAATAGCCGGTCGCCGCGATCGCCTGCATGAACTCGCCGACCGGCAGATCGCCCTGACCGGGGAAGGAGCGGAAGTGCCTGCTCCACGACAGGATGTCGAGCTCGAGCTTTGGCGCGTCGGCCAGCTGCACCAGAAAGATCTTGTCGCCGGGGATCGAGGCCATCGCGCGCACCGGGAAGCCCGGCGCCAGCGCGTGAAAGCTGTCGAGGATGACGCCGATCGCGGGATGATCGGCGCGCCGCACGATCTCCCAGGCGTCGCGGTAGTCGTTGACGTGGCGGCCCCAGGCCAGCGCCTCGTAGCCGACGCGCAAAGACCGCTTGGCGGCGCGGTCACCGAGCTCGCGAAAATCATCGGCTGCGCGGTCGATACCGCCGAGCGAGTGAGGGGAGACATTGGAGCAGATCAGCAGCAAATCGGTGCCGAGCTCCTGCATCAGATCGAATTTGCGCTCGGCGCGGGCAAAATTGCGCGAGCGCTGCGGCTCCGGCATGCCCTCGAAATCGCGGAAAGGCTGGAATGCGCAGATATCGAGATTGAGGTCCTTGCAGAGACTTGCGATGTCGCGCGGGCCTGATCCGAACGACAGCAGGTCGTTCTCGAAGATCTCGACCGCCTCGAAGCCGGCGGACGCGATGGCGCGAAGTTTTTCGTCGAGGGCCCCGCTGAGTGAGACTGTTGCAATGGAGCGTTTGTTCATGCCGCACTCTCCTCCATGGCGCCACCCAGGAACAATTGCCCGATGCGCGGATCGTTTAAAATGCGTTCAGCCTTGTCGACCATGCGGGTCTGGCCGAGTTCCAGCACGATGCCGATATCCGAGATCTCCAGCGCCGAGCGCGCGTTCTGCTCGATCATCAGGACGGTGACGCCGCGCTCACGCAGGCTCTTCAGAATATCGAAGGTCTGCTGCACCATCAGCGGCGATAGGCCGATCGAGGGCTCGTCGACCAGCACGAGCTTTGGTTCGAGCAACAGCGAGCGGGCGATCTCAAGCTGCTTCTGCTCGCCGCCGGAGAGCGTCGAGGCCTGCTGTGCCGACTTGCGGCGCAGCGCGGGGAACAGGTCGAGCGCGGCCTCGATGCGCGTCGGCAGGTCGATGTCCTTGCCTGCCGCGACGCCGCCGAGCTCGATATTGTGGCGGACCGACAGTTCCGGAAAGATGTTGCGGCCTTGCGGCACATAGCAGATGCCGGCGTTGAGCAGCGCGCGCTGGCTCAAATTGCTGACATCGCGGCCGGCAAAATTGATCTTGCCTTCGCGCAGCTTGAGCAGGCCAAAGATCGCCTTGAACACGGTGGATTTACCGGCGCCGTTCGGGCCGATGATCGTGGTGATGGTCGCCGGCGGCACCGAAAACGTCGTGCCGTTCAGGATCGTCATCTTGCCGTAGCCGCCGACGAGGTTGTGAACCGAGAGGATCGGATCGCTCATGGCTCGCTTTCCCTAATGTCCGAGATAGGCTTCGATCACGGCGGGGTTCTTCCGGACCTCGTCCGGCCGGCCCATCGCCAGGACCTTGCCTTCCGCCATCACCATGACCCGCGAGCACAGCGACATCACGAACTCCATGTTGTGCTCGATCACGACGAAGGTCGCATTCTTCTCGCGGTTGATCGCGACCAGGCGCTCCTTCAAATCCGACAGCATCGTCGGATTGACGCCGCCGGCGGGCTCGTCGAGCAGCACCAGGCGCGGCCCGCCCATGAAGGCCATGGCAGCGTCGAGCAGCTTCTGCTGGCCGTAGGAGAGACCGCCGGCAGGCTCTGCTGCGAGATGATCGAGCTTGAAGAAGCCGATCATCTGGTCGGCGGTATCAGTCAACCCGGCATCGGAGCGGCCGACGAGGCGCGAGGCCATGTTGCCCTGATGCTCTTGGCCTGCGAGGATCAGGTTCTCGCGCACCGAGAGTTTTGGAAAGACCTGCAGGAGCTGGAAGGTGCGGCTGACGCCGAGCTTGTTGAGCTCGGAGGGGCGCAAGCCCGTGACGACCTTGCCGTCGAGCTTGACCTCGCCGCCTGATGGCGTGAGCTGGCCGAGGATGCAGTTGAACAGGGTGGATTTGCCGCAGCCGTTCGGGCCGATCAGGCCGAGGATCTCGCCCTCGCGAACATCGAACGAGACGCCGTCGACCGCGGTAATGCCGCCAAAGCTCTTCTTGATGTCGGTGACTTCGAGGACCGCACTCATTGCGCCGTCTCCAGGCGGGACTTGGCGACGGCGCGCAGCGCGGAGGCTGCCTTGGTGCGCCGTGCGGCCATAGTGCGGTCGAGAATTCCCAAAATGCCGGTCGGCGACCAGATCAGAAGTCCCATCACTGCGATCGCGTAGAGCATCAGATAATACCCTTCGGTGAAGCGCAGCCATTCCGGCAGCAGCACCGCGATCATCGCGCCGAGGAACGGGCCGAAATAGAAGCCGGCGCCACCGACGATCACCATCATCAGGAGATCGAGCGACAGCGACAGGTTGAACGGCACCGGGTCGATATATTGCGTCAGCGGTGCATAGAGCGCGCCGGCGACGCCGCCGAGCGCCGAGCCGATCGCAAAGGCCATCAGCGTGTAGCGGCGGGTATCGATGCCGAGCGATTGCGCACGCAGCGGATTTTCACGCAGTGCCATGAAGGCGCGGCCCCAGGGCGAACGAATCAGCCACCAGACCGCGACGGACACGATCGCGAGCGAGCTGAGGCAGATATAGTAGAATGGCAGCGGCTTGTTGGTCGCGATGCCGAAGACATGCGGCCGCGGAATGTTGGAGATGCCGTAGATGCCGCCAGTGAGCCAGCTCTCGTTGCGGAACACCAGGAAGGCGAGGGTGGAGAAGGCAAGCGTGACGAAGGCGAGGTAGTGGTGCTGCACGCGCAGCGCGGGATAGCCGAGCACCCAGCCGACCGCGAAGCTTAAGGCGATCGCGACGACAATGGCAGCCGGCAGCGGCCAGCCATGCGTCGTCATGATCGCGGCCGCATAGGCGCCGATGCCGACGAAAGCGCCCTGCGCCAGCGAAACCTGCCCGGCATAGCCGAGCGTGAGGTTGAGGCCCATCGCGGCGATGGTCATCACCGCCCACTGGCTCAGGATGAACAGGCCGTAGCGGTTGAAGTTCATGGGAATGACGATCAGGCCGGCAATGACAATGAGGCCGAGCGCGATCTTCAGGGGTTTGGCGAAGCCGCTCATACCGTGCGCTCCTCGGGGCGGCCGAGCAGTCCTTGCGGCCGGAACAGGATGACCACGATCAGGAAGACCAGCGGCACGGCCGCGCGGTATTGCGTCGAGACGTAGGATGCCGCGAGATTGTCGAGCACGCCGATCAACAGGCCGCCGGCGATCGCACCGCGCACCTGGTTGAAGCCGCCGACGATCGCGGCGATGAAGGCAGCCTGGCCCAACACTTCACCGCTCGAAAACTTTGCCAGATAGATCGGCGTGATCAGCAGCGAAGCCAGCGCGACCAGGAAGGCGTTGATCAGGAAGGTTAGCAGGATCATACGCTCGACCGGCACGCCGATGATGCGCGCAACGGTTGGGTTTTGGGCTGCCGCCTGCATCTGGTGGCCAAGCGAGGTACGGTTGAGCAGCGTGGTCAGGCCGAACACGGCAAGGATGGCGACGACGAGGACGCCGATGCTCTGCAGCGACACGGCGTGGCCGAGGATGGAGATGTCTCCGGTCGGCACGATCGACGGAAAGGGCGAGGCCTCCGCGCTGAAGAACTGCTTGACGGCCTCCTTGATGCCGATCGCCAGCGCCATGGTCGCGATCGCGAGCGGCAGCACGCCATGGCGCATCATCGGATCGACCAGCAGTATCTTGAAGGCCAGCCCAAGCAGGATCATCGACAGGAGGATACCAAGGATGATCGCGAGCCAGAACGGTGCGCCGACATGCATCGCCGCCAGCATCAAGAACGCGGGCAGCATCACGAACTCGCCTTGTGCGAAATTGATGGTCTGCGAGGTCTGCCACAGCAGCGTGAAGCCAACCGCGACCAGCGCGTAGATCGCGCCGGTGGCAAGTCCCGCGACCAGAAGATCGAACAGATTGGACATTATTGCCTCGCGTGTCCCTCGTCCTGCTATGTCGTCTCCGTCTCCCCCGTCTCTCTTTCTTCTCCCTCGCCCCGTTCTTACGGGGAGAGGGTTGGGGTGAGGGGCTGTCTCCGCGAACTCAATTCTCACTGTACCCGCGGAAGCAGCCCCTCACCCCGCCCTCTCCCCGCGAAGGGCGGGGAGAGGGAGACGAAAGATCTCTCCCCGCGAAGAGCGGGGCGAGGGAGAAGAACTCCCCGGGAAGGAGAGAAAAGAAGCACCTCACTTCATCTTCGGCAGCACCTGCTTCACGACCTGCTTGCCTTCGACCACCTCGACCAGAAAACTCTGCCGGTCGATGTCGCCGTTTGCATCGAAGGTGACGTCCATCAAAATGCCCGGCTCGTCCGCGGCCTTAATGGTCAGGCCATGCAGCGTGTCGGCGAAGGCCTTGGAATCGATCTTGCCCATCTTCTCGGTGGTGGCCTTCACCATGTAGACGGCGAGATAGCCCTTCAGGCCGTTATGATCGGGAACGTAATTGTACTTCTTCGAGAAGCGGTCACGGAATCCCTTGATCAGGTCGACCGGGGCATCCGTGGTGAGGCCGACATGGCCGCGCGCGCCGTTGGCGGCATCGCCGGCGAGCTCGATCACCTTCTGGCCGATCAGCGTGGTCTCACCCATCAGCGGCGCGGTGACGCCCTGGCGCTTCAGCTCCTTGAGGATACGCGCGCTCTCTTCCTCGTTGAGATAGACGAACACGGCGTCCGGGTTGGCGGCCTTGATCTTGCCGACGTCGGCGGCGAAATCGGCCTGGCCCGCCTCGGTGGAGAGATCGGCGACGACCTTGCAGCCGAGCCGCTCCAGCTCCTTGACCACGACGTCGCGCCCGCCGCGGCCAAAGTCATTGTTGACCCAGACCACCGCGACGGACTTCGCCTTCATGTCGTCGTGGATGTACTTTGCGACCTTCGGCATCGAGGACTGCTGGCCGAACGAGGTGCGGAACAGGAACTTGTTGCCGGCCTGGGTCAGCTCGGCGGCTTCGCCTCCCATGATCTGGGCGATGCCGGCTTCGGCTGCGAGCGGGGCGGTCACCTTTACCGAACCGGAATAGCCGGGTCCGAGCAGCACATAGGGCTCGGCGTCGAGCGCCTTCTGCACCTGCGCGCGCGCCACGCCGGGGTTGGACTGCGAGTCGGCATGGGTGACCTCGAGCTTGCGGCCGAGCACGCCGCCCTTGGCGTTGATCTCCTCGATCGCGAGGTCGATTCCGTTTTTCCAATTGGTGCCGACGGTGGCACCGCCACCTGACAGTTCGGCGACGTCGGCGAGCTTGATTGCCTGCGCGTGGGCACCGGCTGCAGCGGCGAAGGCAAGCAGGGCGCCCGCCAATAGGGTCGATTTCATGGTCTCTCCTCCCATTTATTGATTTTGATGTTGCCCGCGGCCTTGTGTCCGGCCGCTTCGCCTCAAGCTGCCTGATAGGCGGCGCTGCGCGCGGCCATCACGGCGTCAAAAGCCTCTCCCATGACTTCGGTCGAGGGGGCAAGGCCCGTGAACAGTTCGAAGGCGTCGGCAGCCTGGTAGATCGCAAGCTCGCGCCCGGTCATGATCCGCGCGCCCTTCTCTTGCGCTGCGGCAAGGAGCGGTGTGATCAGCGGCGAATAGACGGCGTCGGCGACCCACAGGTTTTCACGCAGCAGCGTCGGCGCGACTGGCGTTTCCCGGTTCGGGAGCATGCCGACCGGCGTGCCGTTGACGAGGCCGGTTGCGCCGTCGAGCGCGTCCTCGACACTCGTGGCCACCCTGGCGCCACCCTGTTTGGCGAGCAGCGCGGCGAGTCTTTCGGCCCGCGCCGGTTCACTGTCGAAGATGCGGATGTCAGCCACCTTCAGGCTCGCCAGCGCAAAGGCGATCGCCTTGCCGACGCCGCCGGTGCCGATCACGGCAACCGCATTTCCGGTGGGCGCCAGCAGCGGCGTGACGGCGTGCGCAAAGCCCGTGGTGTCGGTGTTGTGGCCAATCAGGCGACCGTCCTTGACGACGACGGTGTTGACCGCGCCCATGGCGGCCGCAGCCGGCGCCAGCTCGTCGAGCAGCGGGACCACCGCTTCCTTGTAGGGAAAGGTCACGTTGACGCCGGCAAAGCCGAGCCGCCGCACGCCCTCCAGCATCATGCCGAGCGCGGTCGCGTCAGCGCCGGCGACCTCGATGAGTTGGTAATGGCCGCGCAGGCCGAGGGCCTCGGCAGCGCGCTCATGCATGGCGGGAGAGGCGGAATGCGCGATCGGCGCGCCGATCAGGCCGGTCAGGAGCTTCTTGGAAGCGGCAGGTCCGCGCTTTGACATGATCCACTATCGCCTGGTGAGATGCGTTCATTTCCGGCCATTAGCCGCGAAATTCGCGCAATTCCAAGTGGGACGATAGTCTTTCCTCCGCCTAACACAATTACCCATTTATCTGTTAAACCTAACATAGTGTTATTTCTTCCGTCCACGCCCTGAAGTGGCCTTGCCGTTGCCTCGGGACGGCTCGACCGCGCGCATCTCGGCACGGAGCGACTCGATGAAATACTCGACATGGAGCGACAGCGGTGCGCCGCGCTTGACTGCGATATAGGTGTCGAACCGCGTCGGCTCGGTGATCTTGAGCAGCTCGATCCCGGGATAGCCGCCATGGGCCACCGTGAACTGGTCGATGATGGCAATGCCGAGCCCGGCCTTCACCAGCGCGCAGACCGTGGTGCCGAAGCGCGCACGGATGGTGATGTTGTAGTCGAGGCGGTGGCGCGCAAAGATCTCGGCCATGATCCGGCCGTAGGGATCGTTCGGATCGATGCCGATCAGCGGATAGCGGGTGATCTCGGCGGCGGAGACCTGCTTGCGGCCGGCAAGCTCGTGGCCGGGCGGCACGATGCAATAGAGCTCGCCCGAGGCGAGCGGCATGAAGTCGAGGCCGGAATGCTCCAGCCGGTAGCTCATCGCCACGCATTCGCCGCGGCCGAGCATGAGATAGTCGATCGCTTCCTCGAGCTTGAGGATGTTGATGTCGATGCCGAGATCGGGATAGCGGCGGCGGACGCGCTCGATCGCGCGCGGCACCATCACCTGCGAGATGCTCGGCACCGAGCCGATCCGCAGTTCCGACAATCCGCCGCGGCCGATCTTGGAGATGATCTCGGAGAGGTCGTCGACCTTCTTGTAGACGCCGTTGATCTGCTCGAAAATGTTCTCGGCTTCCGGCGTCGGGAAGTAGCGGCCGTTCTGGCGCTGGAAGAAGCGGATGCCGAGCGAGCGCTCAGTGTATTTGACCAGGCGGCTGATCCCCGGCGCCGACACGTTCAACAGCTTCGCCGCGCCGCCAATGGTGCCCGTCACCATCACGGCACGGATCACTTCAACCTGGCGCAGAGTCATCATGGTCTTGGCATCCGAAAGACGATCGTGGCGGCGATCATCTCACGACAGCGGTGATGTCATCCAGCGGCAAGTGTGACTTTAGTGGAGGCGGAGGAGCACGGGTAACGTCGCAGTCAGGGTGTTTCGACCAAAAACAGCGCGCTAAAATTGAAAGCATCGTCGCGCGATCGGTTGCATCGGCGCCGTCTGCTGCGACCTGCATGCTAGCCCGCAGGGTTTTCCGGTGAGGCGCTGTCAACGAGCTCGTCGCGCTCGCTTTGCAGCACGTCGCGCGCGAACTCGATGATCTTCTGCTTGTTTGCCGTATCGCGCACGGCGAAAAACACGCGATTCAATTCCAGGCCGAGCACGCTGTTGAGGGCGATGTTCTCGTCTTCCATCGTGGCTTTCCCGCTCTAGACGCCTTAGGTGTAACTTGACGTCACTTCCTCCACAAGTAGATTGAATCTGCAGAGCCAATGGCACACCGGGAAACTACGGAAGCGGCGAATTGAGGCGGCCCCTAAAGACGTGCTATACGGAGCGGCGAGGGTCAGGGAACGCACCGATGTCCGCCGTCGACTATGGCCGGGAAGCGCTGGACTTCATCGAAGGGCTGCAAGCCTATCGTAGGGTTCCGGACGCAATGAATGCGCTCGAAGGGGCCTTCGGACGCTTTGGCTTCGAAACCATCATCGTGACGGGGTTGCCGAATCCCGACCAGCGGTTCGCGCAGATGGTGCTCGCCAAGCGCTGGCCGGCGGCATGGTTCAGCCTGTACACCGAGAACAATTATGACCGCGTTGACCCGGTGGTGCGGATGTGCCGGCAATCGGTCAACCCGTTTGAGTGGTCCGAAGCGCCTTACAATGCCGAGCTCGATCCGGGTGCGGCGGAGGTCATGAACCGCGCCACCGATTTTCGCATGTCGCGCGGCTTCATCGTCCCGATTCATGGGCTTACCGGATATGAGGCGGCCGTCTCGCTCGGCGGCATCCATCTCGATCTCAATGCCCGCAGCAAGCCGGCCCTGCACCTGATGGCGATGTATGGCTTCGATCATATTCGCCGTCTGCTCGATCCGACGCCGCATCAGTTGACGCGCCTCACCCCGCGCGAGCGCGAGGTGATCGTCTGGGCCTCGCAAGGCAAGTCGGCCTGGGAGATCGGCGAGATCCTGCACATTACGCAGCGCACCGCCGAGGAGCATCTTGCAACCGCCGCGCGCAAACTGGGAGCGGTCAACCGTACGCATGCGGTTGCGTTGGCAATCCGCCACAAGATCATCAGTCCCTAAGCGACATACTGGGAAATTTCCCAATACCGAGCCGGCCTCTTTTCGCAGAGGCTGCCCCTCATTGAGGAAAGATGGGGGCTTTCATGATTCATGCAATTACCGCGCTAAATCGCCACCTTTACGAAGACGTTATCGAGCAGCATTTCCGGCTACGTCACGACATCTTTGTCGAAGAGCGGCACTGGGAAACGTTGCGCAAACCGGATTGCCGCGAGATCGACTCCTACGACAACGAGGACACCGTCTATCTGCTTGCGCTCGAGGGGCGCCGCGTCGTTGGCGGCCACCGGCTCTACCCGACGACCAAGCCCTCGATGATGAGCGAGGTCTTCCCGCATCTGGCGGCTATTCGCGGCTGCCCTGCGGATCCGCTGGTCTGGGAATGGTCGCGCTATTTCGTCGTACGCGACCGCCGCGACGGAGCTCTCAATCTGCAACTCATGGCAGCGGTGCAGGAGTTTTGCCTCAGCCAGGGCATCGCGCAGGTCAGCGCGATCATGGAGACGTGGTGGTTGCCGCGCTTCCATGAGGCCGGCTTCGTCGTCACCCCGCTTGGTCTGCCGGAGCTCGTGGAGAAAGCCTGGACCATGGCGGCCACCATCGACGTTCGTCAGGAGACGGTCGATTCCCTGCATGATCGTGTCGGCATGGCTTCGGTCGTGCGTCAGGACGGCCCGCGTCTGGATGCCGTCGCCCACGCCAACCTCTGCGGCCGCACCGCCGCGCAACGAAAGAGCGCCTGAGATGTCGAACATGATGCGAGACAGCCAGATCATGGCGCAAACCAAGGACGAGAATCTCGGCTACATGTCCGACATGGCGCTCGAGCTGGCGCAGATGGCCGAAGACACCGGGTTGGCGACGCTGGCCTATCTGTTCCGGATGGCGGCGCTGGAGGCCTCGACGGCCAACAGCGAGCTCAACGAGCCGGATGATCTCCCCCACCAGATCACGTCGCACTAGACGTATCTCCATTCCGACAAGCGGCACACCCTCTCTCCGGCAACGGCGGGAGGGTGATCGTTTGGGTGCGGCAGGCTGACCCACCCTGCGCGGCAGTCTTCTTGCAGGGCCGGTTTTGCACGGCCTGATTTTGATCGCATGCACCGGCATGCAACAAAGTGCATGTCTGGCGCGGAATCGCTCTTGCCTCGGAACGATACTGCCATTACCCATTTTTCGGCCTTGTAGAGGCGGGGGGAGCTCTTTCACGGATGGCGACTGTGTTCGAACATCGGCGCGCGTCCGTATGCGCCTGAAAGAGTTTTGATGCTGCTCGTCGTCGAACAATTCTTGAACGGATTGCAGTTCGGCCTGCTGCTGTTTCTGCTCGCCGCCGGCCTGACGCTGGTGTTCGGGATCATGGATCTCGTCAACCTCGCGCACGGCTCGCTCTACATGATGGGCGCCTATTTTGCCGCGACCTTCGCGGCGTGGACCGGCAGCTTCCTGCTCGGCGCGTTGCTGGCGTTAGGCGCGACTCTTGTGCTCGGCATCGTGCTCGAGATGAGTGCGCTGCGGCATCTCTATGGGCGCGACCATCTCGACCACGTGCTCGCGACCTTCGGCCTGATCCTGTTCTTCAATGAAGCCGTGCGGCTGATCTGGGGCCCGGCGGGCCTCGCGCTGCCGCTGCCGGCCTGGCTCACGGTGCCGGTGCCGATCCTGCCCGGCATCCACTATCCGGCGTACCGCCTCGCCATCATCGTCGTCGCACTGCTGGTGGCGCTGCTGCTCTACCTCGGCGTGATGCGCACCCGCATCGGCATGCTGATCCGTGCCGGCGCCTCCAACCGCGAGATGATCGGCGCGCTCGGCATCAACATCAAGCTGCTCTACACGCTGGTGTTCGGGCTCGGTGCCGCGCTCGCGGGGTTGGCCGGCATGATGCAGGCGCCGATCCTCACCGTGCAGATCGGCATGGGTGAGAACATCCTCATCCTCGCCTTCGTCATCATCGTGATCGGCGGCATCGGCTCGATCCGCGGCGCGTTCCTCGCTGCGATCTTCGTCGGCATGATCGACACGCTCGGCCGCGCCTTCCTGCCCAATCTGCTGCGGCAGGTGCTGAGTGGCGCCGCTGCCTCCACCGCCGCGCCCGCGCTGTCGTCCATGCTGATCTACCTGCTGATGGCGATCGTGCTGGTGGTGCGGCCGGAGGGGCTGTTCCCGGCCAACCGTCGATGAAGGCTTTTACTGTGAGCAAGGCCGTCACGGCCCTGATGCTGGCGGGCCTCTTGCTGCTGCCGCTCTATTCGTACCTGTCCGGCAACATCTTCATCATGACGCTGTTCACCCGCATCGTCATCCTGGCGCTAGCGGCGGCAAGCCTCAACCTCATCATGGGGTTTGGCGGCATGATGAGTTTTGGCCACGCTGTCTATCTCGGCATAGGCGGCTACGCCGTCGGCATGCTGGCGCAGGAAGGCACAGGCTCCGGCTTCATCCAGTTTCCGGTCGCGCTCGCGGCGTCTGCGATCTACGCTCTGGTGATCGGCGCGCTGTCTCTGCGTACCCGCGGCGTCTATTTCATCATGATCACGCTCGCCTTCGCGCAGATGGCCTATTACGTCGCCTCGGGCCTCGCACGTTATGGCGGCGACGACGGCTTGACCGTTTACAAGCGCAGCGACTTCTCCGGGCTGATCAACCTGTCGAACCGGACGCAGTTCTATTATCTCTGCCTGGCCTGCCTGTTCGCGGTGATCTTCCTGATCTGGCGCATCGTCAATTCGCGCTTCGGCCTCGTGGTGCAGGGCCTGCGTTCCAACGAGCAGCGCATGCAGGCGATCGGCTTTCCCGCCAAGCGCTACCAGCTCGTCTGCTTCGTCATCTCCGGCACCATGTGCGGGCTCGCCGGCGCGCTGCTCGCCAACAACACCGATTTCGTCAGCCCGGCCATGATGTACTGGACCCGCTCCGGCGATCTCATGGTGATGGTGATCCTGGGCGGCATGGGCACGCTGTTCGGCCCTGTCATGGGCGCTGTGGTCTATCTGCTGCTGGAAGAGTTTCTGTCGCAGATCACCGAATATTGGGCGCTGATCATGGGCCCGCTGCTGCTGCTGATCGTGCTGTTCGGCCGTGGCGGCATCATGGGCCTGCTGGGGAGGCTCAATCGTGGCTGAACCGCTGCTCCGCGTCGAAAAGCTGGTGCGCCGTTTCGGCGGCATCACAGCGACGGATAACGTCTCGCTCGACGTTGCCGCGGGCGAGCTGCACGCCATCATCGGCCCGAACGGCGCCGGCAAGACCACGTTGATCAGCCAGCTCACCGGGCATCTCGAGCCGCATTCCGGCAGCGTCTCGTTGGGTGGCCGCGATATCACCTATCTGCCGGCCTATCGCCGCTGCGCGCTGGGCCTCGCGCGTTCGTTCCAGATCACTTCCCTGCTGCTCGACTTCACCGCCGCCGACAATGTCGCGCTGGCGGCGCAGGCGCATGCAGGTCACTCATTCCGTTTCTTCGCCAATGCCCGCAAGGAGAGGGGCCTGCGCGATGCCGCGCATGCCGCGCTTGACCGCGTCGGCCTGTTGCACCGAGCCGACGTCGTGGTGAGCAGGCTCAGCCATGGCGAGCGGCGCCAGATCGAGCTTGCGGTCGCGCTGGCCAGCAAGCCAAAACTGCTGCTGCTCGACGAGCCGATGGCGGGCCTCGGCGTCACCGAATCCCAGCGTATGGTGACGCTGCTCCAGGAGCTGCGCAAAGAGGTCTCGATCGTGCTGGTCGAGCACGACATGCCCGCGGTGTTCGCGCTGGCCGACCGCATCTCGGTGCTGGTCTATGGCCGCGTCATTGCCTCCGGCGACCCGGCCGCGATCCGCGCCAACGAGGACGTCAAGCGCGCCTATCTCGGCGATCAGCATGTGGTGACGCACCATGGCTGAAAAAGGGATGGCTGACGCGCTGCTCGACGTCGACAGCATCGAGACCTGCTACGGCCTCAGCCAGGTGCTGTTCGGCCTGTCCCTGTCGATCAAGCCGGGCGAGATGGTTTCGCTGATGGGCCGCAACGGCATGGGCAAGACCACGACGATCCGCTCCATCATGGGCCTGACGCCGGCACGCGCCGGCAGCATCCGTTTTGCGGGCACGGAAGTCCGGCAGCTACCGTCGTACCGGATCGCCAAGCTCGGCATCGGGCTGGTGCCTGAGGGCCGCCAGATTTTTCCGAACCTCACCGTGCGCGAAAACCTGGTTGCTGCCGCCGCCGACCGCTTCAACAGCGCCAATCCCTGGACGCTCGCTGCGATCTACCTGCTGTTCCCGCGCCTTGCCGAGCGCGCCGCCAACATGGGCAACCAGCTCTCCGGCGGCGAGCAGCAGATGCTCGCCATCGGCCGCGCGCTGATGACCAACCCAAAGCTCCTGATCCTGGATGAAGCGACCGAGGGGCTAGCGCCGCTGATCCGCGGAGAAATCTGGAGCTGCCTGTCGCTCCTGAAGAGCCGCGGCCAGTCGATCCTGGTCGTCGACAAGAACGTCGACCACCTCGCCCGCATCTGCGACCGCCACTTCATCATCGAGCGCGGCAACACCGTGTGGAGCGGCACGTCGGATGAGCTGATGGCCGAGCCGGATCTGCAGCACAAATATCTGGGCATTTGAGCCCCCGCTCTCTCCCTGTCATTGCGAGCGTAGCGAAGCAATCCAGACTGCCTCCGCGGAAAGATCCTGGATTGCTTCGCTACGCTCGCAATGACGAAGGAGAGGGCTGCGCCCTCACCATCGCCGAAATCAAAACATCTCGAAATATTCGCGTTGCTCCCAGTCGGTCACCTCCGCGAGGAAGCGGTCGATCTCGGCATTTTTGATGTGGGTGTAGTAGTCGATGAACTCCGCGCCGAATTTTTCGCGAAAGAACGGATCGTCCTTCAGCGCAGAGACGGCATCGCGCAGGCTCTTCGGCAAGAACGGCGCTTTGGTCTCGTAGGGCGTGTCGGCCGAGGGACCGGGATCGAGCTTGCGATCGACGCCGTCGAGACCCGAGAGGATCTGGGCAGCCATATAGAGATAGGGATTGGCGGCGGGCTCGCCGACGCGGTTTTCCAGGCGCGTGGCAGCATCGCCCGCGCCACCGAGCACGCGGATCATCACGCCGCGATTGTCACGGCCCCAGATCGCGCGGTCCGGCGCCAGCGAATAGGAGCGGTAGCGCTTGTAGCCGTTGATGGTGGGCGTGGTGAACACGGTGGCCGCACGGGCGTGATCGAGCAGCCCGGCGAGATAGGCGCGGCCGAAAGCGCTGATGGGCTGGCTACCGTCCTTGGCCATGAAAACGTTCTCGCCGCCTGTGCGCGAGACGATCGACTGGTGCAGGTGCCAGCCGCTCGCGAACAAATTCGGCAGTTTCGGCCGGCACATGAAGGTGGCGTGATAGCCGTGCCGGCGCGCGATCTGCTTCACGGCGCTGCGAAACAGCACCATGTTGTCGGCAGGCTCCAGGCCCTTCTTCGGCGCAAAGGTGAATTCGCACTGGCTCGGCCCGAACTCGACCTCGACGGAGCGCAAAGGTAATCCAAGCGCGACGATGTCGCGGCGCAGGATCTCCAGCACCGGCTCCATCTGATCGAAACGCTGCTCGGTGAGATATTGATAGCCGTGAGAGAGCAGGCTCACCGACGGCGGCGTGCCGGGTTGTCCCGCGTCCTCCGGGCGCATGTGCGGGTCGTCGAGCCTGAAGATGTGGAATTCGACCTCGAGGCCGGCGACGAAATCGTGGCCGCGGTGGCCGAGTTCGTCGAGCACCTTGCGATAAAGCCCGCGCGTCGCGAACGGCACCGGCCGGCCGTCGTTGAAATAGAGATCGCACAACACCCAGCCCGTCGCCGGCGCCCATGGCAGCACGCGAAAGGTGGTGGGATCGGCGACCATCAGCGCGTCGGCCGCGCCCTCCATCTCCTTCATGCCGAAGCCGCCGCCCGATGTGAACACCGGAAACACCGTGCGGTGCGAGGTGTCCTTGGCGAGCATGGTGGTGGTGATGGAGCAGCCGCTCTCCAGCGCGGCGATCGCTTCGGCGGCAATGATGGTCTTGCCGCGCAAGATGCCGTGCTGGTCGGGGAAGGCGAGGCGGATGACCTCGAGGTTCTTGTCCTCGACGATGCGGCGCATGCGCGTCGCGGCGTCCGTCTGCTCATCCGACCACAGCGCATGACGCGCGACGAAAGTCACTTTGCTACTCCTCTAGTCGTGAGACGCAAAGCATGCGCCACATTCTCCGTCATTGCGAGCGAAGCGAAGCAATCCAGAAATGTGTCCGCGGAGGCAGACTGGATTGCTTCGCTGCGCTCCCAATGACGAGGATAGATCGTCACTCCGCCGCCGTCAGCCGATGCACGTTGTCGGCGATCTCCTTCGGCACCGGAGCGGTCCACGGCGCGCCGCGGCGGCGCTTGACGTCGACTTCCATCCAGTAGGTCTCCCAGCCCCGCGTCGGGCCGATGCCGTCCATGGTCGCCGGGCCCTGAATGGAGCGCGCATTGGCCTCGTCGAGGAACAGCATCGGCTTCTCGCCGCCGCCGACCTTCTCCATCTCCTGCCGCAGCAAGCGGCGATACTGCACGATCGCCTTGTCGCTCGAGCCGAGATGCTCCCTGGTGCGGTCCTGGATCGCGCCCATCGATTCCACCGCCCATTGGTCGTGGACGTTGATGTCGTTGCCCATGCCGGTATAGGTCGCGGTCTGCTGCTCGTGCGGATCGAAGCCGTAGTCGTTGCTGCGGTTCTTGCGCGACTTGTAGTCGGGCAGCTCGTAGAGCTCGAGCCGCTGGTCGCGCATCTTCATCTCGTCGACCGGGTTCGAGTAGCTGGTGAAGATCGCGTACCAGTAGCAGTTCTCATCGTCGATCGGCACGTGCCACTGCGTGATCGTCATCTCCGTGCTCATGGGGATGACGAAGCCATGCGGGAACAGCTGGTTGGTGACGCGCACATGCGTCCGCTCCTCGTCGATCTCGCGCAACGCGATCAGTCGGAGCCCATACTCGGTGTGCTCGACATTGATGATCGGGCGGTCGTATTCGCGCAGGATCTTTGTCATCGGCAGATCCGAGCCGGCCGACGCGCCGCGAAACTGCTTGCCGTAAGCGGTGGACGTGTCCTCGTCCTCGAAGAAACGGTGCAGATAGGAGGCGTGCGCAGGATCGATGCCGACCTCGAGCGCCTGCAGCCAGTTGCAGGCCATGTGGCCCTTGAACGCAAACGTGTGCGTGCCGGGTGCAACGAAACAGTCGAGCTCCGGAAATGCCGGCGGCTTACCCTCGCCGAGATAGGCCCAGAGGATGCCGCTCTTCTCCACCACGGGATAGGAGCGCTGCCGGATGTTCTGGCAGAGTTTTGAATCCTTCGGCTCGGCCGGCGTTTCGATGCATTGGCCGGTAGCGTCGAACAGCCAGCCGTGGAAGGCGCAGCGCAGGCCGCCATGCTCGAGCCGCCCGAAGGCAAGGTCGGCGCCGCGATGGGCGCAATGACGATCGATCAGTCCATAGCGTCCCGTCTCGTCGCGAAACAGCACCAGGTTCTCGCCGAGCAGCCTGACGGGCCGGATCGGCCGCTCGCCCTCGAGCTGGTCGACCAGCGCGGCCGGCTGCCAGTAGCTCCGCATCAGCTTTCCGCACGGGTCGTTCGGTCCGGTGCGGGTGATCAGGTCGTTCTGCTCCTGGCTCATCATGGCGAGTGCATCCTTAGTGGAATGGCGGCTGTTCGCCTATTGAACGAATGGGCGAATTATGACATGCCTTGGATCGGCAGCAAGCACTATTTTGCAGGACATTCCCCACCCCATGCCCAAGCTGAAACGAAGCGAGACCGACGAGCGCACGACGGATTTCGTCGAAGCGCTCGATCGCGGCCTGCGCCTGTTGCAATGCTTCGGCACCAACTCGGGCCCGATGACCCTGAGCGATCTCGCCCGCGCCACCGAGCTGCCGCGCGCCACCGCGCGGCGCATGCTATTCACGCTCCAGCGCGGCGGCTTTGTCAGTGGCGACGGAAAACTGTTCTCGCTGACGCCGCATGTGCTGACGCTGGCGGCGTCCTATCTGCGCTCCAACCAGCTCGTCACGGTGCTGCAGCCCGTGCTCGATCGCGTTGCCACCGCGGCCAACGAAATCTCCTCGCTCGCGGTGCTCGATGGTGACGACGTCGTGTTCATCGCGCGCAGCAGCCCGGCGCGGATGTTCTCCGGCGGATTGGAGATCGGCTATCGCTTGCCGGCGTTTTGCACCTCGGTCGGCCGCGCCATGCTCGGCCAGCTCGACGACGCGGATTGTCTCGCGCGCCTGAAGGCAGCGAAGCGCGAGGCGCTGACGCCGCAGACGGTGACCGATCCCAAGACGCTGCTCGGGCGGATCGCCGCCGATCGCGCACAGGGCTATTCACTGGTCGACCGCGAAGCTGAGCCGCATTTCCGCTCGATCTCGGTTCCGGTCCGCCGCTATGACGGCGCGATCATCGCCGCCATCAACATGGGCGCCCATGTCGATCGCGTGCCGGCGCAGGAGCTGCTCGGCCGCTTCTTGCCGCTGCTGCGAGAGGGCGTCGATGCAGTGCGCTCGCAATTGCTGTGACCTCAACCACGGAGCTATAATCTGCTCCACACAAACCAGGGAGCATGCCATGCAACACACCATGGTTCCCAGTGATCGGGTGGAGCACGTCGCCGTCTACGGGCGCGACGGCACGAAGCTCGGCACGATCGAGCGATTGATGCTCGACAAGGTGAGCGGAACAGTCGCCTATGCCGTGATCAAGACCGGCGGGCTGCTCAGTACCCACCACCACTATCCTCTGCAGTGGAGCGCGCTGAAATACGATCGAACACGTCAGGCGTTCCAGGTCGAGCTTACCATGGACGAGTTCAGCAGTGGTCCATGTGAGTTCGACGGCGACGAGTTCGATTGGGGCGACCGCTCGCGGCCCTATCCGCATCCGAATTACTGGTCGGTCTAGCCGCGTCTGATGACTTGCAGTCCGGGTCGGCGAAGCGATACCCGAGGACGCTGCACGTCGGCCTTGATCGACGCGCTCACGGCCGGTTGCGCATCCAGTCGGCGAGACCGGACAGTGCGCGGTCGAGGTCCTGCCGCGCGGCAGCGTCAGTGACCGTCTCCTCCATCGCGCCGCGCATGCACAGCAGCCACGCATCGCGCTCGGCGTCGCCGATGGCAAAGCCGATGTGCCGTTGCCGCAGCCGTGGATGGCCTTTCTCGGGAGAATAGAGCTTCGGGCCACCGGTCCATTCGGTGAGATAGCGCTTCAGCACGTCCCTGATCAGGCCGAGATCGTCCGCATGCATCGCGCGGATGATTTTTGCCTCCGGTAGCGCATCCTTGCGGTCGTAGAAGCGGTCGACCAACAGGTCGATCGTGGCACGGCCGCCGATCCGCTCGAACATGGAGGTGGTGACGTCGCTGTCGGTCATTCCTGAAGTCCCGGCCTACAGCGCCACGCTGCGCAGCCCGAAGCTCCGCGCTTCGTTCTGCAGCACCGGCCGCACCGCATCGATCAGCCTTGCAGCCGCCGCATCGACACTCAGCCCCGCCGTATCCACCACCGCCGTCGCGCGCGCATAGAGCGGCTCGCGGCTGAGCAGGATATTGCGCAGTTCCGCCATCGCAGAGCGATCATCCGCCATCGGGCGCAGATCGCCCTGGCGGCGGACGCGGGCCATGTGCTCTTCCGGCTCGGCCTTCAGCCAGATCGTGTAAAACGACGACAGGATCTGGTCGAAGGTCAGCGGCTCGGACACGATGCCGCCGCCGGTCGCCAGCACCATCAGCTCGTTGCGCGCGAGCAGCTGTTGCAGCGCAGCCTGCTCCATGCGGCGAAAGCCTTCCTGGCCGTAGAGCGCGATGATCTCGGCGACCGAGAGGCCATTCTGCTGCTCGACCTCCTTGTTGAGCTCGACAAAGCTCCAGCCGATCTTTTTCGCCAGCATCCGCCCGAGCGTGGACTTGCCGGCGCCGCGCAGGCCGATCAGCGCGATGCCGCAGAACGGCGCGCGCCGCGGCGCGGAGGCGGTGCCGCCGGCGAGCAGATCTTTGGCCTGCGCGATCTGCGCCGGCGTCGCCTTGCGCAGCAGATCGCGAAACATCTGCCAGTCCGGCGTCGGATCGGCTGAGGGCAGCAGGTCTTCCAGATGCGCGCCCATCGCGTCGGAGACGCGGCGCAGCAGGACGATGGAGACATTGCCCTTGCCGCTCTCGAGCTGCGCGATGTAGCGCTCCGAAATTCCTGATACCTTGGCGAGCACTTTGCGCGACATGCCGCGCAACGCGCGCATGGTGCGCACGCGCTGGCCGAGCTGTTCGAGAAAGCGGGATTCGGCGTCGGGACTATCGGTCATGAGCCTTCTTTAGCGGATGCTTTCTTCAAAGGAGGTCTTGTTTAAAGAAGGTCTTGCGGCGCGCTTTAATGAAACATAATGCCTGCTGGCATTGACAGCAAGCCGTCACAGTGTCTTTCTATGAATTATAATTCTAAATTCGGGGGAGACGACCGTGAGCGAGGGATCCTACAACGCGGTGACCTGGCTGCTCGACCGTAACGTCGAGGAAGGCCGGGGCAACAAGCTCGTCTTCGACGATACCGTCTCGCGGCTCACCTACGGCGAACTCCAGCGCGAGACACGCCGCGCCGCCAACATGCTGCGCCGGCTCGGCGTCCGCCGCGAAGAGCGCGTGGCGATGATCATGCTTGATACGATCGACTTCCCGATCGTGTTTTTGGGCGCGATCCGCGCCGGCATCCTGCCGGTGCCGCTCAACACGCTGCTGACTGCTGACCAATACGCCTACATCCTCGCCGACTGCCGCGCCCGCGTGCTGTTCGTGTCCGAGGCGCTCTATCCCGTCATCAAGGACGTCGTCGGCCGCATGCCGGATCTCGAGCATGTCGTGGTCTCCGGCGCCAAGCAGAATGGCCACAAGCAGCTCGCCGAAGAGATCGCTGATGAGAGCGATCAGTTCCCCACGGTTGCCACGCATCCGGACGAGCCGGCATTCTGGCTCTATTCGTCCGGCTCGACCGGCATGCCCAAGGGCGTGCGGCATCTGCATTCGAACTTGCAGGCCACCGCCGACACTTACGCGAGCAAGGTGCTCGGCATTCGTGAGAACGACGTCGGCCTCTCCGCCGCAAAACTGTTCTTCGCCTATGGCCTCGGAAATGCGCTGACCTTCCCGATGTCGGTCGGTGCCACCACGATCCTGAACAGCGAGCGGCCGACACCCGCGCGGATGTTCGATTTGATGAACAGATACAATCCGTCGATCTTCTACGGCGTGCCGACATTGTTCGCGGCGATGCTCAACGACGAAGCGATGAAGGGCGAGCGCGGCGGCAAGAGCTTGCGCATCTGCACCTCGGCCGGCGAGGCGCTGCCGGAATCCGTCGGAAACAGTTGGAAGTCGCGCTTTGGTGTCGACATTCTCGACGGCGTCGGCTCGACCGAGCTCTTGCACATCTTCCTTTCGAACGCGCCCGGCGACATCAAATACGGCTCGTCCGGCAAGCCGGTACCGGGCTATGCGGTGCGGCTCGTCAACGAGGCCGGGCAGGACGTCGCCGACGGTGAGGTCGGTGAACTACTGGTCGATGCGCCCTCGGCCGGCGAGGGCTACTGGAACCAGCGCCACAAGAGCCGTCGCACCTTTGAAGGCCCCTGGACCCGCACCGGCGACAAATACGTCAGGGATGCCGAAGGCCGTTACACCTTCTGCGGCCGCGCCGACGACATGTTCAAGGTCTCCGGCATCTGGGTCTCGCCGTTCGAGGTCGAGAGCGCGCTGATCACGCATCCGGCGGTGCTGGAAGCCGCCGTCGTGCCCGAGGCCGATCCGGAGGGCCTGCTGAAGCCAAAGGCCTTCGTCGTGCTGCGTCCGGGCGTGAAGACGACGGACTTGCAGGAGATGCTGAAGGATCACGTCAAGCAGAAGATCGGCCCGTGGAAATATCCACGCTGGATCGACGTGGTGGACTCGCTGCCGAAGACGGCGACGGGAAAGATCCAGCGGTTCAAGCTGCGCGACGGCGCGAATTAGCAACAAGCCGTCATGGCCGGGCTTGTCCCGGCCATCCACGCGCGACCGCGATTGAGGAAAGACGTGGATGCCCGAGTCAAGCCCGGGCATGACGACGGAGAAGGACGGACGAAGAAATGACTCTCGCCCCCACCGGCTTTCTCAGCATCGGCGCGGCCCGTCTCGAATACAAATGGCTCGCGCCGCAAAGCGCCGATGCGCCGACCATCGTCATGCTGCACGAAGGCCTCGGCTCCGTCGGCCTGTGGAATGACTTTCCGGAAAAGCTCCAGCAAACGACCGGCACCGGCATCTTCACCTATTCACGGGCGGGCTATGGCCAGTCGAGCCCGGTCACGCTGCCACGTCCGCTCGACTACATGCAGCGCGAGGCGCTCGACGTGCTGCCGAAGGTGCTCGATGCCATTCCCTTCAAGCGTGGCCTCTTGCTCGGCCACTCCGACGGCGCTTCGATCGCGGCGATCTATGCCGGCGCGCATCAGGACCATCGCCTGCAAGGCATCGCGCTGATCGCGCCGCATTTCATCGTCGAGGACATCTCGGTGGAATCGATCGCCGCGATCAAGACGGCCTATGAGACCACCGACCTCAAGGCAAAGCTCGCGCGCTGGCACGGAGACGTCGACAATGCCTTCTACGGCTGGAACGGCGCCTGGCTCGATCCGAAATTCCGCGATTGGGACATCTCGGAGTATCTGGCCTACATCCGCGTTCCCATCCTGGTCGTGCAAGGAAGGGATGACCAATATGGGACACTGCGGCAGGTCCAAATTGCGCAGGAGGAATGTTATTGCCCGGTCGATCTGACGATTATTCCAGGCGCCGGGCATTCTCCCCACCGTGAAGCGGCGGCGCCAACGGTTGACGCAATCGAGCAATTTGCAAAGGCCGCTTTGCGGGACGACCGAGGTCTCCAAGCTGTGCGACGCGTATAGGGCGGCCTATCTGCAGCCCCGGTGTTGCAGATGAAGCAAAGTGCATGTGTGGTCCACATTTAGGCTAGACGCCTCTCAGAATATGCACTATTGTGCATCTAACGGTATAGCGAAAACAAGCTCAAGGGTGGCTCATGGCCGGGGAAGATCGGCGCCTCGCAGGCGGCGCGACATTCATCGATTTCCAGACCGAACCGTCCCGCTACAAGCACTGGAAGCTGGCGGTCGACGGTGACGTCGCGACGCTGACCATGGACGTCGACGAGAATGGCGGCCTGTTCGAAGGCTACCTGCTCAAGCTCAACTCCTACGATCTCGGTGTCGACATCGAGCTTGCGGACGTGGTCCAGCGGCTGCGCTTCGAGCATCCCGAGGTGAAGGTCGTGGTGATGCGCTCGGCCAAGAACCGCGTGTTCTGCGCCGGCGCCAACATCCGCATGCTCGCGGGCTCGACCCATGCCCACAAGGTGAACTTCTGCAAGTTCACCAACGAGACCCGTAACGGCATGGAGGATTCTTCGGAGAATTCCGGCCAGCGCTTCATCACTGTCGTGAACGGCTCCGCTGCCGGCGGCGGCTATGAGCTCGCGCTCGCGACCGACCACATCATTCTCGCCGACGACGGCGCTTCCGCCGTGGCGTTACCCGAAGTGCCGCTGCTCGCGGTGTTGCCCGGCACCGGCGGTCTCACCCGCGTCGTCGACAAGCGCAAAGTGCGCCGCGACCACGCCGACTTCTTCTGCACCATCGAGGAAGGCGTGAAGGGCAAGCGCGCCGTGCAATGGCGCCTCGTCGACGAGATCGCGCCGAACTCCAAGCTGGAGGCCAGGATCGTCGAGCGCGCCAGGGAATTCGCGGCCGCGTCGAAACGCGCCGGCAGCGGCAAGGGCATCGCGCTCTCCCCTCTCAAGCGCACGATCGACGAGACCAGCATCCGCTATGGTTTTGTGACCGTCGATATCGACCGCGCCGCACGCATTGCCACCATCTCGATCAAGGCGCCGGAGGCAGCAGCCCCCACCGACATCGACGGCATGATGGCGCAGGGCGCATCGTTTTGGCCGCTGCAAGTGGCGCGCGAGCTCGACGACGCCATCCTTCACTTGCGCATCAACGAGCTCGAGATCGCCATGCTGGTGTTCAAGAGCCATGGCGACCGCGCCCACGTGCTCGCCAGCGATGCCTTCCTCGAAGCCAACAAGACGCACTGGCTGGTCAACGAGATCCGCCACTACTGGAAGCGCGTGCTCAAGCGCATTGACGTCACCTCGCGCACGCTGGTGGCGCTGGTCGAGCCCGGCTCGTGCTTTGCCGGCACCTTGGCCGAACTCGTCTTCGCCGCCGACCGCTCCTACATGCTGATCGGCACGCGCCAGGGCGACAACCAGCCGCCGCCCTCGATCGAACTTTCCGCCATGAATTTCGGCCCGTATCCGATGAGCCACGGCCTGACGCGGCTTCAGTCGCGCTTCCAGGCCGATCCGGCGGACGTGGAGCGTGCCGAAGCCACGCTCGGCATAGCGCTCGACGCCGAGCAGGCCGAGGAGCTCGGCCTCGTCACCTTCGCGCTCGACGATATCGACTGGGACGACGAGGTCCGCGTCTTCCTGGAGGAGCGCGCGAGCTTCTCGCCCGACAGTCTCACCGGCATGGAAGCGAGCCTGCGCTTCGTCGGCCCCGAGACGATGGAATCGAAAATCTTTTCACGGCTGACCGCGTGGCAGAACTGGATCTTCCAGCGCCCCAATGCCGTCGGCGAGGAAGGCGCGCTGCGCCGCTACGGCAGCGGCCAGAAGCCGAAATTCGATATGACACGGGTGTAACGACTGCCGTGTCCCGGGCGCGGCGCAGCGCGAAGCGATGCGACGCAGAACCGGGACCCAGGCGAACCAGACATAGGTCCCGGCTCAGCAGTGCAGCACTTCGCGCCGCACTGCGTCCGGGACACGAGACCGACCAAGGAGCACGGCCATGAACATCATGAACGTCGACTACTCGACAAAGATTCCGAACAACGTGAATCTCGCCGAAGACCGCCAGGTGCTGAAGGCGCTTGAAGGCTGGCATCCCGGCTATATGGACTGGTGGAGCGACATGGGGCCGGAAGGCTTTCAGGAGTCGCTGGTTTACTTGCGCACCGCTTACTCCGTCGATCCGCGCGGCTGGGCCAAGTTCGACTATGTCCGCATGCCCGACTATCGCTGGGGCATCCTGCTTGCGCCGCAGGAAGAGAACCGCGTCGTTCCCTTCGGCGAGCACTTGGGCGAGCCTGCCTGGCAGGAAGTCCCGGGCGAATATCGCGCCATGCTGCGCCGGCTGATCGTGATCCAGGGCGACACCGAGCCGGCCTCGGTCGAGCAGCAGCGCCATCTCGGCAAGACTGCGCCCTCGCTATATGACATGCGCAATCTGTTCCAGGTGAACGTCGAGGAAGGCCGCCACCTCTGGGCGATGGTCTACCTGCTGCAGAAGTACTTTGGCCGCGACGGCCGCGAGGAAGCCGATGATTTGCTGCGCCGCCGCTCCGGCGATGCCGACGCACCGCGCATGCTGGGCGCTTTCAACGAGGCGACGCCGGACTGGCTGTCGTTCTTCATGTTCACCTACTTCACCGATCGCGACGGCAAGATGCAGCTGCACAGCCTCGCGCAGTCGGGCTTCGATCCCTTGTCGCGCACCTGCCGCTTCATGCTGACCGAGGAAGCGCACCACATGTTCGTCGGCGAGACCGGCATCACCCGCGTGGTGCAGCGCACTTGCGATGCGATGCGCGAGGCCGGCATCACCGATCCCACGGATATCGCCAAAGTCCGCGCGCTCGGCGTGATCGATCTTCCGACCATCCAGAAGAAGCTGAACCTGCACTACACGCTGTCGCTCGATCTGTTCGGCTCGGAAGTCTCGACCAACGCGGCCAATGCCTTCAACACCGGCATCAAGGGCCGCTATCACGAGACCCAGATCGACGACGATCACCAGCTCAAGAACGCCACCTATCCGGTGCTCAAGTTCATCGACGGCGAGATCAAGCTGGTCGACGAGCCGGCGCTGACCGCGCTCAACATGCGCCTGCGCGACGACTACAGCCAGGATTGCGTCAAGGGCATGTTGCGCTGGAACAAGGTGATCTCGACCGCCGGCTACGATTTCAAGCTGACGCTGCCCAACGTTGCCTTCCACCGCCATATCGGCGAGTTCAAGGACGTGCACGCGACGCCCGACGGCATCTTGATCGACGACGCCACCTGGGCGAAGCGCAAGGACGACTGGCTGCCTTCGACCGCCGACGGCGACTTCATCACCTCGCTGATGCAGCCAGTCACGGAAACCGGCAAGTTCGCGTCGTGGATTTCGCCGCCGAAGGTCGGCATCGACAACAAGCCGGGTGATTTTGAGTATGTGAGGATCGAGTCGTAGGCGTTAGGGGCGAACGCTCGCGTCATGCAAATGGTGTCATCACCCGCCTTGTGCGCACTTGCGCACGGGAGCGGGTGATCCAGTATTCCAGAGGCGGCTGTGCTCCAGCCGAGAAGCTGCGGCGTACTGGATGCCCCGCCTTCGCGGGGCATGACAGCAGAGGGTGTCGCGCTATCCCTCGCCAACTACCCCGCGATCTCCAGCCCCGCATTCGCGTACACCACACCGCCATCGACCGCGATGGTGTTGCCGACGACGTAGTCGCCCGCACGCGAAGCGAGGTAGATCGCAACGCCTGCCATGTCCTCGTCGGTGCCGATGCGCCGCGCGGGAATACGTTTTGCGACGTCGTCTGAATGATCGCGCGCGGCGCGGTTCATGTCGGACTTGAAGGCGCCCGGTGCGATCGCGGTGACATTGATGTTGTCCTTGATCAGTTTCGTCGCCATGCGCCGCGTCAGATGGATTACGGCAGCCTTGCTCGCGGCGTAGGAATAGGTCTCGCCCGGATTGACGAAGATGCCGTCGACGGAGGCGATGTTGATGACCTTGGCGGGCCGCTCGTGCGACGCCGCCGCGCGCAGCGGCTTTGCCAAAGCCTTGGTCAGGAAGAACAGCGATTTGACGTTGAGGTCCATCACCTTGTCCCAGCCGCTTTCGGGGAATTCGTCGAACTCGGCACCCCATGCCGCACCGGCGTTGTTGACGAGGATGTCGAGCTTCGGCTCGAGCTTGATGATTTCGCCGGCCAGCTTGTCGCAGCCTTCGACGGTCGAGATGTCGATCGGCAGCGCGATGCACTCGCCGTCATATTGCGCCGAGAGCTCTTTCGCGGTGGCTTCGCAAGGGCCCGCCTTGCGCGCGGTGATGTAGACCTTCGCCGCACCTGCTCCGAGGAATCCGGCCGCGATCATCTTGCCGATGCCGCGCGAGCCGCCGGTCACGAGTGCGATGCGGCCTTTGAGCGAAAACAGATCGTTGGACATGGTGCCTCCCTTGGGTTGGCGCCGTTTTGAGCGCCGAGGGGAGGGGTGTCAACTCGGTGTTGTCCCGGCGAAGGCCGGGACAACAGTCAAGCCGCGGCAAACCGGCGAAAGCCGTTCCACATCGCGGTCGCGGCGCCCGAGGTCAGCACCGGCAGAATGCGCGCGTCCTGGTAGTTGCCGTTGAGCGAGACGCGCGGCAGCGCGGTCATGTGGCCGGCGTTCCCTGCGAACAGCATGCCGGGCCGTGTCGTCACCGCGGTCTTGAAGCCGGCGGATGCTGCGAGCGCGAATTCGCGCATCCCGGCTGCCTCGCGGTCGCCATAGGGATAGGCGAGATGCAGCACCGGACGCTCCAGCGCGTTCTCGATCCGCACCCGGCTGACTGCCATCTCCTGCGCGGCGATCTCCTCGCTCTGCTTGGCGAGATTGCAATGGCTGACGGTGTGGGCGCCGATCGTGACCAGTGGATCGGCCGCGAGCCGCTTCACCTCGTCCCAGGACAGGCAGAGGCTGCGGCACAGCGCTTCCATGTCGATACCGTGGGCGGCGCACAGCGCCTCGATCTCGCGCTTCAGATCGTGCTCGCCCGGAAGAGCGCGGAGCCAGTCATGCAGGCGGTCGAACGCCGCCTGCTTCGCGGCAGGCGTGCTCGCATCGAGCCGCAACGCGGAATGGCCGATCCGCACGTCGACCTGCTCGGCCTTGGCGATGACGGCCTCGAGCGCGGTCCACCACAGCCGTCCGGTGCCCTCAGCGAAGTCGCTGGCAACATAGATGGTCGCGGGCGCGTCAAATTCGCGCAGCACCGGAAGAGCGTGCTCCCAGTTGTCGCGATAGCCGTCGTCGAGGGTGAAGGCGGCGATGCGGCGGTCGAAGCGGCCTTGCACCAGCCGTTCGTGCAGCTCGTCCATGCTGACGATGTCGATCTCGCGCGCGCGCAAATGGCGCAGCGTCGCACGCAGGAAGTCGGGGGTGACCTCGAGATGCCGGTTCGGCTGGAATACGCGCTCACGAGCCGGCCGCACATGGTGCAGCATGAAAATGGCGCCGACGCCCGACAGCAGCGGGCGCAGCAGATGGTGCGCCCCGCTGAAATAGAGTGCTCCCAGCCCGGCGCGAATGACGTTGTTACGGAGTTGCTTCATGTCCGGCTGGCCGCCCCTGGGCATTCCGCCCTCAACTTAGGGTGTTACCCTTGAAGAAAAAGTTATTCCAATTCTCCACGTGTGGCCCCCGAAAGGGCCCTATTCCGGTTTGACAGCCCGCCAAGGGTTTGTTTTGTCTCCGGTTCCAGAGTTTGGGTCGTCGAATGCAGATGCTTTTCAGGTGGGCCAGCAAATGGTGGCCGGGGCTGATTCCCCTTGCCGTCATGTGGGGATTTGCGGGCTGGAATAACACCTTGCCGGTCGAGGCCGACCTGTCGGCCCGCAGCTCGGCCGCGCTCAAGGACACCGTCCTGGACAAGACCCGGATCGCGGTGGACGGCCGTGACGTCAGCCTGGCCGCGGACGCCTTCTCCGACGAGGGGCGCCGCGATGCCGTGACCACGGTCGAGATGGTTCCCGGCGTACGGCTGGTCGATGACCAGACCCGCCTTGTTGCCGAAGCAAAGCCCTTCGTCTGGAGTGCCGAGCGGGACGTGGTGCGGGTGACGCTGTCGGGCTCCGCGCCGCTGCCTTCGATGAAGGCGCGCCTGACGGAAGCCGCCCGCAAGGAGGTCAATGGGACCGAGGTCGCCGATCAGATGGGCCTGGCCCGCGGCGCGCCGGCGCGGTTCGAAGCGGCCGCGATGCTGCTGCTCGACCAGATCGGCAAGCTGAAGGACGGCAAGATCACGATCTCCGACACCAAGGTCAATCTGTCGGGCATGGCGCGCGACCTCGGCGGCCGCGAAGCGATTGCGGCTGCGCTCAAGAACCTGCCCGAAGGTTTTTCGATCGCCGCCAACGAGATCAAGGCACCGCCTTACATCTTCCAGGCCTACAAGGATCCGGTCGCCGCCACCGTGACGATGACCGGCTACGTGCCCGACAACAATGTGCACGCCGCGATCGAGACCAGCGCGTCGCGAAAATTCTTTACCGAGAAAGTCGTCGACAATCTAAAGGCCAGCGTCGGTGCTCCCGGCTCCTTCAACACCGCGGTGGTCGCAGCGCTCGGCGCGCTGTCGCGGCTGTCGACCGGCACGCTCGTGGTGTCGGATCGCGAGGTGAAGCTGTCGGGCGATGCGCTGTACGAAGGTGCGGCCAACGACATCCGCGCCGGCCTCGGCAAGGACTTTCCAAAAATCTGGCAATACAAGCCTGAAATCACGGTGAAGCCCGCGGCGGGGCCGGTCGACGGCACCGTCTGCCAGCAATTGTTCTCGGAGCTGCTGGCCAAGGGCAAGATCCGCTTCGCAACCAAGCGCGCCGACATCGATCCCGACTCCGCCGGCATTCTCGATCATCTGATCGAGACGGCGCTGCGTTGTCCCACCACAAATATCGAGGTCGTGGGTCACACCGATTCCGACGGCGAGGACGCCTTCAACCAGGCGCTGTCGGAGAAACGCGCCCAGGCGGTGATCGATTTTCTGGTCAGGGCCGGCCTGCCGGCGGACCGCTTCACCGCGGTCGGCTACGGCAGCACGCAGCCCGTCGCCGGCAACGACACCGACGACGGCAAGGCGCAAAACCGCCGCATCGAATTTCTGGTGAGGTGACGATGCCCTATCTTGTCTCGTTCCATACGGGTTGGCTGATCGGCTCGGTGATGCTGGGCTTCTGCATGGGCTGGATCTCGGTGGTCCAGCGCGGCAACGGCACCTCGAAGGTGACTGCGCGCTGGCTCGCCGCGCTGGTCGCGGGACTGGTTGCGGCCTCGTTCGCACATGTGGTCCCGGGCCGCTTCGGCTACTGGCTCGACCTCGGCCTGGTCCTGTTCGCCTGCTATCTGGTCGGCTGCACCATCGGTGCGTGGCTGCGCTATTGGGTGGTTTCGCGGAGCCAGCCTGTGGCCTGAACCGCGATCCGCTGCCGGGCGATCGATTGTCTCAAACTCCGATAACTGACTGATCGGTAAGCTGATTGCCGAGGAGCACGTTTGCGCTTGACATTAATACGTACGTACGTATTATAACGCCCATGCCAAAGCCCTCACTCAAAGATGCCATCCTCGACGCCGGCCTGAAGGTCATGTTCCGGACCGGCTATCACGGCACCAGCGTGCGCGACGTCACCGCCGCGGCGGGCGCGCCGCAGGGGTCCTTCACCAACCATTTCCGCTCCAAGGAGGCATTCGCCTCCGAAGTGCTCGACCGCTATTTCGACGTCACCAGGGGGCTGGTCGCCGAGGCCCTCGACGACATCGCGCTGACGCCGCGGGCGCGGCTCAGGCGCTATCTCGACATCATCACCGGCCGACTCGAGGCCGACGGCTACGGTCGCGGCTGCCTGATCGGCGATCTCAGCCTGGAGGCGAGCGGTAGCAGTGAGCTGTTGCGCGCGCGTCTCGCGGCGATCTTCGCCGAATGGCGCGCACCGTTCGCCGCCTGCATCAGGGATGCCCAGACCAGCGGCGAGATCGCATCCGAGTTCGAGCCTGACGAGCTTGCCGAGTTCCTGCTCGCGTCCTGGCAGGGCGCGATCCTGCGCATGAAGGTCGACCGCAATCCCAAAGCGCTCGATCGTTTCAAGACCATCGCATTCCAAACCGTGTTCAAGGAGACGACATGACCAAGCGAAACGAAATCGAGATTCGTAAAGCGTCCGTCCTGGGAAGCAGCATGGCTTATCGCGAGACAGGCGCGGAAGGTGCGCCGGTCGCGCTGTTCCTGCACGGCAATCCGACCTCGTCGCACATCTGGCGCAACATTTTGCCGCTGGTGTTGCCGGTCGCGCATTGCATCGCGCCTGATCTCATCGGCTTCGGCCAATCCGACAAGCCCGACATCGCCTACCGCTTCTTCGACCACGTGCGCTATCTCGATGCCTTCATCGAGCAGCGCGGCATCACGTCGGCCTATCTCGTCGCGCAGGACTGGGGTACCGCGCTCGCATTTCATCTCGCCGCACGCCGGCCAGATCTCGTGCGCGGTCTGGCCTTCATGGAGTTCATCCGCCCGATGCCGACCTGGCAGGACTTTCACCAAGCCGACGCTGCGCGTGAGACCTTCCGGAAATTCAGGACGCCGGGCGAGGGCGAGGCCATGATCCTGGAGGCAAATGCCTTCGTCGAGCGCGTGCTGCCCGGCGGCATCGTCCGCAAGCTCAGCGATGACGAGATGGCGCCCTATCGCGCGCCGTTCCCGACGCCGGAGAGCCGCCGTCCCATTCTCACCTTTCCGCGCGAATTGCCGGTCGCAGGCGAGCCCGCCGATGTTTATGAGGCGCTCCAATCAGCGCATGCTGCGTTGGCCGCATCGACCTATCCAAAGCTGCTGTTCTCAGGCGAGCCCGGTGCGCTCGTGGCGCCGGAGTTCGCCGAGACGTTTGCGGCGTCGTTGAAGCATTGCGCTCATGTCCGCCTCGGCGCCGGATTGCACTTCCTTCAGGAGGACCATCCTGAGGCGATCGGCCGCTCCGTCGCCGGCTGGATTGCCGGCATCGAAGCGGTGCGTCCGCAACTCGCAGCCTGAGCGGGCGGCTCCCTCCAAACAGCATGCTCGCCGCCGGCCTCGCGCCGGCGGACGGCCGCGCCAGCGCCGGCCTCTGTGATATCGCGGTGCAACCGATTATCAGGACCAGGCCTCGGCCGCGCGATTCGTCGCGCGGCTGTTTGCGCTGCAGCCAGCCGGCGCGGGCCGCCCCTCTTTCAACAGGCCGGTGCCGTCCATAGATTGATTTCGCCTTAAGGCGTGACGGAACATTGTCCGGTCGAAATCATCAAAACTTCACGGCCCCTGCGCAGGATTGCCATGGAGATTCGCTTCAGCCCTGCCATCGAACTTGCCGCCGAAAGCGCCAAACCGTGCACCTTGAGCCCGCAAACCTGCCTAAAATATTGAAGGCACGCGATTTTGTTCACTTTGGCGAATTCCACTCCGCCTCGAAACGCGCTAGTGGAGGGGCGGGGGGCATGCGCGAGGCCGGAGCCGGCGGCAAGCGTTTGTTGAGTGCTTGTTCGTTGAGTGCCTGTGCGTCGTCCGCCTGTTCGCCGGCCACCCTGGCCGCTGAAGCGTTATTCGAGGTCTAGATGCTGGAAGCCATACGCAGGGCGATGACGTTTCTGCGCCAGAAGCAAATCCTGCATAAGCTTGGAGTTGTGATCAGCGTCGCGGTCATCGGCATCGCTTGCTATGTGCTCTATCACATGCTGCGCGGCATCGATACCAACGAGGTGATCGAGGCGATCAAGAGCACCGAGCCGCGCCAGATTGCGATGGCCGCGCTGTTCGTCGCCGCGGGCTATTTCACGCTGACGTTCTACGATCTGTTTGCGGTGCGCGCGATCGGCCATTCACACGTGCCCTATCGCATCAACGCGCTCGCGGCCTTCACCAGCTATTCGATCGGGCACAATGTCGGCGCCAGCGTCTTCACCGGCGGCGCGGTGCGCTACCGCATCTATTCGGCCTATGGGCTGAACGCGATCGACGTCGCAAAAATCTGCTTCCTCGCCGGCCTCACCTTCTGGCTCGGCAATGCCGCCGTGCTCGGTCTCGGTATCTCCTATCATCCGGAGGCGGCCGCCGCGATCGACCAGCTGCCGCCCTGGCTGAACCGGACGTTTGCGATGATGATCCTCGCAGCGCTGGTCGGATATGTGGTCTGGGTCTGGACCCAGCCACGGGTCGTCGGACGCGGCCCCTGGACCGTGGTGCTGCCGGGCGGCCCGCTGACGCTGCTGCAGATCGCCATCGGCATCATCGATCTCGGCTTCTGCGCGCTCGCGATGTACGTGCTGGTCCCCGACGAGCCCAATCTCGGCTTCGTCGTGGTCGCCGTCATCTTCGTCTCGGCGACGCTGCTCGGCTTCGCCAGCCATTCGCCCGGCGGGCTCGGGGTGTTCGACGCCGCCATGCTGGTCGGCCTCTGGCAGATGGACCGCGAGGAGCTGCTCGGCGGCATGCTGCTGTTCCGGGTCCTCTATTATCTGTCGCCCTTCGTCATCTCTGTAATCTTGCTGACGTTTCGCGAGGTTATCATCGGCGCCCGATCCAAGCGGCTGCAACAGGCGGCGCTCAAGCTCGATCCAGGCCCACCGCCTGAAGCCGCTTATGTGAGAAAGCGCAGCGACAGCGGCGCCTGACCGGCGCAAAAGCCAACAAGGAGAAGCCCGCCCCGATGGCGATCGACGCTCCCTCGTCTCCCACGGTGCAGCCCTGGTCCGACCGGCTGCGGCACTCGACCATCATCCTGATCGCCGCCGCACTGGCGCTGTCGGTGGTGGTCTCGCTCGGCGAATTGTCGGTGCTGCGGGCGGCGACGGTGTTCTTCTGCATCGCTGCTGCTGCGCTGATCCCCTGGCGGCTGCATGATACCGCTGCCTCGCGCGACGACACCCGCCGGGTCAATCCGGTCGAAAGCGCGGCGGTGGCCGCGGTCGTCGCCGGCATGCCGGATCCGGCCGTCCTGCTCGACCGCGCCGGCCGCGTCATCCATCTCAATACCGCCGCCGCCCAGCTCGCGCCGGCGCTACGCAAGAACGAGCTCGCCCAGTTCGCGCTGCGCTCGCCCGAGATCATCACGGCGCTGCGCGAGTCCATTGCGACCACCGAGCCGCGGCGCGCGACCTATCTCGACCATGTCCCGGTCGATCGCTGGATGGAGCTGACCATCACCCCGGTGCCGGTGCCGACCAATTTCGGCGGCGCCGACAAATGCATGCTGATGACCTTCCACGACCAGACGCCACTGCGCCGGGTCGAGGAGATGCGCGCCGACTTCGTCGCCAATGCCAGCCACGAATTGCGCACGCCGCTGGCCGCGCTCTCCGGCTTCATCGACACGCTGCAGGGCCAGGCCAAGGATGATCCCAAGGCGCGCGAGCGCTTCCTCGGCATCATGCACAATCAGGCCACCCGCATGGCGCGCCTGATCGACGATCTCTTGTCGCTGTCGCGGGTGGAGCTGTCGGCCCATGTGCGGCCGGATACGCTGGTCGACCTGCTGCCGATCATCTTCCAGGTCGCCGACGGGCTCGAGCCGCTGGCTCGGGAACGCCAGGTCGAGGTCGAGACCCATCTGCCGGAAGCCCCGGTCATGATCGCGGGCGACCGCGAGGAGCTGCTGCGCCTGTTCGAGAATCTGATCGAGAATGCGCTCAAATACGGCGCCTCCGGCGGACGCGTCATCGTGTCGCTGACGGCGACCCCGGCCACTGATGGAGCTCAGGAAATCCGGGTCATGGTGCGCGACTTTGGCCCCGGCATCGCGCCCGAGCACCTGCCGCGCCTGACCGAGCGGTTCTACCGGGTGGACGTCGGCGACAGCCGCTCCCAGGGTGGGACGGGGCTCGGATTATCGCTGGTGAAACATATTCTTAACCGCCATCGCGGCCGGCTTTTGATCGAAAGCGTGCCCAAGCAGGGCGCCACGTTCACCGCCTGTTTTCCCCAGGCCAAGCCTCCGGCTGCGAGCTGAAATTCAAGCTATTTCAGTGGCTTAAGACTGTCATCCGACTGTCACTAAACCTTCGTAAAAGCACAGCCGACCGCTCCTAAAGGGGCGGCGCGGGGAGCGCGATCGGGCGCTGATGGCGCTTCGCTCCCCTGTATGGAGACCAGCATGAATTTCATCAAAACGATCGTCGCTGCCGGCTTGGTCGCCGCAACGACGACGGCGGCCTTTGCCGCCGATATCACTGGCGCAGGCGCGACCTTCCCGTTCCCGATCTATTCGAAGTGGGCTGATGCCTACAAGAAGGAGACAGGCAACGGCCTGAACTACCAGTCGATCGGTTCAGGCGGCGGCATCAAGCAGATCCAGGCCAAGACCGTGACCTTCGGCGCCAGCGACGCGCCGCTCAAGGCCGAGCAGCTCGAGAAGGACGGCCTCGCCCAGTGGCCGATGGTGATGGGCGCCATCGTTCCCGTCGTCAACCTCGAAGGCGTCAAGGCCGGCGAGCTGGTGTTCGACGGCGAGACCCTCGCCAACATCTATCTCGGCAAGATCACCAAGTGGGACGACGCCGCGATCAAGAAGCTCAATCCGAATGTGAAGCTGCCGTCAGACGCGATCACCGTGGTCCGCCGCTCGGACGGTTCGGGTACCACCTTCAACTTCACCAACTACCTCTCCAAGGCCAGCGCCGACTGGAAGAGCAAGGTGGGTGAAGGCACCGCCGTCGAGTGGCCGGTTGGCGTCGGCGCCAAGGGCAACGAAGGCGTGTCGGGGAACATCAGCCAGACCAAGAACTCGATCGGCTATGTCGAGTACGCCTATGCCAAGCAGAACAAGCTGACCTACACCGGCCTCATCAACAAGGCTGGCAAGCCGGTGCAGCCGACGGTCGAAGGTTTCCAGGCGGCCGCTTCCAATGCCGACTGGGCCAAGGCTCCCGGCTACTACGTCATCCTGACCGACCAGCCCGGCGACAAGTCCTGGCCGATCACCGCTGCGACCTTCATCCTCATGCACAAGGATGCCACCGACAAGGCGGCCTCGCAGGAAGCCATCAAGTTCTTCCGCTGGGCGTTCAAGAACGGCGGCAAGGCGGCTGAAGAGCTCGACTACATCCCGATGCCCGACAGCGTCGTCCAGCTGATCGAGAAGACCTGGGCTGCCGAGATCAAGAGCTAAGCTCTTCGCTCTCGTGTCCCGGACGCGCTGCAGCGTGTAACGCTGCTGCGCTGAGCCGGGACCCGCAAGAACGAGGCCCCGGATCAGCGTCGCAACGCTTCGCAGCTAGCGCCGCATCCGGGGCACGAGACCAGTGACCCAAAAACAAGTACCGTCAGTACAGGGGATCGGCGTGGCAGAAATGGCCGTTCAGAGCGATGTAATCGACGATGCCGGACCATATGATCGCGCCAAGGCCTTGAGCGCGTTCAAGCTCGGCGACGTCACCTTCTACTGGATCACGCGGCTCAGCGCGATCTCGGTGCTCCTCATTCTCGGCGGCATCATCCTGTCGCTGATCGTCGGCGCCTTCCCGGCGATGAAGGAATACGGCTTCGCGTTCCTGTGGACGCAGCGTTGGGCGCCGTCGGCCGATCCGCCCGTGCTCGGCGCGCTCGGACCGATGTATGGCACGCTCGTCACCTCCTTTATCGCGATGCTGATCGCCATTCCGGTGGGTCTCGGCATTGCGATCTTCCTCACCGAGCTTTGCCCGCAATGGCTGCGCCGCCCGATCGGCATGGCCATCGAACTGCTCGCCGGCATCCCCTCGATCATCTACGGCATGTGGGGCTTCTTCGTGTTGGGCCCGTTCCTGGCCAACACGTTTCAGCCCTTCATGATCAAGATCTTTGACGGCGTCCCGGTGCTGGGTGCGATCTTCGCGGGTCCCCCGTCCTATCTCAGCCTGTTCAATGCCGCGCTGATCCTCGCCATCATGGTGCTGCCCTTCATCACCTCGATCTCGGTCGACGTGTTCAAGACGGTGCCGCCCGTGTTGAAGGAGGCTGCTTACGGCGTCGGCTGCACCACCTGGGAAGTCGTGCGCAGCGTGGTGATCCCCTACACCCGCGTCGGCATCATCGGCGGCGTCATGCTGGCGCTGGGCCGTGCGCTCGGCGAGACCATGGCGGTGACCTTCATCATCGGCAACTCGTTCCGCATCTCGTCCTCGATCTTCGCGCCGGGCACCACGATCTCGGCGGCGATCGCATCCGAATTCGCCGAGAGCGACGGCCTGCACCAGTCCGGCCTGATCCTGCTCGGCCTGCTGCTGTTCGTGCTGACGTTCTTCGTGCTGGCCGGCGCCCGGCTGATGCTGATGCGGCTGGAAAAGAAGGCGGGGAACTAACATGAACCCGATTTACTCACGCCGCCGCCGCAAGGATATCCTGATCCGCGGGCTCTGCTTTGGTGCCGCCGCCTTCGGCGTCACCTGGCTCGCACTGATCCTGATTACGCTGTTCTATAACGGCCTGGCGGGGTTGAACCTCGATCTGTTCGTTGCGGACACGCCGCCTCCGGGCTCGTCCGAAGGCGGCCTGCGCAACGCTATCGTCGGCTCGCTGATCATGACCGTGATCGGCGTCGGCATCGGCGCGCCGCTCGGCCTGTTTGCCGGCACCTATCTCGCCGAGTACGGCCGCAACGACAAGCTGACCTCGGTGATCCGCTTCATCAACGACATCCTGCTGTCGGCGCCCTCGATCATCATCGGCCTGTTCATCTACGGCGCCGTAGTGGTGCCGATGCGTGGCTTCTCGGCGATCGCAGGCTCGCTCGCGCTCGCCGTCATCGTGATCCCGGTGGTGCTGCGCACGACCGAGGACATGCTGCTGCTGGTGCCGAACGCGCTGCGCGAGGCGGCCTCCGCGCTCGGCCTGCCGCGCTCGCTGGTGATCAAGCGGATCGCGTATCGCGCTGCCCGCTCCGGTCTCATCACCGGCGTGCTGCTCGCGACCGCCCGCGTCGCCGGCGAAACCGCGCCGCTGCTCTTCACCGCGCTGTCGAACCAGTTCTTCAGCCTCGGCCTGAACAAGACCATGGCGAACCTGCCGGTCACCATCAACAATTTCGTCCAGAGCCCCTACGCCTATTGGAAGCAGCTCGCCTGGAGCGGCGCGCTGCTCATCACCCTGACCGTTCTTGCCCTGAATATTGGCGCGCGCATTCTCAGCGCCGAGAGGACCGCAAAATGACCGATCTTTCCGTATCGATGAGCGCGGCCGGCGGCCTGCCCCAGGCGCCGATGCTGCCCGAAGCGCCGGCCAAGGTGACGGTGCGCAACCTCAACTTCTATTATGGCGAGCACCACGCGCTGAAGAACATCAACCTGGCGCTCGGCACCAACCGGGTCACCGCCTTCATCGGCCCGTCGGGCTGCGGCAAGTCGACCCTGCTGCGCATCTTCAACCGGATGTACGACCTCTATCCGGGCCAGCGCGTCACCGGTCAGCTGATGCTCGACCAGACCAACATCCTCGACCCCAAGCTCGACCTCAATCTGCTGCGCGCCCGCGTCGGCATGGTGTTCCAGAAGCCGACGCCGTTCCCGATGACGATCTACGAGAACATCGCCTTCGGCATCCGTCTCTATGAGAAGATCTCGAAATCCGAGATGGACGACCGCGTCGAGAAAGCGCTGCGCGGCGGCGCGCTGTGGAACGAGGTCAAGGACAAGCTCAACGCCTCCGGCCTGTCGCTCTCCGGCGGCCAGCAGCAGCGCCTCTGCATCGCCCGCACCGTTGCGGTGCGGCCCGAGGTGATCCTGTTCGACGAGCCCTGCTCGGCGCTCGACCCGATCTCGACCGCCAAGGTCGAGGAGCTGATCCAGGAGCTGTCCGAGAACTACACGATCGCGATCGTGACCCACAACATGCAGCAGGCCGCCCGCGTCTCCGACAAGACCGCCTTCATGTATCTCGGCGAGCTGATAGAGTTCGACGACACCAGCAAGATATTCACATCGCCGACCGACCGGCGCACGCAGGATTACATCACCGGCCGGTTCGGCTGAGGAGACGGCACATGGGTTCTGAACATACCGCAAAGGCCTTCGACACCGACCTCCAGGAGCTCACGCGCCTGGTCGCCGAGATGGGCGGCATCGCCGAGCGCATGATCGTCGATTCCGTCGATGCGCTGATCCGCCGCGACGTCGCGCTCGGCCAGCGCGTCGTCGCCATCGACGCCGAGCTCGACACGCTGCAGAAGAAGATCGAGGAGCGCGCCGTGCTCACGATCGCGCGCCGCCAGCCGATGGCGGTGGATCTGCGCGAGATCGTCGGCGCCATGCGCGTCGCGACCGATCTCGAGCGCATCGGCGACCTCGCCAAGAACATGGGCAAGCGCGTCGCGGCGCTGGAGACGGATTTCCATCCGCTCAAGCTGTTCCGCGGCCTCGAGCACATGACCGACCTCGTGCAGCAGCAGGTCAAGTCGGTGCTGGACGCCTATGCCGCGCACGATCTGCCGGCGGCGATGGCGGTGTGGAAGGGCGACGAGGAAGTCGACGCCATCTGCACCTCGCTGTTCCGTGAGCTCCTCACCTACATGATGGAGGATCCGCGCAACATCTCGTTCTGCATCCATCTGATGTTCTGCGCCAAGAACATCGAGCGGATCGGCGACCATGCCACCAACATTGCCGAGACCGTGTTCTACATGATCGAAGGCCAGGCGATCACCGACAAGCGGCCGAAGGGCGACATGACGACCTTCGCCACCACGGTCCCGAGCACCTGATTACGCAAGGAGCGACGACCCGATGGGCGCACGCATTATGGTGGTTGAGGACGAGGAAGCTCTGACCGAGCTTCTCCGCTACAACCTCGAAGGCGACGGCTATGACGTCGAGACGGTAATGCGCGGCGACGACGCCGACACCCGCCTCAAGGAGCACATCCCCGATCTGATCGTGCTTGACTGGATGCTGCCGGGGCTATCAGGCATCGAGCTGTGCCGGCGGTTGCGTGCGCGATCCGACACCAAGCAGCTGCCGATCATCATGCTCACCGCGCGTGGCGAGGAGAGCGAGCGGGTGCGGGGCCTGGCGACCGGCGCTGACGACTACATCGTCAAGCCGTTCTCGGTGCCCGAGCTCCTGGCGCGCGTGAAAGGCCTGCTCCGGCGCGCAAGTCCGGAGCGGCTCGCAACCGTTCTGGCGTTCGGCGACATCGAGCTCGACCGCGAAAAGCGCCGCGTGGCGCGCTCGGGCCGGCCGATCGATCTCGGCCCGACCGAGTATCGCCTGCTGGAGTTCTTCCTGGAGCATCCCGGTCGCGTGTTCTCGCGCGAGCAGTTGCTCGACAGTGTCTGGGGCCGCGACATCTACATCGATGAGCGCACCGTCGATGTGCATATCGGCCGCCTGCGCAAGCTGCTCAATCTCGGCCGCGAGCAGGACCCGATCCGCACCGTCCGCGGCGCGGGCTACGCGCTGGACGATCGGTTCGCGAAGGCCGAGCAGGCCTGAAACGGCCTGAGCAGACCTCGACAAGAAAGCGCGCCAAAGGCGCGCCGATCCTTCTCCCGATCGTTCCGGCCCGCGCGCAATTGCGCACCAGGCCAGGACGATGTCGTTTGGAGCTGAGCTTACCGCGCCGGCTTCGCCGGGGCCCGCCTGCGATCCGCTGCCGGCTGATACGCAACCCGCGAGTGCTGGGCGCAATAGGGCAGGCCGGAGAGCGCTTTGCCGCCGCAGAAGAAGAAATCCGGGCTCGAGGGATCGCCGACCGGCCAGTGGCAGGTCGCCTCGTTCAATTCGAGCAGCGACAGCCGCTGGCTCATCGGTACCACGTTGTCGTAGGTGACCGGTTCAGCCTCGACCTCGACCTCGAAAGCCTGCGCCAGCGCGGTATTGCCGCGTGCGATGGGCCTGCTCACCCGCATCATGTGCGGCGCTGGACGCGCCTTGCGCGGCCGCGGAGCTGCCGAAGACGGGCTCTTGGCGCGGCCCGACAAGCCGAGCCGGTGAACCTTGCCGATCACGGCGTTACGGGTGACATTCCCAAGCTCAGCGGCGATCTGGCTGGCCGAAAGTCCGGCCTCCCAGAGCTTTTTCAGCTGTTCGACGCGATCGTCGGACCAGGTCAAAACCGTCATTGCACCCTTTCCTTCGCCGCGCGCCTGCCATCCTGGGGGCCGCACAACGAATGCCTAAGCCTCGAAAAATCCGTGCCGCCAGAATCCCTTAAGGCTCGCCGGGCGCAATGATACGCCCGAACGTTTACGCCGGTACATGAGGACTTTTGGGATCAGAACCGCTGCACGAGATGTCGTATCTGACAAGCCAGACGCTACAATATGGCGTGACTCACGCGCAAGAGTCCGCCGACTCGCTTCCACATGTTCCGTGGCCAAAACCCGCAAATTCGGTACCGCAAGACTACGGAATCTGGGTTTCGCGGGGCTTTCCGGGCGGCATTGACACCAATGGTGCCAAGCATAAGATAGTGATGCGTGCCGCCCTTAAAAGGCGGCACGTTTCGTTTTCCGGACCAATGATGCGCTGCGCAACGCAGTTTCAGGCCGTCCGAAACATCCAAAGAGACCATCATGGCTAACAGCGCAGCGCCGCACTTGCTCCCCGTTTTCGCCAGAACCGACATCGGTTTTGAGCGCGGTGAAGGCGTCTGGTTGATCGCAACCAATGGCGATCGCTATCTCGATTTCACCTCGGGCGTGGCGGTGAATGCGCTCGGCCATGCCCATCCCGCGCTGGTCAAGGCGCTGCAGGAGCAGGCCACAAAACTCTGGCACATGTCGAACCTGTTCCAGAGCCCGGACGGCGAGAAGCTCGCCGCGCGTCTCTGCAACGAGAGTTTTGCGGACTTCGTGTTCTTCTGCAATTCCGGCGCCGAAGCGCTGGAGGGTGTGATCAAGCTGGTCCGCCATCATCACTTCTCCAAAGGACATCCGGAGCGCTACCGCATCATCACCTTCGAAGGCGCCTTCCACGGCCGCACGCTGGCGACGCTGGCTGCGACCGGCTCTGCAAAATATCTCGAAGGTTTCGGTCCGCCGATGGACGGTTTCGACCAGATCCCGCACGGCGACATCGAGGCCGTGAAGAAGACGATCGGTCCGCAGACCGCCGGCATCCTGATCGAGCCGATCCAGGGCGAGGGCGGCGTTCGTTCGGCGACGCCTTCTTTCCTGAGGGCGTTGCGCCAGCTCTGCGACGAGAAGGGCCTGCTGCTCGCCTTCGACGAGGTGCAGACTGGCATGGGCCGCACCGGCGATCTCTTCGCCCACCGCCGCACCGGCGTCACGCCTGACGTGATGTCGCTGGCCAAGGCGCTCGGCGGCGGCTTCCCGATCGGCGCGGTGCTGGCGACCGCGGATGCGGCCACCGGCATGGGGCCCGGCTCGCACGGCTCGACCTTCGGCGGCAATCCGCTGGCGATCTCGGCCGCGAACGCCGTGCTCGACGTCATGCTCAAGCCCGGCTTCTTCGACCACGTGCAGAAGATGTCGCTGCTGCTCAAGCAGAAGCTCGCCTCCGTGATCGATCGTCATCCCGATATTGTCAGCGAGGTCCGCGGCGAGGGGCTCCTGATCGGCATCAAGGCCGTGGTGCCCTCCGGCGATCTGGTCGCAGCGCTGCGCAACGAAAAACTGCTCACCGTCGGCGCTGGCGACAATGTCGTGCGCTTCCTGCCGCCCTTGATCGTCACCGAAGCCGAGATCGAGGACAGCGTCGGCCGGCTTGAACGCGCCTGCGCTGCGCTCTCAGGCAACAAGCGGGCGGCCAGCTGATGAGCAAGACGCCAAAGCACTTCCTCGATATCAACGAGCTGCCGCTGTCGGAGCTCAAGAGCATGCTCGCGGCCTCCTCCGCCATGAAGGCGAAGCAGAAGGCGCATCAGCCGGTCAAGCCGCTCGAAGGCAAGACGCTGGCGATGATCTTCGAGCGCCCGTCGACCCGCACGCGCGTGTCGTTCGACGTTGCCATGCGCCAGCTCGGCGGCGAGCCCATCATGCTCACCGGCGCCGAGATGCAGCTTGGCCGCGGCGAGACCATTGCCGACACCGCGCGAGTGCTGTCGCGCTATGTCGACGCCATCATGATCCGCATCCTCAATCACGAGGCCCTGCTCGAGCTCGCGGCGAACGCGACCGTGCCCGTGATCAACGGCCTGACGCGGCGCTCGCATCCGTGCCAGGTGATGGCCGATCTCCTGACTTACGAAGAGCATCGCGGCCCGATCGAAGGTCGCACCGTGGCCTGGACCGGCGACGACAACAACGTGCTGGCGTCCTGGGCCCATGCCGCCGAGCGCTTCAAGTTCAACCTCAATGTCGCAACCCCGCCGGAGCTCGCTCCGAAGAAGGTGATGCGCGACTTCATCAAGGCCACCGGTGCGCCGATCGTGCTCGGCACCGATCCCGAGGCTGCCGTGAAGGACGCCGATTGCGTCATCACCGACACCTGGGTGTCGATGGGCGACAAGGAAGGCGAGCACCGTCACAACGTGCTCAAGCCCTACCAGGTCAATTCCAAGCTGATGTCGCTGGCCAAGCCTGACGCGCTGTTCATGCACTGCCTGCCCGCCCATCGCGGCGAGGAGGTCACCGACGAGGTGATCGACGGCCCGCAATCGGTCGTGTTCGACGAGGCCGAAAACCGCCTGCATGCGCAGAAGGGCATTCTGGCCTGGTGTTTTGACGCGGTGAAGTAACACTGTGGCGGGGCGAGGTGGCTGTGCGAGCGGCCCCATCCTCCGCTGTCGTCCCGGACAGGCGTAAGCGCAGATCCGGGACCCTTAACCACAGGAACCCCTTTTGGCGATGACTCGGAGTTGTCGTCGACAGCAATAGCGTAATCCTGTGGTTATGGTCCCGGGTTCGCGCTGCGCGCGCCCCCGGACGACACCGAATTCGAGGTCCCCTCGCGCCCCTTCCATTTCCCACCTCCGACCCCAGATAAAGCGCCATGGTTTCCCAATCCCCTGACATGAAAACCGGGCCCGAGGGCCCGGTTCGCGCGCCATCCGCGGTTCCGATCGATGACGCCGTGCTGCCCTACGAGGTCGACGCGCTCGATGTGCGCGGGCGGCTGGTGCGGCTTGGCCCCGCGCTCGACGAGATCCTGACCAAGCACGATTATCCGGCACCGGTCGGCAAGCTGCTGGGCGAGGCCATCGTGCTGACGACGCTGCTCGGCTCGGCGCTGAAATTCGAGGGCCGCTTCATCCTCCAGGCCCAGACCGATGGGCCGGTGTCATTTCTGGTGGTGGACTATCAGGCACCGGATCGCCTGCGCGCCTATGCGCGCTTTGACGCCGAGCGCCTCGGTGACGCCAAGAATACTGGCTCGCACTCCGGCGCGCTGCTCGGCCGCGGCCATCTCGCCATGACCATCGACCAGGGGCCCGACATGAGCCGCTACCAGGGTCTGGTCGCGCTCGACGGCGGCAGCCTGGAAGACGCCGCTCACGAATATTTCCTGCGCTCCGAGCAGATCCCGACGCGCGTGCGCCTCGCGGTCGGCGAGGAGTGGCGCTCGAGCGACGGCGGCAAGCATCGCTGGCGCGCCGGCGGCATGCTGATGCAGTTTTTGCCGAAGGCGCCCGAGCGCGCGCGGCAGGCCGATCTCCATCCCGGCGACGCGCCCGAGGGCGCCGAGGTGCACGCCGTCGCCGAGGACGATGCCTGGGTCGAGGCGCGCTCGCTGATTGAAACCGTCGAGGACGTCGAGCTGATCGATCCCGATCTCTCCGGCGAGCGGCTGCTCTATCGCCTCTTCCACGAACGCGGCGTGCGCGTGTTCAATCCGCTTGTCTTGAAAGCGCAATGCTCCTGCTCACGCGACGCGGTCGCCTCCATGTTGAAGAGCTTCTCGCCGGATGACCGCTCGGCGATGGTCAAGGACGACAAGGTCGTCGTGACCTGCGAGTTCTGCTCATCGGTGTACGAGTTCACGCCGGATGAGGCGGGCGTCGAAGACGCGTAAGCGCCTATCTTTCGTCATCGCGAGCTATCGTAGGGTGGGCAAAGCGAAGCGTGCCCACCATCTTGCGTGTCGTGACCGGAATGGTGGGCACGGCGCTTCGCGCCTTTGCCCACCCTACGGCACCGTCACACCCGCCTCCTAATTCAACACCCGCTTGTTGTCCGGGCTGTCGAGCGAGAACGTCGGGACGTCGATCTCAAAACGTTCGCCGCTTTCGCTGACCATCTGGTAGCGGCCGGTCATGAAGCCGGAGGCGGTCGTGAGGGGCACGCCGGAGGTGTATTCGAAGCGCTCGCCGGGGGCGAGCGTCGGCTGCTCGCCGACCACGCCTTCGCCCTTGGTCTCCTGCTGCCGGCCGGTGGCGTCGGTGACGATCCAATGCCGCGTCTTGAGCTGCACGGTCTCGTCGCCGGAATTGGTGATGACGATGGTGTAGGACCAGAAATAGCGCGAGCGGTCGGCCGACGACTGCTCCGGAACAAAGTTCGGCTCGACGGTCACTTCGATCTGGCGGGTCACGGCGCGGTACATGATTGCCATCATAGCGAAATCCTCGCCGGGAACCAAACGCCGCAGGCGGCTTTCGCGACATCGTCCCGCCAGAATTGACAGGGAAGTACACCCCCAAAGAATACACCCGTATGTGATCCGGCCGCTTTGCGGGGCGGCGACTGGACCGGTACACTCCTCAAACGTTGCGATTTGCGGAAGGGTTTTTGGGCCCCGATGACCATTGCCGATCAAGTGACGGGATCGACGATCGCGGGAACCGCGGGTGCCAATCCCGTGGAGGCCAAATCCGTGGCAGCGAAGCCGCGTGCACCTGCGATCACGCTGCCCGCTATCGGTGAGCGCGAGCTCAGGCTCGACCTGTTCCGGGGCCTCGCGCTGTGGCTGATCTTCATCGACCATCTGCCGCCGAATTTGCTGACCTGGTTCACGATCCGCAATTACGGCTTCAGCGACGCCACCGAGATCTTCATCTTCATCTCCGGCTACACGGCCGCCTTCGTCTATGGCCGCGCCATGCTGGAGAGCAGCTTCGTCATCGCCACCGCGCGCATCCTGCGCCGGGTCTGGCAGATCTATGTCGCCCACGTCTTCCTGTTCACGATCTTCCTCGCCGAGATCTCCTATGTCGCAACCAGCTTCGAGAACCCGCTCTACACCGAAGAGATGGGGATCATGGATTTCCTCAAGCAGCCCGACGTCACCATCGTGCAGGCGCTGCTGTTGCGCTTCCGTCCCGTCAACATGGACGTGCTGCCGCTGTATATCGTCCTGATGCTGGCGCTGCCGCTGATCCTGTGGTCGATGAAGTGGCGGCCTGACGTGACGCTCGCGCTCTCGGCCCTGCTCTATGCGGCGACCTGGGAATTCGACCTCTACTTCTCCGCCTATCCGAACGGCTTCTGGGCGTTCAATCCGCTCGCCTGGCAATTGCTGTTCGTGTTCGGGGCATGGTGTGCACTCGGAGGTGCGCGACGCATGTCACGCATTCTGGCGTCGCCCGTGACGATGTGGATCTCGATCGCCTATATCGTGGCGGCGTTCTACGTGACGCTGACCTGGTACGTGCCGCAGCTCGGCCATCTCATGCCGAAGCGGATCGAGCAGTGGATGTATCCGATCGACAAGACCGACCTCGACGTGCTGCGCTTCACGCATTTCCTGGCGCTGGCCGCGCTCACCGTGCGGTTCCTGCCGCGGGACTGGCCGGGCCTGAAATCGCCCTGGTTGCGGCCGCTGATCCTGTGCGGCCAGCATTCGCTGGAGATATTCTGCCTCGGCGTGTTCTTGGCCTTCGCCGGCCATTTCATCCTGGCCGAGGTCTCCGGTGGACCGGGCATGCATGCGCTCATTAGTCTCTCCGGAATCCTGATCATGTGGGGCGTTGCCTGGGTGATTTCGTGGTACAAGCGCGTGGCTGACAAGAGCGGTGCGAAAACCAAAAACGCCGTCGGCAACGCCGATCTGGCGGGAGGGGGCTGATGAAGGCGAAGGTTCTCCTGAGCCTGGTCCTGATATGCGGGTGCCTCGCCGCGCCTCCGGCGCGCGCGGGCGATGCCGTGCCTGCCGCGCCCGCAGCCTGCGAATTGCCGCCTTATCTGCTTGCCACCGACAGCCAGCTCCACAAGGTCGCCGAGACCGTCAAGGCCGGCAAGCCGCTCGAGATCCTGGTGATCGGCAGCCGCTCCACCACCATTCCATCCTCGGAGGACAGCTCCTATCCGGCGCGGATGCAGGCCATTTTGAAGGACAAGCTGCCGCCTGCGGAGACCGTGCACGTATCCGTAGAAATACAGAGCAAGAAGACGGCGGAGGAGGCCGCCGGAACCTTCGTTAAGCTGATGGAAGCAAAAACACCTACTTTGGTCATCTGGCAGACCGGGACCGTGGATGCTATCCGCTCCATCGATCCCGACGATTTCCGCGGCGCCGTGACCGAAGGGGTCGCTGCGTTGCAAAATGCAGGGGCTGACGTCGTCTTGATGAATTTGCAGTACAGCCCGCGTACCGAAACCATGATCTCGGCGCCGCCATATCTCGATAATATGCGGGTGGTGGCGCAGGAGCATGATGTCCCGCTGTTCGACCGTTTCGCGATGATGCGGCAGTGGAATGATCAGGGTCAGTTCGACCTGTTCAGCCCCTCCCGGGGCCCCGAGCTGGCGAAACAGGTCCATGACTGCATCGGCCGGGCGTTGGCACAGTTCGTGATCGACGCTGCCCATCTGGGGCCGGCCCAGCAGCAAAATTGAGGTCTAGCGTTAATGAGTTCTCTCCGCCCTTTTGGCCTGTCGACATGGCTGGCCGCGCCCGCAGCGGCGGCGCTGCTGATGCTGACGCCTGTGGTCCAGGCACCTGCTCACGCTCAGGCTGCCCAGGCGACGCCCGCGCCGCAGCAGACCGCTAATCCCGCACCGGCATCACCATCCCAGACCACGGTCGCCGCGACCAGTCAGCAGGCTACCGAGCAGCGCGGCCTCACCTCGCGCGCCATCGACAAGGTGAAGCAGGTCGCGAAATCCGCTGGCGATATTTTCAGCCGCGTGCCGTGTCTTGCGCCGAAGGGCGGCTCGAAGGCGATGGGCTCGCTGCCGCATGTCGCGGCCAAGCTCGTTGCCGGCAAGCCTGTCGTGATCGTCGCGTTCGGCTCGTCGTCGACGGCGGGCTACGGCGCGAGCTCGCCGGACTTCAACTATCCGAACCGTCTCACCGCGCAGCTGCGCCGGCAATATCCCACCGCCAACATCACCGTCGTCAATGCCGGTGTCGGCGGCGAGGATGCGCCCGAGATGATGAAGCGCCTCCAGAAGGAGGTGATCGACGTGCATCCGGATCTCGTGATCTGGCAGGTCGGCACCAACGCCGTGCTGCGCAACCTCGATCCCGGCGACACCGCCAAGATAGTCGAGGACGGCATCACCCGCATCCAGGCCGCCGGCGATGCCGACGTCGTGCTGGTCGACCCGCAATATTCACCGCGCGTCACCGAGCGTCCCGAAAGCGCAAGCAAGATGGTGAAGCTGCTCGGCAAGATCGCCGAGCTTCGTCACGTCGGCATCTTCCCGCGCTTCGAGGTGATGCGCGACTGGCACGAGAAGCAGGCGCTCCCGGTCGAGAGCTTTGTCATTGCCGACGGCCTGCACATGAACGATTGGGGCTATGCCTGCTTCGCCCAGCTGCTCGGCGACGACATCATCCGCTCCGTCGGCCAGATCAAGCTGGGCGTGAACGTGCCCGCGGACGTGCGGACGTACCGGCCGATGTAGAGGCGAATAGCCGGTAGGGTGGGCAAAGGCGCGCTTTTCGCGCGCCGTGCCCACCATCTATCGGCATCGAGGTCGTGAATGGTGGGCACGCATTCGCTTTGCCCACCCTACGAGACCGAGCTCTTAGCTCCCTACGCCTTCTCCAGCGCCGCGGTCAGATCCTCGATCAGATCATCCGCATGCTCGAGCCCGGCCGAGAAGCGGATAAACCCTTCGCTGATGCCGAGCGCGGCGCGATCTTCCAGCTTCAGTCGCTGATGCGTCGTGGTGGCCGGATGCGTGACGAGGCTCTTGGCGTCGCCGAGATTGTTGGAAATCTTCGCAAGCTTGAGCTCGTTGAGCACGCGGAACGCACCCTGCTTGCCGCCCTTGACCTCGAAGCCGACCAGCGTCGAGCCGCCGCGCATCTGCTTCTTCACCAGCGCCGCCTGCGGATGATCGGCGCGGCCGGGATAGACCAGCCGCGAAATTTTCGGATGGCTCGCCAGCACGTCGGCGATGCGCGCCGCGGTCTCCGTCTGCGCGCGCACGCGCACGCCGAGCGTCTCCAGGCCCTTGAGCAGAACCCAGGCGTTGAACGGCGAGATCGACGGTCCGGTCTGGCGCATGAAGTTGTGGATGTGCTCGGCGATGAAGGCTTCCGAGGACAGGATGATGCCGCCGAGGCAACGGCCCTGGCCGTCGATGTGCTTGGTCGCGGAGTAGACCACGACGTCGGCACCGAGCGCGAGCGGGCTCTGCCAGATCGGGGTGGCGAACACGTTGTCGACGACGAGCCGCGCGCCGCCGCTATGCGCGATCTCGGCAATCGAGGGAATGTCGAGCACGTCGAGCGTCGGATTGGTCGGGCTCTCCAGGAAGAACGTCTTGGTGTTCGGCTTCAGCGCACGCTGCCACTGGTCGAGATCGGCTCCGTCGACCAGCGTGGTCTCGATGCCGTAGCGCGGCAGCAGGTCCTGAATGACGTACAAGCACGACCCGAACAGCGCGCGCGATGCCACCACGTGATCGCCGGCCTTCAGCGGCGCCAGGATCGCGGTCGTCACCGCGGCCATGCCTGTTGCCGCCGAGCGCGCAGCCTCGGCGCCTTCGAGCTCGATCATGCGGCGCTCGAACATCGCGATCGTCGGGTTCGAATAGCGCGAATAGATGAAGCCGGGGTCCTCGCCCTTGAACCGCGCCTCGCACTCCTCGGCGCTGTTGTAGACGTAGCCCTGGGTCAGGAACAGCGACTCCGACGTCTCGCCATATTGCGAGCGCAGGGTGCCGGAATGAACCAGGCGGGTTTCGGGACGGTATTGCGTGGTGGACGCCGGGGACTTCGACATAGGATCTCCTCTGCGTGACCATCGAAAATGGTCACAAAAAAAACCGGCCTGGATATCTCCACGGGCCGGGATCACAGAGGTCCCCGGCCTGTTTAGCGACTTATTTAACGTGGCTGCAAGCCGGCCGGCTCAAATCACCACGGGATAAGTCATGCTCATATTCCGCAATGCCCTTTCCGTCAAGACAGCCATCGGCTAGCCGTAAAAAACTGTATCTTCGGCATGTCCGGATGCATCCGACCCCTGACGAGGACCCCCGATTGACGTTCACGGTTGCCGCCGACGCCAATGGTATCCTGCCCGACCGCATGATCGCGGCGATGGCGGAGGCGGGCCTCATCCTGCCTGCCTACGACTTCGTCGAAAGCCAGATCCAGCCGGCGAGCCTCGACCTGCGCCTCGGCGACGTCGCCTATCGCGTGCGCGCGAGCTTCCTGCCCGGCCCCGGCGCCACCGTTGCCGAGCGCATCGACCAGTTGAAGCTGCACGAGTTCAGCCTCGCCGACGGCGCGGTGCTGGAGACCAACTGCGTCTACATTGTGCCGCTGCTCGAAAGCCTTGCGTTGCCGCCGGAGATCGTCGCTGCCGCAAACCCCAAGAGCTCGACCGGCCGGCTCGACGTCTTCACCCGCGTGATCGCCGACGGCACCCGCCGCTTCGACATGATCGGCGCCGGCTATCACGGTCCGCTCTATGCCGAGATCAGCCCGAAGACGTTTCCGGTGCTGGTCAGCGAGGGCTCGCGGCTGTCACAGGTGCGCTTCCGCACCGGTGACGCCATCCTCGACGCCGACGAGCTCGATGCGTTACATGCGTCCGAGCGCCTCGTCGATGTCGACGATGCGGATCTTGCCGGCGGCGTCGCCGTCTCGGTCGATCTCTCGGGCGCGAAGGGCACGGGCTTCGTCGGCTACCGCGCCAAGCGCCACACTGGTGTGGTCGATGTCGATCGTCGCTCCGGCTATGCGGTGGAAGATTTCTGGGAGCCGATCTCGGCGCGTCCCGATGGCAGCCTGATCCTTGATCCCGGCGAGTTCTATATCCTCGCGTCGAAGGAGGCGGTGCAGGTACCGCCCGATTACGCCGCGGAGATGGTGCCGTTCGATCCGCTGGTCGGCGAATTCCGCGTGCATTATGCCGGATTCTTCGATCCCGGATTCGGCTATGCCGGCGCCGGCGGCCAAGGCGCGCGCGCCGTGCTGGAAGTGCGCTCGCGCGAAGTGCCGTTCATCCTCGAGCACGGCCAGATCGTTGGCCGCCTCGTCTACGAGAAGATGCTGTCACGCCCCGACGCCATGTACGGCCAGCGCATCGGCTCCAACTACCAGGCGCAGGGCCTGAAGCTGAGCAAGCACTTTCGGGTGTAGCTGCATCCGCGTCCTCCGCCGTCATTCCCCGCGAAGGCGGGGAATCCAGTACGCTGCGGCCCATCGATTCAATCACAGCCGTCCCTGGAATACTGGATCGCCCGGTCTCCGCCGGGCGATGACAGCGAGTGCGTGTCCGGTTGCGCCGCCCCATCCGCGATGACACACTCCCGCAAAACAACAAGCCGGGAGCGAACATGACTGCCGCACCAGATTCCGCGCAAGAAGCTCAATGGAAACGCTGGCGCGCGGTCGCCGACCTCTACCACGCTTATTTCACCGGCCTGATCCTTACCGTCGTCACCCGACGCGGCACGGCGGACGCGGCCGAATTCGTCTTCCGCGTGTTCCGCCGCCAGCAGCAGGAGCGCTTTCTGCCCGGCTTGCAAAAGCTAGGGCTCAGCCATTTGCCGCCGGCGGTGGCGGCTGCGCAATATCACTATCTCTCCAACTGGATCGGCGGCGTCCACGTCGAATACATGTATGAGAGCGACACCAAAGCCTGGATCCGCTATCCGCCGCCGCGCTGGATCTGGAAGGGCACTGCGATCTGCGGCGTGCCGGGCGAAGTCTCGCGCGCGATGCTGCGCGGCTGGCACGCCAACAACGGCGTCGCGCTCGGCGATCTCCGCCTGGGCTTCGTCTGCACCAAGCAGAGCGTTGATGGGCAGGATGGGCTCGAAGGCTACTACCATCAATACGACCATCCGCTCGAGCTCGACCAGCGCCTGGTGTTCGCTCGGCATCTCGAAGCACCGCTGTTCGACGCGAAGACCGCCCCGGCTTTGCCTGTCGCGAGCTGGCCGAGGCCGCGGCTTGAAAAGGCCTATCGCAACTACGCGATGGAATATGTCCGCACGGCCGCGCCCGTGATGGTGCAGCTATTCGGGCCGGAAGATGCCGGCTATCTCCTGCACCTCACCGGCAAGCTGATCGGCATGCAGTATTTCGACGAGGTCGCAGCCGCGCTGTCGGCGACACGCGGTGGCGCGAGCGAGTTCGCATCGTTTCTCAAGGGGCTGTTCGCGGCGCAGGACGACGCAGCGGAGATCACGACGTCCGAAGGCAGCATCGAGATCAGCCAGCAGAGCTGGAAGCTGATGGATGACGTCACCGATTATCATCGTGCCTGCGCGAAGGTGCTGGAAGGGCTGTTCGAAGGGCTCGCTGCGGGATGCGGCCGGCACATCCGGGTGCATTTGCGTCCGACAGCAGGCGGCCGGCCGCCGCTGGTCTGGACGGTCGGGTAGTCGACAGCGTCGCCGCGGCTTTCGCCTCTCCCCGCGTGCGGGGAGAGGCCGGAAGTTGCGCAGCAAATTCCGGGTGAGGGGGAGTCTCCGCGAGTCCAATTGTTACCGTCTGCGCGGATAGAGCCCCTCACCCCGACCCTCTCCCCGTAAGAACGGGGCGAGGGAGAAGGGATTCCACCCGCTGAAATGCACTGCCGCAGGGCACGCCTGCACCTGACGCAGGAGGAATCGGGGGCCGCCGTGCTAACACGTGCCCACCGCGCCTTCCGCGCGAGGAAATTGATCAGCACACCTATGCATTGCTGCGCCGCAAACGGCGCTTTTGCCCGGGAGAGGAAATGACGGACATCGCCGAAATCCCGGTCGATGAGCAGGAACGTCCGCTGCCGCCGCCTCCGCGCCCGGTGCGGAGCGCGCTGACCGATGGGCCGATCCTGCGCACGCTGCTCAGTCTCGCCTGGCCGAACGTCGTCGCGCTGTCCGCCGGCACCTGCGTGGTGATTGCGGAGACCTCCTATATCGGGCGTCTCGGCGTGGAAGCGCTGGCGGCGATGGCGCTGGTGTTTCCGACAGTGATCCTGACCATGACGATGTCCGGCGGCGCCATGGGCGGTGCGGTCGCTTCGGCCATCGCACGTGCGCTCGGCGCCGGCGATCGCGAGCGTGCCGGGACGCTGGCCGCGCATGCGCTCCTGATCGGCATCACCTTCGGCGTCGTCTTCATGCTGGGCATGCTGATCTTCGGACCCCAGGTGCTCACGATGCTCGGCGGCCGTGGTGAGGTGCTGACGCATGCGATCGGCTATACGCAGGTGTTTTTCGGCGGCGCGGTGCTGCCCTGGCTGCTCAACACCATGGCGGGCGTGCTGCGCGGCACCGGCAACATGAAGCTGCCGTCGCTGTTGATGCTGAATTCCGCGGTCATGCAGGTCGTGCTTGGCGGCACGCTGGGCCTGGGACTCGGGCCCGTGCCGCAGTTCGGCATGCGCGGTGTCGCGGCGGGCTCGCTGATCGCCTATTCGATGAATATCTGCGTGATGGGCTGGTTCCTGTTCTCCGGCCGCGCACGAATCGTGCCGAAACTGCGCGGGCTTCGCATTCAGTGGGCGATGTTCTTCGACATCCTGAAGGTCGGCGCCATCGCCTGCTTCTCGCCGCTGCAATCGGTGCTGACGATCTCGATCTTCACCCACATGCTGGCCAAATTCGGCACTGCGATCCTCGCCGGCTATGGCATCGGCGCGCGGCTCGAATTCCTGCTGACCTCGATCGCATTCTCGTTCGGCATCGCGTCGGTGCCGATGATCGGCATGGCGGTTGGTGCCGGTCGCATCGCCCGTGCCCGGCGCATCGCCTGGATTGCAGGGGCGAGTGCTTTCGTCGCTGTCGGCGCGCCGGCCTGCCTCGTTGCGCTGTTCCCCGACCTCTGGGTCAACATTTTTACGGACAGCGCCACGGTACGCGCGACCAGCCACCAATATCTCTCGACGGTCGCGCCGTTCTACGCCTTCATCGGCCTCGCTTCGACGATGTACTTCTCGTCACAAGGCGCGGCCAAGGTGATCGGCCCGGTGCTGGCGCAGACGGCGCGACTGACCTACATCGCGACCTGCGGCTGGTGGCTGTCGACGCATGACGCCACTGCGCAAAACTTCTTCTGGCTGGCCGCGAGCTCGATGGTCGTGCTCGGCCTGCTGTCATGCTCCAGCGTGGTGCTGACGCGCTGGGGGCCGCGCGCGACGAAGCCGGCCGTGCGTCCGGCGCTGTCGGTTGTAGACTAGCGATGCTTGTGGCGGCGATGGCCGCCGCCGCCGAGATTGGCGAGCCGCATCAATTGCGGGATCATCGCCATCATGTCGCCGCCGCCGCCCAGCATGCCCGTGATATCGCCGTCGCCCATCGGTGCGTAGCCACCGTAATTGGGCGCGCCGAACCCGCCGCCCATACCGCCGCCACCCATCATGCCACCGAGCCCGCCGCCGCCATTCTCCATCATGCGGCTCATCATCGGCCCCATGGTTTGCATCAGCATGGCGAAGCGGCGCTTGCCCATCTTCGTCTTCATCATCTCCAGCATCGGCGCCATCTGGGTCATCATGTCCTCGCCGCCGGTACCTCCGCCGCCGAGGAACTGCGCCTTGGCCGGCGTGCTCGCGACCGAAAACAGCAACAGCACAGCGGCTGCCTGGCAGATCACCTTGTCCGCACCTTTCATGGCATGCTCCTCGCGTGCGTGGCGCCGCCGGGAGAGCGGGGCCAACCGGACGCACGCCGCCATGGTTACGGCTGACGACAGCGGGGCTCTGTGAGAAAGATCACGTAGCCGGAGGCGGGAAGGCCTTTCGCATGGCGATCACGGCCTCCCTGGTCTGCCCCTGAACGTAAGGCGCGAGCTCGTTCGGCAGCATGTCGATAATCCAGACCAGGCGGCATTTCGCCTCGCCGTCGGCGATCACCTGCACCGAGGCGCTGTAATGCGTCAGCCGTTCGCTGTTGATTGCGTAGACCAGCCGCTGCCGCGCGTCGTCGCAATCGACCAGCACCTCGCGTGCGACCGAGCCGTTGGCGAAGGTGACGATGCGTGCATCGCCGTCGAGCTGGCAAGCGGTGACAAAGCCCGGCACCAGCCGCTGATGCAGCGCGCCGAAATCGCGCACCGCGTCCCAGACATTGCGGGCCGGGGCGGAGAGGGGGACGTCGTTGTGGATGGAGGCCATGGAGGTGTCCTTGATTATGTCAGGTCGTCACCACAAGCACCGTCATTGCGAGCGCAGCGAAGATTCCATGGGGGGTGGATAGCGACCGAGTCTGGAGCCAGACTGGAGTTGCAAAACCACCCAACCTGGAGACA
>NZ_JBEPRF010000023.1:0-131314 GCF_040548225.1 Bradyrhizobium sp. S3.12.5
CGGGATCGAGGTCATCGCAAAGCCGACCGACCGTCAGCCCACAACCGCCGCCGCCTGACCGGCCCCGGCCGTCACCAAAATTTGGCGATAGCTCTGCGGTAGAGAGCATGAGCTGTTGGTAGATCAACACCGGGCGAGTGACTGATGCTGGCGCATCAGCGGCGACTGCTTTTTCCATTCAGCGCTTGAGATTTCACGTCGGCAATCCTCGAAAAGCGTATTGCTTAAGTGCAGCCGCCTTGGATCGCTCTAGGTGCGCGCAACAGGAGACTCGGGACGATCTACCCGATTCGATCAGAACGAAAAGCCGACTTGAGCAAACGGGAAGGCCAATGCGAAAGTTGGAGATCCATGCTCTACCCATAGAGAATGCATCGGCGAGCCCGACTTGACAGAGCGGCCAACCCTGCAGTTCTTCGATCTTTCAGTTCGAGATAAATTACTGGCAGAGACCGGCGCGACTTGTCTTTGTCTCGCTCGACATCAGCAATGGATAGTTCAGGCCTCGGTCACGGCGTGTTTGCGGGCCTCATGCGCTCCTGCGTGGGCTTTGTGTTTAGCATACTCGCGCTTCCCCGGTCGACCCATGGCTGGGCGAGGCAAAGGAATCCATTTTTCGTATTGCTGCAAGGAAGCAATTACGACATCGACAGCTACGCGGGTCAATCCAACATACTCATCCGCTCTGCAGACGACCGATGTCCACCAATGTATTGGAGACCCTTCCAAGGGTTTCCAGATAAATTCCTTTGATCCGGCCTCCCCCCGTCGTTTGGCAAACCGCTCGGCCGCGAGTGCCACTGCAGACTCCGTCTTGAGAAATGCCTTGGTCATCCTGCCGGTTTGCAGAATACGTGAGGGAACGAAGCCACCAGTCCGGCAAAGATTCAGCAGCTCGTCGTATAGACCCGGCGCCAATTGACGCTGAAAGTGTACCAGCGGGTAGGGGCTCAAATCGCGAAGACGCAACTTGTCCACCTTGGCGAGGGGGTGCTCAGCGTCGACCACGACGCCAAGAGGTTGCCCAAGTGGGGCCGAGACCCGAAGCCCCCGTTCTTCGAACGGGTGCCGAAGAACACCGACATCTATTTCTCCGGCTGCGAACAGACGTTGTTGGTCCGATGTCGAGGCCTCGATCACATGTACTTCGACCTGCTCCTGCTGAAGACGGCTTACGACGGCCAACAGCATGCTCCTCGAAGTTTCCGGAGGAAATGCGATCCGAAGGTGTCGTGATTGGCTCGGCGAGAGTGACCGCACTGCCCGCAGAGCAGCGTCAAACGCTTGTACGGCATTGCGGGCCTGCGGGAGGAAGGCCTCCCCTGTCCTGGTCAGAGTAACTTTCTTGCTGGTGCGGTCAAAGAGTTTAAGGCCCAGCTCGCTCTCCAAGTCGGCTATCCGCTTCGAAAGAGGCGGTTGGCTCATATTCAAGGTGCGAGCGGCCCTCGCGAAGCTGAGAGCTTCCGCAACTGCGACGAAATAGCGGAAGTGTCTGATGTCCATTTTATGACTATAAAACTACAGGAACCCGCCATCAAGGAGACAAATCATCTTAAAGTGGCCGGTTCCCGACACTGGAGGGTATCGCCGACATATGAGCAGCACACTGGACGAGGCAGGTTCCGTGCCTTTGATGGGCTCGGGAGGAAGCAGGACAAGAGCAAAGCCCCGGTCCGCACATAGCCAAGCGTGAAGGTCGGAACAGCCGCTAAAACGCGTGCAGCCCATGGTGCCTGCCCATGTTGCACGCCGAGGGTTCCCGTTCTGTGCGTCAAGTTCAGCAAAATCGATCATGGGGTCCGGCCGAGCCATCCCCTCGGAGCCGCCGTCGCCGTCGAACGTCGCAAGCACATTCAGACCCCACCGAAATGCTCTCTGATCGAGACTTCGAGCGAGCCTACGTCTATCTGGTACATCGATCGCGAACTCAGGCCCCCTTGTGGCATCAACCCGCTTGGTCGGTCGGGGCCCACAAGGGCGGCCACTTTTCCTGGCCTCGAGTGAGCGGCGGGACCACTAGCACCATTCTCTCTACTGCCCGGAGGCTCGGCGCGTCTTCGGCCGATTGCGGGTACATTCGTGGAGAGTCCTGGACACCCTGCAGTCGGTCTCGCCCGAAGTAGATCTGAAGCGCATCTTAGCGAGGACTGCCTCCCGCCCTGCTTGGGATCACTTGCAGCACGTCGTCCTCGCAATCGGGCGTATCGTCCTTCCAGCGTACCGAACCGAACGGACGCTCCAGCATGCGGCGGACGCGCGCGGGCTCATCGCCGATGTGAAAAGCCTCCGCTTTCTGATCCAACGCGCGCTCGGATTGCGTGGAGCGGTTGCGCAGGCGCAAGTAGTCGAACCAGGTCGGGCAATGAAAGCGCTCGGTCCACAATTCGGGATCGGCGATATCGCGCGCCATCGACCAGCCATAGGCGCCGTTGCGTTGGCGAGACAATTGCACCTCCTGCATCAGGTTGTGAAATGACCGCGCATTGTCCTGCAGCACACGGTACTCGATCTCGACTACCAATGGCCCGCTGCGCCCGGTCAAGGCAAGCCGCACCTCGGGATCGTCAAGCGCTGCAGGTTCCTCGCCCGGCGCCCCGATGGGCGGCATTCGCAACCAGAGCCCCAACAGCGGCGAGGCCAGCATCAGGGCTGCCGAGAGCAGGAGCGCCGTTTCGATGCCAAGTGCATCGGTCAAACAGCCCCAGCCCCAGCTGCCAACGGCGATGCCGCCTGAGCTCGCCGCCTGATAGGCCGCAAGCGAGCGTCCTGCCACCCAGCGCGGCGCCGACAGCTGCACGCCGATGTTGAACACCGCCCATGCGATCATCCAGACGGCGCCCGCCAGGACGAGCGCGGCCCCAGTCAAGACCGGATGACGGCTCAGCGCCACGGCGGTAACCGCCCCGCCCATGGACAGCGCACAGGCGCGTATCGCGGCCTCTCCGCTCATACGCTTGCGCACCTCCGTGATGTAAAACGCGCCGATCACCGCGCCGAGACCAAAGGCTCCGAGCAACATGCCGTAGGTCTGGGCTCCGCCATGGAGGAGATCGCGAGCCACCAGCGGCATCAGTGCAGTGATCGCGCCGCCGATAAGGCCGGTCACCATGGCGCGGATCAGCACGATTTTAATGGACGGCGAATTCGTGATGTAGCGCAGGCCGGAGACGATTGCCCGGCCGAGCCTCTCAGGTGGCAGACGTGAAGGTTCGGCGACACGTTTCCAGAGGAACAGCGCGGTCATGAGCGGCAGATAGAGCAGCGCGTTCAGCGCGAATGCGGCCACCGCACCGGCGGTCGCCACCACAATACCCCCGACGGCTGGCCCCACGCTGCGCGCGATGTTGTAGCTGATCCCATTCAGCGCGACCGCCGCGGGCAGCGCTTCTGAGGGCACCTGCTCGCTCACCGAGGACTGCCAGGCTGGTCCCATCAACGCCATGCCGCTGCCGACGACAAAGCAGAGCGCCAGCAACACATTTGGCGTGATCAGGCCCAGCCAGGAGAGCGTCGTCAGAGCGCTCGCGCCGGCGAGCGCGATTCCGAGCGAAACAATCGCCACCATGCGCCGGTCCCGCATGTCCGCGATCGCGCCGGCCGGCATCGAGATCAGCATGATCGGCAGCATCAGCGCGGTTTGCACCAGCGCTACGGTATCAGCCGATGCGCTCATCTGCGTCATCGCCCAGGCGGCAGCCACCCCCTGAATCAGGATGCCGAGATTTGAGAGTACGCTCGCCAGCCAGATGCGTCGGAAGGCGGCATACCGCAGTGGCGTGGTGATGCCATCGGTGCTGAACGTCTTGGGCTTGGACAGATGGGTCATATCGGTTGGGCTGACCTGCGTTGGCTTGATACTGGACCAGATCAGTGATCGTTCGCGGCGCCAGAACAACAGCAACGTCCTTTGGTAACTCCACGAGTGCGGTATAGGGAGCCTGCGTTATTCTGTGGTCAATGTTGCAATTGTTCTCATCCACCTTTGTGTTGCCACCATATGATCCGCAAGCGGCTCAGCTCCCTAATTCAGCTCGAATCGCCGTGAGCTGAGCTGGATCGAATAATCGGATGAGCTGCCTGTGACCAGGTCGGCAAGAACGCGTGCCGAGACGGCAGCCAACGTAAGGCCGAGATGCCCGTGGCCGCAGGACACGAAGATCGAACGATGTTCCGGGATTTGTTCAATGATGGGCAAGGAGTCCGGCGTGGCGGGGCGCTCTCCGCTCCACACCTCGAAGCCCGGCCGGGCTCTGAGCGCGGGCAGGACTTTGCGCGCACGCTTCAACGCCGACAAGAGTAGTCCCGGTCGTGCTCGTAGCCCCGGCAATCCAAAGTGACTGATTCCAGCAATTCGGGCTCCGCGCTGACTGGGGGTGAGAACCACGCCCAAACCAGGTATCGCAGTTGGCCGACTTATGAATCCAGGCTCGACGTCCAGCTCGAGGTGGTACCCTCGTTCTGCTGCAAGGGGGATGCGATGATCGCAATTTGCCAGAAGCTGGTTCGCATGCGCTCCTGTTGTCAGAACCACCGTCCGAGGCGAGTAGGTTTCAAGATGACCCCGAACGGTGACCTCTCCCGTCTGTTTGCTTTGCAACGCCTGAACCCGATCGCGGCATACGGTACCACCACGTCGCACGAAGACGTCGGCGAGAGACGTCACAAATGCCGCGGGATCTGTGACATGCGCCGCGCCTTGGACAAGGGTAGCACCGGCAGCGACACCGCCCATGGCAGGCTCGAGCTCGGCAATTTCTGGTCCGACCAGCATCTGGACAGCCAAACCTAGCGATGCACGAATGGAATTGAAGTGGGCTGCTTTTCCGACTTCTGAAGGCGAAAGGTGGACGGTCAGGTAGCCGCGTCTGCAGATCGGCGGCAGGTCCGAGCCGAGTAGCAGCTCGTATGAGCGTAGCGCGTGTCGGCACAGCTCGTGGAGCAGGTCCGTGTCGCGCCGAACCTTGTCGCATCGCGTTGCCTTCGCATATTGGATGGCCCACGGCAAAAGCCGCAGGGCTGACATCCAATCGAGGGCGGCAGGCGAACTGGATTTTAGAAAGGTCGCCGGAAGGTCCGCTAGCCGATGCTGGGCGCTCAAAGGAAATGCGCCCGGGGCAATCAACCCTGCATTGCCGAAACTACAACCCGCCGCGACGGAGCTCTGCTCCAGCAGCGTAACCTGAAGCCCGCGCTGTTGGAGCGCCAAGGCTGCGGTCACGCCGACGACGCCGGCACCCACGACAAGAGCGTCGATGCCGTCCGCCATCATTGCCGCTCGAGCTGGATGCCCAAGCCTTTCCGTCTGGCATTGAGGATCGCACGAGCGCCCAGCGCAACGTCAAGCACCCCCATTCCGATCAGGACGACATTGATCTTCTGGTTGTCTGGGGGAAGAGGGAGCCGGCCCGACATGACGCTGCCGATGTCGCCAGCGATCCGGTTCCAGCCTGTCCCGCCCTCGCGGAAATCGCTGCGGCGTAGCCTGATGCCGTCTGCATCGTCAACGACGATCCAAGCGTCAGAGAGAAGTTTCAGATCGACCTCTCGCCGCGTCCCGAGCGTGCAGACAACGGCACTATTCTTGAGCCACTCTGCACGAACCACATCGGTATCCCTGGAAACACCAGTAGACGTGAAAACAACGTCGGCGCCACATACGGCTCCGCTCACGTCGGCCGTGGCGGTGAGTGTGAGGTCCCGCCGAACTGCCGTAGCGACGGCATCGCAGGCCTGTCGTGCGCTCGATTCTCGCAGCGACGCCACGACAATATGTTCGACTGGTTGTGTCGCGGCCAAGAACTTGACCAAGGCGCTGCCGATGGCTCCGGCGCCGACCACCGCCGCGCTTTTCATGGGACGCCTGCAGCATGCCGATGCAGCCGCAACAGCCATTGCAGCCGTTCTTTCCGACGTCAGTTGTGTGCCGTTCAAGACCCCCTCGAGCATCCCTGTTTCTGCGTCACATACCAGGATCGTCGCGGGGACGCGCGGCAAGTTCCGTGAGGGATTTCTGTCTGCAACCGTGAACCACTTGATGCCGGCTGCAGAACTTGAAAGTACGCCGCCGCAAACGCTGCCCATGTGCAGGTGGTCGCCGTTGACATCGAGGCCGAAACCCGCCTTTGGCCCCTTGACCACGATTGTGCTGTTCATCTCACGCAGCGTTTGGCTCACGGTTTCGTAGATTTCTTCATCGCTCAGGCAAGCTTTGATGCTTGCCGCATCCAGATACAGAGGCGAAGCGGAGAAGAGATCTTTACCAGGACCAACTGGCATGCGCACCATCCTTTCAGGTAGGTATCGAAGAAATGATCGATTTTTCTAGGGGATCGAAAGCCTCGCGGTTCGCCGATGCAGCCATTTTCGCAGCCTCGAAACACCACGGTTGATCGATTGGCGATTTGCGGGCCTTGCCAGCTTGCAAGCCAGGCGTGCTTGTCAAATGAGCGCCGGGACGAGCCACGAGGAGGGCAGAAGCTGCATGCATAAAGTTGCCGAGGTTCAGTGGCTCAAGACCGATTGCAGGAACGAGCGCGTGCGTGCGGACTCGGGATTGCTGAAGATCTTGTCGGGTGAACCCTGCTCGATGATGCGTCCGGCGTCGAAGACGAGGACACGGTCGGAGACCTCGCGCGCGAAGCGCATCTCGTGCGTGACGATCAGCAGCGTGACGTTCGTCTCCTGCGCCACGCCTCGCACCACGTCGAGAACCTCGCCGGCGAGCTCAGGATCCAGTGCGGAGGTGATTTCGTCCAGGAGTAGGATCTCGGGTTTCAAGATGAGCGCCCGCGCGATCGCGATGCGCTGCTGCTGACCTCCAGACAGCTGGGTCGGATAGGCATGGACTTTGGCTTCGAGACCCACCATGCGGAGATAGTCGAGCGCGCTTCTCTCGGCTTGCTTCCTGTGTTGTCCCAGCACGGTCGTGGGTGCCAAGATCAGGTTCTGCAGCACGGTCAGGTGCGGGAAAAGGTTGAATTGCTGGAAGACCATGCCGCACCGACGGCGAACCCGCGCCTCCTGCGAGCCCTTGAGCGGTTTGCCAACCGCATCGAAGAGGATGCTTTCTCCGAAAAGGCGGATATCGCCGCTGGTCGGCTTTTCCAGCGTCATGGCCAGCCGCAGCACCGTCGTTTTTCCCGAGCCGCTCGGGCCGATCAGCGTGACTTTCTCCCCGGGGCGCACCTGCAGGTCGAGGTCGACGAGCACGCGGTGAGCACCGAAGGATTTCGAGACCATCTCGAATTCGATGGCGTACATGGTCTCCTGCGAGTTGGGAGCGCAGCGATGCGGGTCATTCGCATCGAAGGCTGCGGCGCCTGCCGCGACGAAGGGATCATGGTGACTGAATTCCACGGTGCTAGACATGCTTGTCCTTCAATCGGGAAAGGAAATAGAGGAACGGCAAGTTCATCACGATGTAGATGAGGCCGGCCAGAGTGAAGGGCTCGAGGTAGCGGAAGCTTTCGTAGCCGGCCGTGTTGGCCTGCCCCATCAGCACCGGCACTCCGAGCGCAAACAGGTACGAGGAGTTTCGGAACAGGGCGAGCACGTAATTGAGCAATGCGGGAACGGATCGCTTGATCATCAAAGGAACCAGCACGCGTCGCCATGTAACATACGGACTCAAATGGAGCGCTACACACGCATCGCGCAATTCGGCGGGTATCGTGATCAGGCTGCCGCGGTAGACCTCCGAGCAGAACGCTGCATAGACCACGCCCAATACGGCAATGCCAATCGGCATTGCCGGAAACGTGAGCCCCACTTCCGGCAGCACGTAGAACGCAAAGTAGAGCACAACGAGGATCGGCACTCCCCGAAAGAGTTCGAGCAGGAAACGCACGAATGCCCGTCCGAGCCTGGTACTTACATTCTCCAAGATCGCAAGCAGCAGGCCGGCTGTGAGTGCAATGGCCGAGCTCGCAAGCGTTACCAGGACGGTATGCCAAACGCCCACCATGAGGCGCGGCAGAATGTCGAGGGCAAAGCTCCAGTCCCACGTCATGGAGCCACCCCTGCCGGCGAATCCGCTCCGGGCGCGATCTGCACCCTTAGGCGTGCGGCTCGTAACGCACGATTGAGCGGAAGCGCGCGCTCGATGGCCTGAAATGCGGCAGCGCAAACAAGACACAGAATCCAATAAAGGGCGGCCAGCAGGCAGAAGACGGTGGCCGTCTCGAATGTCTGGCTGCGAACGTTGTTTGCAACATAGAGCACGTCCTGCACGCCGACGAAGCTCACGATCGAGGTCCACCTAACCATGTCTCTCGCCAGGCTGCCGAACGCCGGAACGATCTGCGAAAGCGCCTGCGGCAGCACGACCTTCGTAAGGCTCTGAATTTTATTCAGTCCAAGCGCATGGCAAGCATCTGTCTGCCCGCGATGGACTGCCTCGATGCCGCCGCGAACGATCTCGGCGCCGTATGCGGCACCAAGCAGCGACAAGACGATGATCGATGCCATGACAGGACTGAGACGCGGCACCCAGGGCATGAGTGGCAGAACATAGAAGACCCAGAACAGCCAGACCAGAGCCGAGGGACCGCGAATGATCTCGATGAAGAGCATCGACGATATTCGTACCGCTGGGCTCTTGGAGAGCCTCAGCGGGCCGAGGACAAGCGCGCCGAGTGCTGCACCCGAAATGGTGCAAAAGGCCACCCACACCGTGACCAACAAGCCCCGCGCGAGTGATGGCCAGTACTCCAGCACTGCTTCCACCTGAATCGCTCCGCTACTCGCAGCCCGCCTCGGCGTCGCCGGCTTTGGTGAGCTTCGCCAGCGCATCCCAGTTGGGAATCCCATACTTCACGACGTACAGCTGCTCCATGGTCCCATTGCTGCGCAACACATTGAGCTGTTCGTTGAATGCATCGCGAAATCGCGCGTCTTCTTTGCGAAACACGGCGGCAAACCCGTGCGTTGGCGCCTGCTTGTCGACGACGACCTGAAGACCTTTTTCCTCCGGATTCGTGATGGTGAATTGCCCGACGACAAATGCGTCCGCCCGGCCGCCGACGACGGTTGCAGCGCTAGCCTGGATGTCAGTGACGCGCACGAGCTGATCGGACTTCACGCCTTGCTTCAGCGCATATGCTTCTTGGGTTGTCCCCGTGATCACCGCCAGCTTGACGTCCGAACTCCGCGCAACTTGCGAGTAGCCGGTCAACTGCTTCGGATTTCCAGGCCGGGTATACAGCGCATCCCGCATTACCCAAATGGGAGCCGCAAACATCACAGCCTTGCAGCGGGATTCGGTGATCACCTGACCGCCGACGAAGTCGAACTGGCGGGCCTGCAGTCCGGGGATCATCGCGTCCCACTTGGCGAGCACCGGCGTGAGAGCCGGCAGGCCCATGCCCTTGAGCGCCAGGTTCAGGACCTCGACGATGTAACCGGTCGCGTGCCCGTCTGGCGATAGAGCGATATAAGGAGGTGCCGAGCCGAGTCCGACCTTGACTTCCCCGGCCCTCTGAACCGAGGCGAGAAGAGGCCCCTCGGTTTGCGCGTTGCTCGGAAGCGAAAAGCCGGCGGCTCCCAGCAGCAAGAGCATTGGCACCCGGCGCATAACCGTCTCCTCCCTTCTGAGAATTGTGTTGGATGCAATGTAGGTGAACTCGCTACGGAGGCGCCAACACCAATTTCAGGGGGATCGATACCATATTGGAATTGATGACGCGGGTGATTGCCTGTCGGTTCACGCCTCTCGGTTCACCGCTGACGATCGACCTTAAGTCCATACCCCGAGGCCGCAGAAACTCGGCAGGCACGCGGCCATGGGCGCTCAAAGTGACCGATCCGCTGCCGGATTGCGAAAGTCCGGCTTCCTTGGTCTTGCATCGGATGCTCATGACCCAAGCCGTGCGCGGGCTTCGAACGTCAACCTGAAACTCCTGACGCGGGCGTAGATGCAACCTTTCGGGCACGGCGGCGCTTGAAGAACTTCCCGATTTCTTGTTGAGGCGCGCCTGTATTGAACGCTTCACGATAGGCAGCCACGGCCATTTCCATTGCAATCGCATAACGCTGTTCATCAAACTGCCGATTTGCCGCTTTCGAGAGGCTGTACGCCACCCGCGGCTGCTTCGCGAGACGGCGGGCAGCCTCCAGCGCGACCTCAAGCACCTTCGAGGGCTCCGCGACCTCGTGAATGAAGCCCAGATGTTTAGCCTCCTCGACTTCCATAAGACGGCCCTGCAGCGCTAGCTCGAGAGCCCGCCGCCCGATCCGCTCCCACATGAGCCATGTGCCGAAGACGCTCGGAAGACCCGAGGTCACTTCCGTTTGGCCTACCCTGACACCGGGATGAGCAATCACGTAATCGCAGAATTGTGTGACCTGGAAGCCGGATCCTGCTGCAACGCCATTGATCGCAGCGACGAGGGGCTTGCTGAATTGTCGGACCGAGTCGTAGCACTTGGTGAGACGTTGCATGAATGCCTCGATGTTCATGCCATCGGCAAATTCCTGCAGTTCCGACAAATCCTGACCGGAGCAGAACGCTCTGTCGCCGGCTCCCGTGATAATGACGGCGTCGACACTCAAGTCCGTATCGGCAGCGCTGAGTTTGCGTCCAAGCGCGTCGCGTAGCGCCGAGGTCCAGGCGTTGTAGCTCTCCTGCCTGTTGATCGTGAGCACCAGCACGCCTTCGTGCATCTCGGAAAGCAATTCTTCCGGGCTGTGAGCAAACTTCTGGCCTTCCGTCATCATATTCTCCTTGACCACGCTCCGGCATGTTGCGCGGTTTGATGGTATGTCGTGCGTGCTGTTGGTTGGGTATCGTCGCTGGTAATTCGACGTCCTCGTCGAGTTTCACCAGCTGCCTGTCCAAATGCGGCCATCCGGTCGCACTACTCGTGCCGCCTTCTCAGGTTCACCGAATAGCCGCTTGTTGCAATGGCAACGATCCTCGGGTTGGCGTCCAACGATCATTGCAGGTCCACCTGCTCTTGGTGAGCGCTCAGCCCGCCGTCGAACCTCTCGTCGGGATCTCGGATTGAGCAGACGATTCCATACAGATCCATATGCGTAACCCCTGCTCGCTCGAACGAATAGGCTGACGCCTTCATCCCAAAGCTCAAGGCCCCCTTCGAGCTTGCGTTAGCCCTCAGCTGATGTCGTCGAGACGGAGTTGGTGAAAGCTGAGCTTCACGGTACTTCGCTTTATTCGCAGCCAGGCACGACGTCGCCGGCCTTCGTAACCTTGGCGAGCACGTCCCAGTTCGGAAATCCATACTTGCCGACATACAGATCCTTCATAGCGCCGCTGCTCCTGAGAAAGCCGAGCTGCGCATTGAACTCGTCGCGGAAACGCGCGTCTTCCTTGCGAAAGGCGACGGCCATACTCGCGATCGGCGCCTGGTTGTCGACAACGACTTCGACCCCCTTCTGCTGAGGATCCGGCACGGTGAATTGTCCAACGGCGAAGGCATTGGCCCGGCCACCCCGAACAGTCGCTATGCCGGCTTGTATGTCTGGGACGCGAACAAGCTGAGCTGAACTGATTCCCTGCTTGACCGCAAACGCCTCCTGGGCGGAGCCCGTTAATACAGCAAGCTTGATATCGGTGTTCTGCGCGATCTGCGCGTAGCCGGTAAGATGCGTCGGATTTCCAGGCAGCACATGAAGAGCATCCTGCTGAGCGGTGATGGGCGCCGAGAAGGCGACCACCTTGCAGCGGTCTGCAGTGATCAGCAGGCCGGCCGGCACCAAGTCGAAGCGGCGGGCCTGCAGGCCCGGGATCATGGCGTCCCAAGTCGTGAGTGAAACAGAGATTTTCGGCGCGCCCAACCCTTTGAGCGCGAGGTTGGTCACGTCGATGAGATATCCCTGTGGCTCTCCGCTCGGCGACGTGGACGCCCAAGGAGGCGCCGCAGCGATCGCCGCCTTGGTTTCGCCGGCTTCGCGCATCGAGAGGAGCAAGGCATCTCCGCTTTGAGCATGCGACGGAAGCGAAAAGCAAGCAAATGCGAGCAATCCAACGAGCGACGAAAATTCTAAGTTCGAACGCATGCCTCCTGGTCCTTCAAAGTAGACAATTCTCAAGTATTATGTGCGAAATGTAGTGTGTGCGAAATGCCTCAGGGGATACCAATACCAATTTCAGAATCCTCCATACCAACTTGGAATTGGTGCGCGGTTGTCAGATCCGGCACCCCTCGCAGTCACGCTCGCTCACGTCGGTCGGAACCGGAGACGTTCGCGGGCGCACAATGAGGCAGCAACACCAGCCTTCTTAATGGCAGGCGAGCGGTTGAGTTAGCAAAGACGACGAGCGCGCCGCCACCGCTGTCAGTCGCGGAGCACGCGGCAGCCTCGCCAGTTTCGTGAGGCACGCCTACGACGATCTATCAGTGCAGGATGCCGATGCATTCACGCGATAGTGCTCACCTCGCCTCGGCCAGAAAAAATGAGCGGATTTCTTCACGGCAGGACGATGGTTCTTTCCTCAAGCATCCTTTCGTGCATGCGAGAATGCAATAGCCTTGAAGCACCGATTTCAGCGCCAGCGCTTCTCGTCGGCGTCGTAGGTACCTGAGAGCGGATCGCCGATATTTATCAGCTCACGTTTGAGCACTTTGTTGCTCGCCACTGTCCTGGGAAGCGCCGAAGTGAAGGCGAGGTATCGCGGCACCTTGAAGGCGGCAAGACGTGCACGCGCATGCTGGAGAATTCGTTCGACGGATACATCGTCCACCTTCACGCCATCCTTCAGCTCCAGGAAAACCTTGACCTCCTCGCCGCGTTTTGCATCGCGAACTGGCACGGCGGCAACATCCGCGACCTCGGGAATTTCGCGAATGACGGCCTCAATCTCGCGCGCGGCGATGTTCTCTCCAGATCGACGAATCATGTCCTTCGTACGCCCGACCAGCCAATAGAAGCCGGACTCGTCGCGGCGCATCAGATCGCCAGTCTTGAACCATTCACCCTCGAACGACTGCGCATTCGCATCTGGCCTGCGCCAGTAGCCCTTGAAGATTCCACGACCGCTGACCCATAGCTCGCCGACTTCGCCGACAGGCGTGGGACTGCCGTCCTCATCGACCAAACTCAGCCTTCGAAATGGGGCTCGCATACCAAACGGAGCGCCTTCGTGATCGATATCGTTGGGCATCAGGGTGGCCATCGCCACTTCCGTCATCCCGTAGTTATTCTGGCCGCGCACACCGAAGCGCGTGCGGAACTGCCGGATCGATTCCGCACTCCAGCCGCCGAAATGGTGAACCTGCTTCAGGGAAGTCATTGTGTCATCGGTGGCCTCAGGCTCGCGCATGACGAATTCGGGGAACGCGCACCACTCGATGCGGTATTTCTTCAGCCAACCGATGAAACCAGAGGAGCTCATTCGCTCGGCCAAATACAGCGTGCCGCCCTGTCGATATGACCTGAGAAGCGCCAGGAGGGTGTCGACGTAGTAGAAGGCCGACCAGGCCAGGTACCTGGTGTATGGCTGGGTGTCTATGCAGGCCAATGCGTACGAGCCGACCCCCCAGTAGTCATGCGTCAACATGCAGCCTTTCGGAAAGCCCGTCGTTCCCGAGGTATATTGAATGTTCAACAGGTCATCGGGTCCAACGTCCTCCTCGACCGGACCGTCGTCCGCCGGCTTGAGCAGTTCGTCGAGATTAGTCACTCCCTCCGAAGGCCGTCCGACGACGATCACTTGCGCTTTGGGCAGAGTTTGCGGCCATGGATCCATCTTGGAGAACACGGACCATGCCATTTCATCGACTATGGCGAAGCGCGCCTGAGTGTCGCCGAGAACGTACTCGATCTCCCTGGGCGTGTAGCGTGTGTTGATCGGAACCAGGATCGCCCCAAGCTTCGCAAACGCAAACCAAAGGATAGGGTATTCGATGCGGTTGGGGAGCATCACACCGATACGATCGCCTTTGCGTACGCCGAACGCACGCAGCGCATGAGCGTATTCGTTCGACCGACGGTCGACCTCGGAGTATGTTGCGCGCTCGCCGCGCTCGAAGACATCGATGGCGACCGCCGAGCCGTGTGTTCGCGCTCGAAGCGCGACCAGCTGTCGCACCGTGATGGTCTCATATACGGCCTCTAGAACTTCCAGCTTGCGCAGGGCATTCGCTGCTTGCTGCTGCAGTTCGATTTCAGCCGGTTTGGTAGTGACCGTCATGTGAGACCCTGATGTTCAGTAGCAAAGTCCAACTCAAGCAATCGGCGCAAGCTCTTCATGAGGTACAGCCGCCTCGAAAGCTGTCGTTGCGCAGCCGAAACTCGACCGGGTCGTCGCGACGCGGAAGTTAGCCCAAGGAAGCCTCGTTCATTCGCCTCTCGGATCAAGGGAAGAAGAACCGCCCCGTCGGCTCATGAACTCAGCGCAGAAAGGTCATCAAATTGCGGGTTTCGGAGGACGATGTTCCATCGGACTTTCAGCCGCACGAAATGGTGACACCTTGCGTGACGAACTGGGAAAAGTCAGTAAGCGAAGCGCCCTGGAGTCCGCCCACCAGTGAGCGATCGGATTGATATGGCGGATCGTACTTGCCATCGGCACCGATCCTCCCCTCTCAGCGACCGCGATGATCTTGTGCCAGCCCCGGCGCTTGAGGGTGGGCATAAGGATGGGCGTGTTGCTCATGGTCACGCCGATAGCGGGCAAGCAGCGGCTCGATCGCCTGTCGCCACTCCGATACGAGTCGATCCTCGGCAGGATAATCGAAAGGATCATCGAGCCGTTTCTCGATATCCTCTGCGAGCACATCGCGGCGCTCCGCATACCACCGAACCGTCGCCGTGACGGCTTCGACTGCCGGAACGACGTCTTTGTAGCCGAGTTCACGCTTGATCTTGTTGACGTCGTAGAGTCGGTGCCAGCTTCCCTGTGGATCGGTGAACACCATAGGCCACGATGGCCACGCCAAGGCGGCCGGCACACTAATGATTTCCCACTCGTGGCCCAACGCCTTTGCAACCGCTTCCGCGATCTGACGAAGCGTGAGCTGACGCTCGTCGGCACAATTGTAGACCTGTCCACTGGCCTCTTGAGGCCGATCCACCGCGCACAGAACGGCATGCGCCATGTTGACGGAGTAGCCGCGCGCGATGAGCCGCAACCCCCCATCTGGAAGCACGATGAACGGACGCCGATCCAGTGCGCGTCGGATCAAGCACCATTCGAATGGGAGAAGCTGGTTGGGTCCATAGACTATCGGGTAGCGCAAGACAGTCGCGCCGGGGTGCAGAGCCATGATTTCGCGCTCGGTCTCGGCTATGCGCCAGGCAAACCGCCCATCGGCATCCGTTTCGGCCTGAACCGTCGGTGCTGTCTCGGGGGTCGGGACGGGCAGCCCCGTCGGAAAGAGTGCATCCGAAGCCATATGGCCGTGAGTAGCCGCCACCGAACCGACCGCGATGAAGCGCGTCGGACGATCCTTGAAATGGCGCGCGAGCAACCGCGTGCGTCCGTAGGTCGCGACGACCAGATCGAACTCCCGCTGCCCCAGCGCCTCTTGAATTGTTTCGATGAAGTGCGGGTCACCGTGTATGTGTTCGACGAAATCGGGGATGTCATCGCTCTCGTGGGTGCCACGATGAAACAGAGTGACTGTGTATCCCCGGGAAATCAGTCCATTGACGATATGAGGTCCGGAAGGCCCCGTACCGCCGACGACCAAGGCGCGCTTTGCTTCGCTCACGGGGCTACTCTCCACGCCTGCGCTTGCACTGCCCAAAATTCGAACCCGACGGCACCGTCACCTCCAGAAACTGGCATTCATTTGCTTGAACTGTCGGTCAATCGCCTGGACGAGGCCAATACCAATTTAGGGGCGATCAATACCAGATCGGAATTGGCGGTAGCGGATCCGCCCTCTCGTGGTTCGGGAGGCTACCAGACCAGCCGCTCGGGCGACGAACAGCCACGGCATGGAACGGACGACTGAACCGACTTGTATTGCGACCAGACGACTGGCAGCGCCGCCGCACCAGGCTTTCGCTGCGGATAGGCGGTACAGAACTGCTCGATGCAACGGGGGGGTCTTGCCGCTGCCGCTCTTTTCAACGGGTAACGCAGTTCTCACGGGTTACGCGCGGTCGGGTTTGCTCGATGAGCGGTGGTTGGGTTTCCGAGCGATCGCTGCGCGAGACGAGAGCACAATCAGAAGAACTGCTGCAGAAACTTTGATGTGAAGGTACCTGATTTTTCGATGGGCACGCAAAAAGCGGCCGGCCCGCAAGGGGCCGGCCAGTGATGGTCCGTCGCGAGAGGAACAAGTACGACGAACACCTCGGAAGAACGATGAGCAGCAACGCGCCCAAGAAACGCTCAATCGGTCCAGGGCGTAGCTCAGTTCGCGGGATATGCGGCCGGCGCTCAGAAGCCTACTCCTCGACCGAACTACTCGACAGATAGGGATAACGGTAATCCCGCGGAGGGACGAACGCTTCCTTGATGCTTCTTGGCGAGGTCCACCGGATCAGATTCCAGATCGACCCTGCCTTGTCGTTGGTGCCCGACAATCTTGCGCCACCGAACGGCTGCTGGCCGACGATCGCACCGGTCGGCTTGTCGTTGATATAGAAATTGCCGGCAGCGGACCGCAGCCCGCCCAACGCGCGACCGATGATACGACGATCCCTCGAGAATATCGCGCCAGTGAGCCCATAGCTGCCCGACCGATCTATCTTCTCGAGAAGGGACTCGAACTCGCTGTCGGGGTAGACATATGCCGCAACGATGGGACCAAAAAACTCCTCGCGAAGAAGTCGCGATTCCAGATCGTCGGTTTCGATCAAGGTGGGAGCAACGAAGTAGCCCGTTCTGTTGTCCCCTTCTCCTCCTCTGAGAATCTTCGCGTTCGACGATCTTGCCTCCTCGAAGACACGCATGTGTTTGCGCCAGGCCTTTTCGTCTATCACCGCGCCCATGAAGTTGCCGAAGTCGGCGACGTCACCGACCTTGATCGTCCCAATCTCATCGCACAGGATCGTCTTCAGGGCCGACCATAGTGAAGCCGGCACGAAGATCCGGGATGCCGCAGAGCACTTCTGCCCTTGATATTCGTAGCCTCCTCTGATGATCGCAGTCGCCAGAGCGTCAACGTCTGCGCTCTGGTGAGCCAGAATGAAATTCTTCCCGCCGGTCTCTCCGACGAGCCGCGGATAGTTTCGATATCGATCGATGTTCGATCCGACTTTGCGGAAGATGTTGTTGAAGACCTGCGTCGACCCCGTGAAGTGAACGCCGGCAAGGCGCTCGTCAGCCAGTGCAATATCGGCGATCTGGGCGCCGTCTCCATAGACGAGGTTGATGACGCCATCCGGAAGACCCGCTTCCCGCAAGACCTGCATGATCAGGTGCGCAGGATATTTGGCAGTTGCTGCAGGCTTCCAGACGACCGTATTGCCCATCAAGGCCGGCGCCGTCGGCAAGTTCCCGGCGATCGCGGTGAAGTTGAATGGCGTGATCGCAAGAACGAAGCCCTCCAGCGGCCGGTAGTCGCTGCGATTCCAGACGCCGGGAGCCGAAATCGGTTGATCTTCGTAAAGGCGCCTCATGAATTCAACGTTGAATCGCCAGAAGTCGATGAGCTCGGCGGCGGAGTCGATTTCCGCCTGGTGGACGGTCTTGGACTGACCGAGCATCGTCGCCGCATTGAGACGATCGCGCCAGGGGCCCGATACCAGCTCGGCGGCTTTCAAGAAGACCGCGGCCCTCTCCGTCCAGGGCCACGTCGACCAGCCGCTCCATGCGCCAGTGGCCGCATTGATCGCGGCTTTCACTTCGGCTTCGGAGGCAAGATGAGCCTCTCCAAGGACGTGATCGTGCCTGTGAGGCATGACTGCCGTCTCACGACGTCCAGTCCGCCGTTCGCCACCATTGATGATCAGCGGCAACTCGACGCACTGGTTGCTCATTTGCTCGAGCGCAGCTTTGATCGCCGACCGTTCGGGACTGTTGGGGACATAATCGCGAACGGGCTCATTGCGGGGAAGCGGGGGGCGCGCGTTCGACGCTTCAACAGCCGAGTTCATATCTGGGACCATTTTGAGTGACAACCGATGTTTTTAGGCTGAATTCCTGGTGCAGGCCTGTGTGCTTCAACTGGTTACCCGTCGTCCGCGGGTGGTGCCGGCGCGACCGGAACTCTCGACATCCCAGCTTCCAGCGAGACTAGTCGGCAACTCGACCTTGCGAATTCGTTGAGTCGGTCCACTCGGAAATTCGACGACGAAATCCAGGTATCGCGGGACTTGATAGTAGGCGAGCCGTGCTTCACACCACCGAATGAGATCGAGGGGATCGATTCTCGAACCTGATGCAGGTTTGACGAAGGCGCGTATGTCCTGCTCCCCCATATCGGAGGCGACACCGACGACTGCAGACTCCTCGACCTCGGGATGGGAGTTGATGACCTGCTCGACTTCCCAGGCCGAAACGTTTTCCCCACGCCTTCGCAAGCTGTCCTTCTTGCGTCCTGCGTAGTAGAAAAAGCCGTCTTCGTCCCGAAAGCCCAAGTCTCCGGTATAGACGCACCCGTCTCGCAAGACTTCAGCCGTCTTCTTCGGATCGCGAAAATATCCGCACATGACGACTCCCGGCAGCTTCGGTCGGACCAGGATCTCGCCGATCTCGCCGTTCGGCAGCATCTTGCCGTCCTCGCCCGCAATCCAGGAATCGAACTCTTCGACCGGCCTTCCCATCGAGCCAACACGCCCCTCGAGATTGAGATGCGTGAAGTTTTGCGCCTCGGAAATGCCGTACCCTTCACGAATGGTCACGCCGAACCGCTCCTCGAAAGCGCGCCAGCTATTCTTGGGTGCCGCGGCGCCCCAGGCGATGCGGATTGGATTGTCGCGATCATCCGGACGAGGCGGCTGCCTCAGGAGGATGTTCATCGCTCCGCCGAGGTAATGCAGAACCGTTGCCCCCGATGCGCGGATTTGATTCCAGCATTGCGATCCGCTGAACCGCTCGACCATCGCAATGGGGACGCCGCGCTGCAAAGCGATGACGACGGTCATCCAGCCGGCAACATGGTAGAACGGCTCCCAGAGAAACAGGACATCATCATCCCTGACATCCGCAAGGACAGCGGCGTTTTTTGCACCAATTTGAAAGAAGCGCTCGGACACCACCACGCCCTTCGGCTGTCCGGTCGTTCCCGATGTATACGCGATCGTATGTACGCGATTGAGCGTTGCAGGAAATGGTTCGCATGTCGCAGGAACACATTCCAGAGAAAGCGGGCCGAATGGTGGTTCGAGATCGAGATCGGCGGCATTGCGGACCAATATCCGCATCCCGACAAAGCGGATCTCCTCCTGGGCTGCTCTTGCCTCCGGCACGAAAACGGAATCGATGATGAAAAATCGCGGCTCGGCGTTGTTCAGCTGGAGCGCAATGCCCATACCTTTCAGATGCATGCTCACCTCGACACTGATCGCGCCGACCCAAGCCAAAGCGAGATAGACGACGATGTGATCGGGGTGATTCCCCATCATCAACGCGACTCGGTCGCCAGATTTGACGCCCAAATCGCGAAGCATCGCGGAGACAGAGGAGACCCGGCGCCTCAACTCCGAGAAGCTGATGACAGCATCTTCAAAGCGCAAAAAGTCCTTATCCGGTCGTTCCCGGCATTGTTTGGTGATGAGCTCATGAAGCGTCAGCATTGAAGTTCCGTGCTTGCCAGGAAACCTCGAAGAATTCGCGCAATCATCGGCCGTGAGGCCAATACCAATTTCGGAGGCATCGATACCGGATTGGAATTGCCAATGCGGTATCTGCCCGTGTTCGGGCCGCCGCAAGTCCGTCGAGGCGTGCCAGCCCCGCCATGTGCCGGCGCTGACCCGGGAACTTGCTTCGACCACTTTGAAAGACGAGGCGCTTGCAGAGACGACACATCCGGAGGTAGCACATCGAAGCTGGTGGACCCGTTGTCTTCATTCACGATGAACCGCGCCATTCAACACTTTATCGATCGACTGACCGAAGGCAGAGACCATGATGCTCTGCAGCAGAGCATGGCGGATGTCGCCAATGCGCTCAACTTGTCGCTATTTGCCTATCTGCGTCTACCTCCCAAATCAGGCGGTAGCCCCAAGCTGATTTCGACATATCCGCCCTCCTGGACTGCACACTATCTGCGCCGCAAGTATCAAGCCTTCGATCCTGTGGTTCATCGGGCGATCCACCATACTCGACCGTTTCGATGGGGTCTCGGGTTCGGACCGCAAGTCCGCTCGGAATCCGAGCGCGAAGTTTTCGAAGAAGCCAGCAGATTCGGCATTCGATATGGATTTACGATACCAATCCACGACAACAGAGGTGAAATCGCGATCGTGACGTTTGCGACCGACGGGCGGCGAGTCGGATTCGAGCGCTCGATAAGCAAGGGCGCCGATGTTCTGGAAGTGATCGCCTGGTACTTCCATGCGCATGCCCGACCAATATTCTCGCCAAATCGCATAGTCGATGGCGTGTCGTTGTCCCCGCGCGAGTTCGAGTGTCTCGAATGGTCTTCGCGCGGCAAATCCATTGGGGACATCGGGATCATTCTCGGGATCTCGCGGCGAACCGCTGCATTTCATTTGGACAACGTCCGAGCGAAGCTCGGTGTTCGTACGATTTGCCAGGCCGTCGCCCGCCTAGCCGAAGCAAACTCACGAAAATAATTGACGTAAATCCATCAGCACCTGTGTACCTGCACAGGATACACTTGCGTCGGCTTCTGCTTTGCTTTCCGAGACAAAGGAGGGGAGCCCACAATGATGCTGCTCATCAAGCCGGAGTATTACGGCGAGTTCGTCGATGATCTGGCCGAGATGCACCGGCTGCGCTATCGGGTGTTCAAACAGCGTCTCGACTGGGACGTCCAAGTGAGCGGCGATAAGGAAGTCGACGAGTTCGACGTGGTTCGGCCGGTGCACTTGCTGCTCCGGTCGTTCGAAGGACGGCTTCAGGGTTGCGTCCGTCTTCTCCCCTCGACTGGCCCTACCATGCTGAGAGACACCTTTCCAATTCTTCTGGACGGACAGCCGGCGCCCAGGAGCGAGAAGATTTGGGAGAGCAGCCGTTTTGCACTCGACATTTCTCCAGACGCGCCGAAGGCGAGTGGCGGACTTGCTGCCGCGACTTACGAACTCTTTGCAGCGATGATCGAATTCGGCCTCTCCCTTCAACTCGACAGGATCGTCACTGTCACCGACGCCCGCATGGAGCGCATTCTTCGGCGCGCCGGATGGCCTCTATGCCCGATCGGAAAATCTCGGCCACTCGGAAACACCACGGCTGTTGCCGGCTACCTGGAGGTATCGACCGATGCGCTGGAGCGCATCCGCAGGGCGGGGCGCATCTCAGGTCCAGTGCTCTGGGCTCCAGTCATCGGAGCTGCCGCGTAGGCGTTGGATGCAAGTACAACTCGCAGCCCGCTGCACACTGGCGCGGAAAGCTCTCTCACTCCAGCCCTCAAGATGCACAATTTCCGTCGACGACGACCTTCTCTTCAAGCCCGCAAAGTTCTCGAACTGAAACACCTGAGATCTGCCGTTGCTGCGGCCGATTGCGGCAGCTTCCGCCAGGCCGCGGAGCTGCTGGGATCGCAACAATCGGGCATCAGCCGAAGAATTGACCAGATCGAACATCACTTGGGGATTGCCATTTTCGAGCGCCATAGCGGGGGTGTGCGTCCAACGTCCGCCGGGGGCTGCGTTCTCCGCCTGGCGAGGATCATTCTGGAGGAGTTCGACGCACTCATTGCAACTGCCAGCTCCATTCAGAACGGCGAGACAGGCCGGCTGGCGGTCGGCTTCTGCACATCGCTCTCTGCAGGCGATCTGCAGGCCTCATTGCTCGATTTCAAGCAGCGATTCCCGCAGATAGAACTTGCGACGGTCGAACGGTCTCGGACGCGTCTGGCAGCGGCACTTCGCAACGGCGCGCTCGACATCCTGATCGTCACAGGGGGTTTGCCATTGTTGGACAACAAAGCCATGCCGCTGTGGAGCGAGCGCGTTCTGGTCGTCCTCCCCGAGGAACATCCTCTCGCCGCCCGCCAAACTGTCCACTGGAGCGACCTGCGCGGCGAGACGGTGCTGCTGAGCCACTACGATCCTGGAACCGAGTTTGAATCTCTCCTGGTTTCCAAGCTCGTCCCATCCGAGGATCACCCTAAAATCGAGCGCCACGATGTCAGCCGCGGGATCATCAAGAGCCTGATCGGCATGAGCACGGGAATCAGCTTGGCGCTCGAGTCCGACATGGGGGCGAATCTAGCCGGCCTGGTCTACCGAGAGCTGCACGACGGCACGGGTCCGAGCCGCTTCGAGTTCTCGGCATACTGGCGAGCCGACAACGAAAACCCTGCCCTCGCTGCCTTCCTCAAAATGCTCTCTGAACGCTACCCCTCGCCTCCGCTCGGAGGTTGACCCGCTCGTCGAGCCTTCCGAAAGCGCCTGTCACTTGCCATGAACCGCGCCAACATGGGTGCGATGAGCTTGGCGGGATCCTGAATCGGCTGAGCGGTCTCCTGCGCGAGGATTTCGGCGTTATCCTGACTCTACGCACGTGTCTCAGACATGTCATGCGGATCAGTCATCAGGGTTGCCGATGGAGCTCGTCAGACGTCCGGGTCAAGCGTTCCCGCAGCGAAGCGAGGACAACGCTTGACGCGGCGGCGACACCATAAACTGGCTATGGGGTGCAGGCGAAGTCCTGCACCCCTGCCACGCGGCGAGCGGGAGAGCACGAGGGGAACCCCTCGCCTTCTAAATAAAGGTCTTTGCGCCGAAGGCGCTCCGTTTTGGAGAGAGAATGCCGCAGCTTTACTTCACGGATCTCGCGGCGCTGCGCCGCTCAGCAATCGTTGATGGTGTCACGCACGAGCTTCCGGCGGAGACAATCGCGGCGGTGGAGACAACAGAACTCAGCGACGGCATGCCATTCATTCTGGATAATTGCAGCGGTTACGATCTCGATCTCAATCGTTTCTTTCGGGCCTGTCCCACCATGGGGCTGCGCTCAGCGAACAGTCTCAGGGCCTACGCTCGCGACCTTGTGGTCTGGATGCGCTTTCTTTCCGAGCGTCGAGACAAGAAGTCGATTTGGCTTGCCGACCGCGAAGACGTCGCAGCCTATCATGCCGCGCGTCGCCGGTCGGCGCCGTCTCATCGGATCTCCGCGGCCTCGTGGAATCGTGCTGTAGCCGCGCTTGAGAAGTTTTACGGCTGGGCAGTTGAGGAAGAGCTGATCGCCGCATCGCCATTCGGATCGAGTACGATGTGGCGGCGCGTTCGCGGCGGACGATTTGCACCGGTTAGGACTATCCGTGCCCGCGAAGCCGGCGCCCGACGTGGCGACCTCCGGTTCGTCGGCCTCGGTCATTTCTTTGCTTTCCGGGATGTTGGGTTGCGGGGCCGCCAGCTCGATGGATGCGAGGATGCGACATGGAGCGGGCGCCACGGCGAGCGCAATGCCATGTTCGCGGAACTGCTCGTCACGACCGGCCTGCGACTGGAAGAGGCGGCGAGCCTTCTTATCGTCGAGTTGCCCGCACTTGATCGGACCCGATCGGCTCCTAGATCGATCCCATTTCGGCTCCCGCCCTCGATCGCCAAGGGCGGGAGATCGCGAGAGATCAGGTTGCCAGCGCGGCTTCTGCATCATCTCGCCGACTATGTGGCGATCGAGCGCGCCAATGCGCTCACCAACTTCCGCAATGTCGATTCCGATCCGATTGTCGTTCGTGATGACGCAACCCGTGGCGCGATTGGTCTTGTCGACCGCACCGGCCAAGTCCGCTCTGTTCGCCTCGATGTGCTCAGCCCGACCGAGCGGAGACGACTCGTGACGTCGTCGGGGGAGCCGATGATCCTCTGGCTGAACGAAGCGGGTCGACCGATGACGTCGGCTGCCTGGGCCGCGGTGTTCCGCCGGGCGAGCATGCGGTGTCGCGTTCTCGGCATCGATCTCGACGTCACCCCACATGCGTTGCGGCACACCTTCGCCGTCCACATGCTTTCCATGCTGATCCGCGAACAGATCGGCGCCGTCTTGGCCGATGGTCCGCCTGACGAACCGGGCTCCGCCGCCTACCGCCGGATGATTGGCGATCCGCTGCAGAAGTTGCAGCGCCTTCTTGGACATGCCAGCATCGCCAGCACTTACATCTACCTCGATAGCCTGGAGGAGAGCCGCGCTCTCGTCGAGGCGGCCGCCGAGCGCTGGGGCGCGGCGCTCGATGCTTCGACAAAGGATGTGTCGTGAGCGGCAGGCGAGCAAGGTTTCCGCCGGCCGAGACCGCCATCGCCAGGCCGCTCGGCGCGCTCCGCTTCGAGATCCCGGTAGAGAGCGGCGAGCGCGTCACCGTCACCTTGAGTGATTCCTCGCGGCCGCGGCTCGCCCGCGCCTTCGGCGCAGCATTGCGCGACAGCCTGACAACGCCCGGCGTCGTCTGCACACCCACCAAAGTACGGGTGCATGTCGAGCAACTCCGACGGTTCCTGCACTTCCTGGATGCCGCCGACGAAGCTGTCGACACCGTCGCGATGATTGAACCGACACTTTTCGACCGCTACGAAGCCTGGCTCAAGCGCCACACCTACGCCGGGGCTATCCACCGTCGCCATCTACTCTCCCGACCGATCCTGCTCCTGCGCCGGATGGAGGAGCAGGAGCCGGGCACGCTGCCTTCCGCGCTTCTGCCGCGGCTCACCTATCTCAGTCTCGACCCCTACAAAAACAGCCGTCCGCGCGACGCCTATAGCGGAGCCGTCGCCGCGAGCATCCGGCGCGCTGCGCGCAAGCAGGTCGTCGAAGCAGCCCGCCGGATCGTGCTGGAGGGCAAGCTGCCGACGCTCCCCGCCGATCTTCATCCCAACGTCGAGGAACCCTATCAGTTGCTCATTGAGGCAATCGATCGGGACGGTTGGGTCGCGTCAAAGCATCCGCTCTTCGATAACATGCGTCAGCGCGCTATCTACTACGGAGCGGCTCGCCGCGTCGACCTGAGTTGCCCGGCGACGCATGCCCGCTTCTACCTGACGGCGGTCGACGTGGTCGCCTTCATCATCCTGCTGTCGCTTGGGACAGGGCTCGAGATCGAGTGTCTGCGCGAGCTGAAGGCCGACTGCCTGAAGAACCCGGCCAAGGGTTTCGTCGACATCACATATTTCAAGCGCCGCTCGCAGGGTGCGGAGTGGAAGACCGTGAGGGTCCGTGATGGTGGCGCGACCACACCTGGTGGCCTCGTTCGTCTTGCGATCAGGCTCACTGCCCGAGCCCGTCGCCGCCTTGATACCGATCGGCTTTGGGTCTGGGGATGTGTCCACGGCCTGATCGGCGGCATGACGAGGAGCAATTTCACGCCGCGCTATTTCGTGCGTCAATACGGCCTTGTCGACGACCAGGGCCGCGCCCTGCATCTCGAACTTTCACGGCTGCGCAAGACCTACAAGGCAGAGTGGTATGTGAAGACTGGTGGCCAGCTCGAGACGTTCGCGCAAGGGCACTCCGTCGAGGTAGCAGCGGAGCACTATGCCGACATTCCCGCGCTCAAGGGCGTGCATGAGGCAACGATCGCGGCTGCACTCGAGGATGCGCTCGCGGTGACGCGCCCGGCGCCTGATCCAGAACCACGCATCGTCACGCCCAAGGAGGAGGCCGCAATCCGCCTCGATCCAGGCGGCAGCCATCTGCCCGGAACACTCGCAGGTGAAGCAATCGCCCCCTTTCTCGATGGCGCCCAGGATCTGTGGCTCGCGGCATGCGCCAGCTTCTACGATAGTCCATTCACGGCGAAGGGAGATGCCTGTCCGTCGCCATTCTGGAGCTGCCTCGATTGCAGCAACGCCGTCATCACCGCACGCAAGCTGCCGGCATTGATCGCGTTCCTTGCATTTACGGTGGCGCAACGCGAGTCGCTGGCTGAAGCTGACTGGGAGGCCAAGTTCGGCCGCGCCCATCGGCGCATTCGCGATCAGATCCTTCCTGCCTTCCCGAAGGCTGTTGTGACCGCCGCGCGCATCGCGACCGATGCAACGCCTGGCATCATCTATCTGCCACCGGAGGCGAGCGCGACATGACGGCGACTCAACCTGCGCCATCGTCCGATACCTGGGGCATCGCCTCTCAGATGCGCTGCGGCAACGAACGGGTGCTGACGAGAATGGCGCTCAAACCGGGTACCGATGAGACCCGCTTGTCGCACTTTCGCGACGACCGCTGGGATCTCGCCCCCGCGATCTTTCGCGAGAACGTCTCGCAATACGTCACAGTGATCGACTTCACGTCGCTCACCGATCCGCTGCAGCGTTTGACCGCCAAGGAGTTCATTTGGGCACGGCTGAACGAGCCATCGCCATCTCCCACGCGGGCGCGCATGTCCCCCACGGTCGCTCGCACGGCCCTGTCCAATCTCGCCCGCTTCATGGCCTTCGCCGCTCAGCAGGCTGGCACATTCGCAATGCACAGGGTCGATCAAGCAATGCTTGACGCTTTTCTCGTCGAGCTTCGGCGCGAGCGAGGACGAACTGCCGAACGCATCGCACATTTGCTCGACGCGCCGATCGAACTCGATCGCTATTCGCCATACCTGACGCTCGGCGGCTTTTGTTGCCGGCCCTGGCGAGGCCGTTCTGCGGCGCGGGTCGCCGGGCTGCCACCACGGCCGATGGCGAGCGAGAACCGCACGCCCCGCATTCCGGAGCCGGTCATCGGTGCATTGCTGCGATGGTCGCTGAAGTACGTCGATCTGTTCGCCGCCGACATCTTCGCTGCCCGCGCTGATCTCGGTCGGCTGGAACAGGGCGTACGTCCGCACGACAGAGTTGCGCAAAGCCTTCCGCTCATTGATCAGCTCGACTCTTATATCGGACGGCGTTGCGCGGACGGACGCGGCATTCCGTCTTCCGCATTCGACCGTGACGGTCGGCGCAAGTCGGCAGGCCTGATGGTTTCCGGCATCAACTTTCATCTGATCGCCCTCCAGCTCGGCTGCGACAAGCGCTTTTTGGTTTCTCGTCCGGCGCTTCGGGGACGATTGGACCGCGCCATCGAGCGTCTCGGCGGTGAGATCGGCGGCATGGACAGCACGGTCACGGTCGATCCGGATACGGGCCTGCCTTGGCGGGAGCGGTTCGACGACCGCAGCATCGTCGAAGAAGAGCGGATGTTGCAGGCCGCAGCCTATGTCGTCTGTGCGTACTTGACTGGCATGCGCGATAGCGAACTGCAGGCCATGCGCGTCGGCTGCTGGTCGCTCGGCCGAAGCGCCGACGGGATCGTCGAGCGACATCGCGTCAAAAGCACCACCTATAAGGCGCGGGAATCAAGCGGCGAGGAAGCCGAGTGGATAACAATCGCGCCCGTGGCGCGCGCAATCGACGTGGTGGAGCGCCTGACCGCGCAACAACGGGCGACACGCGGCGTCGACACCATCTGGCAGGTGCTCTCGATGGCTGATGATAGAGCGGAGCTGCGCGGAGGCGTCATACGGCTCGTCAACGGTCTCCGCGATCATCTCGACGCTCGCTCGCCCGAGGGTCCGGCAATCCCGCATGTCGAGGGTGGCCCATGGTGGTTCACACCACGTCAGTTTCGAAGAACACTCGCCTGGTACATCGCCAACCGGCCGTTCGGCACGGTGGCCGGCAAGATTCAGTACAAGCATGCCTCGATCGCCATGTTCGAAGGCTATTCCGGCTCCAGTCCATCGGGCTTTCGCCGCGAGGTCGAGCAGGAACGCGCGCTCGGCCAGATCGACGATGTGGTCGAGCATTATGAGGAAGCGATCAAGCGCGGACTACCGCCAGCGGGACCCGCGGCGGCGCGCCTGCGAAGCGAGTTCGCGCGGATCCGCGACGAGCTCGGCGACCTGCCAGGCCGGATCGTCGATGCGCAGCGGCTGCGGTCGATGCTCGGACATCTCGGGCGCACGCTCCATGTCGGCCTGCTGGCCGACTGCTTCTTCGATCCCGATACGGCGCTCTGCCTCGACCACGACAACGCGACGACCGACCGAACCGTGCCGGCGTTGTCCCACTGCCGCCCGGATCGCTGCCCGAACGCCTGCGTGACGCGCCGTCATCTGGCGCCTTGGCAGGCGTCAATCATGGAGGGCGAACAGATGCTCCAGGATCGACGGCTCTCATCGCTCCAGCGCCAGGTCCTGACAGAGGACAACGAGCGCAAGCGTCGGCTCATCGCACCACTCCTCGAAGGATCACCGGAATGACCAAGCCGATCAGCGCCGCCGCGGTCTCATCCATTGAGGCCGCCATGTCGCGGCTGATAGGCCGCGGCGACGTCCAGGCGACATTCACAATCGCCCGCCTGGCATCGGAGGCCGGACTCTCGCGTGCAACCCTTTACAGGGCGCCCGAACTGCTCGAGAGATTCCGGATTGCCATCGCGTCGCATCCGCGGGAGGTGAAGAGTCCCGCATCTAGCGCAGATCGGGTCCGCCAACTTGAAGCCGAGATTGCCGTCCTGCGCGGCCGCGAGACCGAGGACCTTCGCGCCTTGCGGTCATCCAACCGGCACATGGCGCAGCATATCCAGGTTCTCAGCCTCTTCGTGCGCAAGCAGGAGCAACGGATTGCCCGGCTTCAGGCCGAGCCGTCGGAATCGGAGCGCGGCGCGACGCTCGTGGCGTTTGCTGGACCACCGCTACGTTGACGAGTTTTGCCACGATCGGATTGCGCGCGCCGGCTCCGGTAACCGCGGTCGGACCGGATGAAGGACTCGAGCATGTGTGGGATCAACGTCGCGGCGTCGACCGGCTCATAAAGCCGGCTGTGCTCGGCGGCATAGCGCTCGAGTTCTTCCTTCAGAGGCCCCGAGATGTTGATCGTCATGCGGACGAGACCGGCTTTCGGCAAGCGGCCAAGTTTCAGATCCGCCATTCGTCGCCTCCCTTCATAAATGCGACAGAGACATGTTGACCGTTCAGATAATCGGCATAGGCGACGAGGTCCCGGTGGACGCTCGCTGGCAGTTCGTGTGTGACTTTGATCGGCTTGTCGTCCTCGATTGCTCCGAGCTTGAGCTTGGCCATCGTCCTCATCCTCTGTAGGGCTCGAGCACCAGGTCGCGATTGACGATCACACGCACCGGAAATCCCGGACGGATCGTCAACGTCGGCTGGATGTTGAGATTGCGGCGGACCACCTGCTGGCCGGTCTGATTGATCGAATCCCCTGCTCCGCGGCGGAGCGCAGCAATGAGGTTGCTGTTGGTGTTAGCGGTGTCCGACCCGGAATTCACCTCGGTGCCGACGGCGAGCAGCGTCGACAGCGCGGCCGCATCCAACAGCTCCTTCCAATGGTTGTCGACCTCATCTTCGAGGCCAGAGTAGCCCGCTGAATCTGCGCCAGGCTGCCGCTCCAGAACGATCGACCGTCCATTCGGCATGATGAGGCGGGTCCAGACCAGGAGCACGCGCGACTGGCCAAAAGCGACCTGGCTATCATAGGTCCCGATCAGCCTTGCTCCTTGTGGGATGAGCCGAGCTCGTCCGGTGGGAGAATCGTACACCGCTTCCGTTACTTGCGCCGTGATCTGGCCAGGCAGGTCAGAGCGGATTCCGGTAATGAGAGCGGCCGGAATGACCGTCCCCGCCTGGACCACGAAGGGCGAGGCTGGTTTCACCAGGCGATCGGGACTGGTCGTCCGCCGATCGACGGAGGCGGTGACAAAAGCAAGCTTGCGGTCTTGCGCGTTCTGGGTAAACGCTTCGTCGGATGAGGGCGTTGCGCCTGGAGGGGCTTCGCTCGATGATGCGACCGGCGCCTGTGGGCGGACATTGGTACTCGCAAACACCTTGCTGGTACGTGCCGCCTCGCTCTCCTGGTTGACGCGCTGCTGTTCGGCATCGACACCGAGCGGACTAGACGTCGAAGAGCCCTGTGCTGCGACGATCGGCCGGCCGAGATCGCCCGGTAAAGGCGGCCCCAGCCGCGGCACGTCCTTCGGGATCTCAGTGTAGTCCTTCGGGAGGGTTGCAAGCTGATCGGCGACGTTGTGGTGGTCGGTCGCGTAGAGCTCCTCGGGCGCCTGCGTGCGCGATCGCTTCTCCTGCAGGGCCCAGAATACCGCGCCGGAGATGAGCACGAGCACAAGGGCGCTGCCGCCGGCAAGGATTTTGCGTGAGAGGCGCGCGACCTTCGGCCGGTCTGGTCGAAGCCGCAGGGTTTCGGCGATCTCTTGCGGAGGCTTGACCCGCGGAGCCTCCTTACCCGCCTCGTTCGCCTGGCTAGTATCGGTCAAAGGGACCTCCCGTCGGTTCGCACGATCCTGATCTTCTGCTGGTGCTCCTCGCCCAGCCTCAGTTCCGCGGCGGCGAACAGCCGATCGACGATCAGGACATTGCCGTAAGCGCGGTAGTTGACGAGCTCGGTCTTGCCGTCAGGCCCGATCACGAACAGCGGCGGCATTTCGCCCTGGCCGATGCCCGGCGAAAATTCGATGTAGACCTTGCGCCCATCGTCATAGGCATTGACAGGACGCCAGGGTGGGCTGTCTCCCTCGATGGCGTAGCGGTAACGGCGCTGCGCCTGATCCGGGATGACAGGTGTGGGCGGCAGAGCTCGACCACGCGCGTGCCGATCCTCCGGATAGAACCACGCGACCGAGGGCATGTAGGGCTTTTCCCGCGAGCGGAGTTCGATGAGGTAAGTGCGCCGATCCGTGTTGACGACGAGGTTGGTCTCGATCGCCGGACGTGTCGGCTTCACCATGATGTGCACGCGTCGCGTGTCGCCGCTGCCGCTTTCGGTGTCGCCGACCACCCAACGCACGGTATCACCCGCGGCAACTGGTCCCGCCCCGATCAGTTGCTCGCCGGCCTCCAAGGCGATGTCGGTGATCTGCCCTGGCGCGGCATAGACCTGATAGAGAGCGCCCGGACTGTACGAAAACACCTGCACTGCATTGAAGTAGCCAGCCTTTCGTGGCTGCACACGTGCGGCGTCATTCGCGGTCTCAATCCGTTCAATCGGCTCCTTGGCTTCCGCGTTCTTGCCGCCGCGCGCCGCCTTCCAGGCCGGTGGCACATGCAGCGGCCGCGGCCGATCGTCGGCAAGCGCCGGCAGATCTGGAGCCGGCGGGACATCGCTATCGTAACTGATTTGCGGCGGCTTGAACGTGGTGCACCCGCCAAGGGTGGACACACCAATGACGAGAGCCAGAACCAGGCGCGGGCGGACCCTCTGTGACGCAATAACGAGACCTGACGGCATTGCTAACCCAGCTCCTTCGACCAGTTGATGGCGTTCACGTAAATCCCAAGGGGATTTTTGCGCAGGCGATCGAGATCGCGAGGCATCTCCACGATGATGCTGACGATCGCGCTCCACCGCTCGGTTGCGGCTAGCTGACCGTTGTCGAAGCGGCGCTCGACCCAGGCCAGGCGAAAGCTCTCAGGGGAAGCCCGGATGACGCTCGAGACCTCGATCGCCACTTGCGTCTTACCGAGCTTGGCGAATGGATCGTTGTTGCGTGCATAGTCATTCAGCGCAACGGCGCCGCGATCGGTCGTAAAGTCGTAGGCGCGGAGCCAGTTTTTGCGCAGGACAATGGCGTCCATCGGCAGGCCGCGCACATGCTCGATGAAGCGCGCCAGGTGAAAGGCTACTTGCGGATCGGTCGGTTGATAGCTGGCGTTTGCCGGAGCAACGGCTTTCGCTTCCCCCAATTGATCGACCTCGACCACCCAGGGCGTGATCGTCCCGTGAGCGGATTGCCAGACCAGGGCGCCGGCAAAGCCGGCTGACAAGAAGAGGCAGCCAAAGGCCATCAGGCGCCAGTTCTTGGCCTGCACGCGCGCAGACCCAATGCGATCATCCCAGACCTGGGCTGCGCGTTGATAGGGAGTGACGGCTTCTGGCGTGCGGCCATAGTGAACAGCCGATCGTTTGAACATTGCTTGACCTCAAGAGATGGCGGGAATTCGAAAGAAAGGAGGCGTCAGTGATCCTCTTGCGAGAGGTCGACAGATCCGCCGCCGCCTCCGTGATCACCTGAACGGATCGCGTGGGTTGCCGCTGATGCGCCATGACTGATCGTCTGCGCTCTCTTCATGCGCCGAACCCAAGCGGGCGCGCTGTCGGAAGCTCTCGAGGAATCCTCTTCCCCCGTACCGGCATTGCTCGCCGTTCCACCAAGACCAGCTGCGACCGAGCGCAAGGGGCTTGCAGCACCGGACGCGCTCGCCTCGGAGCCGGACTGACTCCCCGCCCGAAACACGCTCATGGTGCCACTTGCAATCGCGCTTCCACCGCGTGCGGCGCCTGCAATCGCGCCGCCGGCGAGACCGGCAGCGCCGGCCGCAAGGCCAGCGCCAGCCGCAACGACTCCACCGGCGGCAAGTCCCGTCCCGACTGCGCTGCCTGCACCGAGCTGCGGACCTCCGGAGACGATGCCGTTGGCAATCCCAGGTCCGAAAATGCCGAGCCCCAACAAGGAAAGTGCGCCGAGCACCAGCGCCATCGCGTTCTCGATGCTCGGCTGATTGCCGCCGAAACCTGCCGTGAACTGCGAGAATAAGGTCGATCCAATGCCGACGATGACGGCGAGGACCAAAACCTTGATGCCGGAGGAGATGACGTTGCCCAGCACCCGTTCGGCCGCAAAGGAGGTCTTGCCGAACAGACCGAAGGGGATCAGCACGAAGCCTGCAAGCGTCGTCAGCTTGAACTCAATCAACGTCACGAAGAGCTGGATCGCGAGAATAAAGAAGGCAAGCAGCACCACGATCCAGGCGAACAGCAGGACCGCGATCTGGACGAAATTCTCGAAGAAGCTGACATAGCCCATCAGCCCCGAGATCGAGTCCAGGATCGGACGGCCGGCATCGAGCCCCACTTGCGCGATCCGGCCTGGCCGCAAGAAATCGGCCGATGACAGACTCGTGCCCGAGGCTTTGAGGCCAAGACCAGCAAAGCTCTCGAAGAGGATGCGGGCAAGGCTATTCCAATTGCCGATCAGGTAGGCAAAAACACCGACAAACAAGGTTTTTTTGACAAGCCGGGCAAGAATCTCCTCATCACTTCCGAGGGACCAGAACAGGCCCGCAAGCGTGAGGTCGATTGCAGCTAACGTCGTCGCGAGATAGCCGACTTCGCCCCCGACCAGGCCAAACCCGGAATCGATATAGCGGGTGAAGGTTTCCAGGAACTGGTCGATGACGGAGGTGCCGCCCATTGTTCACTCGCTTTGGCTTGGAATGGAGGGTGAGAGGGACGGGAGGCGGCTTTCGTCCTTACGCGGCAGCGGGGAGGAAAATGGCGCGGCGCCTACCCCGCTATCACCCTCTACCGATCCGCTTTTCCCCAAGAACTGGCTGCGCCGTTCCGCCCAGATCCTCTCGCATTCGAGCAGAGCCTCTCTCTGCTCGTAGGTGACGGTGCGGCATTGCTCGAGCTTTGCCGCCGTCGGATCGGGCTTCCCAGCGAGCGAGGCGGAAGATTGGGTCGCGCTGTCGTCGCCGCGCAGGCGAACGGCGCAGGCGGCGACGACCAGGACTGTGAGGCAAACTGCCCCCGCCATCGGCAGCCGTTCAAATCTGTTCTTCATCATCAGTGGAACATCTGCACGGTTGTCGGTTGATAGCCCTGACCCTGGGTCAGAAAGCGCCGCATTTGCTCCCTCCCCTGATCCTGGGCACTTGCTCTTTGCGCGGCTTCGAGCGATTGCGCACGCCCTTGCGCGGCAACGGTGGCCGTGAGGTCCGCAAGCTGCTGAGCTTGCAGCGCAAGGAGCTGGTTGCCGGCCTGACTTGCCTGCAGAGCACCTGACGCGCCCTGGCTCGCCGTGACCAGGGCCGACATCTGGGTGCGGTTGGTATCGAGATTGCCGACGACGGTTGCCTGCACCCGCATGGCGTCCTGCAGCCCGGCAACCGCATTCTGCCAGCGTGTCTGGGCGCTGGCGACGAGGAGCCCATTGGACATGGTTGCGGATGCCGGCGCATAAGTTGTCGAGAACGCGCGATCGATTTGCTGGACGTCGTAGGCAATCCGCTGCGCTTGACTGAGCAGCTGCTGCGTGCGCTGAATCGATTGCTCGAGCTGCTGCAAGGACGAGTACGGCAGGCTCGCCAGGTTCTTCGCCTGATTGATCAACATCTGCGCTTGGTTTTGCAGCGAGGTGATCTGGTTGTTGATCTGCTGCAGCTCGCGCGCGGCGGTCAGCACATTTTGCACGTAGTTGTTGGGATCGAACACGATCCACTGTGCCTTTCCTTCCCGGGGCGCTTGGGTCAGGCTAATTGCGATGATACTTGCTGCCAGAAGCGGACGGAGACGTTTCATGACAAGCCATCTTCCTTGGCAAGCTGTGGAATGAGATTGCAGGCCCAGCCGAGGTCGCGCGCCTTGAGCCAGCCGGCGACGAAATCGTCTCGTCCGTGCTCCTCAAGAACCCGCTCGATGAGAGTCTGGTCGGTCTTGGACGACGCGGCCGCAAAAGCCAGCGCGATCTCACCAAGGCCGAGCTCGAACAGCCGGTTGCCCCGGCGCGACTGGCAGTAGTAGTCGCGCTTTGGCGTCGCGCGGGCGAGGATCTCGATCTGCCGGTCATTTAGTCCAAAGCGCCGGTAGACGCCTAAGATCTGCGGCTCGATCGCCCGGTCATTGGGAAGCAGGATCCGGGTCGGGCAGCTCTCGATAATTGCGGGCGCAATTGCGGAGCCATCGATATCGGCCAGCGACTGGGTCGCAAACACGACGGAGGCGTTCTTCTTGCGCAGCGTCTTCAACCATTCGCGGAGCTTGCCGGCAAAATCGGCATCGTCCAGCGCAAGCCAGCCCTCATCGATGATGAGAAGGGTCGGACGGCCGTCGAAGCGATCCTCAATCCGGTGGAACAAATAGGAGAGAACCGCCGGCGCGACACCGGTCCCGATCAACCCGTCAGTCTCAAACACCTGGACGGAGGTCTCTCCCAGCCGCTCACCCTCGGCATCCAGCAGCTGCTCAAATGGACCGCCGAGGCAATAGGGTTGCAGCGCGCGCTTCAAGGCATTGGATTGCAGAAGAACGGACAAGCCCGTCAGCGTCCGCTCCCGAACTGGCGCCGAGGCGAGCGAGGTCAAGGCCGACCAGACATGATCCTTGGTCTCGGGCGTGACCTCGATGCGCTCGCGCGCAAGAATCGATGCGATCCAATCGGCTGCCCAACCGCGCTCCGCGACTTCGTCGATGCGCGCAAGCGGCTGGAGCGCCACGAATTCTGCCGAGTCTCCACCAACCGCGCCGCCAAGATCATGCCAGTCGCCTCCCATGGCGATCGCCGCCGCGCGGATCGACCCGCCGAAGTCAAAGGCAAAGATCTGAGCGGCCGGATATCGCCGGAACTGCAGTGCCATCAGTGCGAGCAGCACCGATTTGCCGGCGCCGGTCGGTCCAACGATCAGAGTGTGTCCGACATCGCCGACATGGAGCGAGAAGCGGAAAGGGGTCGATACTTCCGTTTTCCCGAATAACAGCGGAGGCGCCTTGAAATGATGGTCTTTCACCTCTCCCGCCCAGACCGCAGAGAGCGGGATCATGTGGGCGAGATTTAGCGTCGACACCGGCGGCTGGCGCACGTTTGCATAGACCTGTCCCGGCAGGCTGCCGAGCCAGGCCTCAACGGCATTCACTGTCTCGGTCATGGAGGTAAAGTCCCGGCCCTGGATCACCTTTTCAACGAGGCGTAGCTTTTCGTCCGCCGCGTGCGGATCCCTGTCCCAGACCGTGACGGTTGCCGTCACAAAGGCTTCACCGATCTGATCCGAGCCGAGCTCCTGGAGCGCACTATCTGCATCCATCGCCTTGTTGTGGGCGTCGGTATCCAGAAGCGTGGAAGCCTCGTTCGTCATCACCTCCTTCAGGATCGCGGCAATCGACTTGCGCTTGGCAAACCATTGCCGCCTGATCCTGGTCAGGAGCTTTAGAGCATCCGTCTTGTCCAGCATGATCGCCCGGGTGGACCAGCGGTACGGGAATGCGAGGCGGTTGAGATCATCGAGGATCCCGGGCGTCGTCGTCGTGGGAAACCCCACAACCGTCAGGACACGCACATGCGCGTCACCCAGCATCGGCTCAAGCCCGCCTGTCAGCGGCTGATCGGCAAGCAGCGCATCGAGATACATCGGGATTTCCGGCACCCGAACACGATGCCGCTTGGTCGAGACCGTCGAGTGCAGGTAGGTGAGCGTTGCCTCGTCATCGAGCCAGCCGCATTCTGGCATAAAGCCCTCCACGAGCTGCAGCACGCGGTTGGTCCGGTCGACGAAGCCACTCAGCACCTCGCGCGCATCCGCTCCCGCGCTGCGATGGCCGCCCTCGTACAGGAGACGCTCTGCCACAGCTGCACTCTCTGCAGGCGGCAGATAAAGGAAGGTCAGGTAGTAGCTCGATTCATAATGGCTGCCGGCCTCCTCGAATTGCGCTTTCCGCTCCGCATCCACCAGGGCGGATGCGACATCCGGGAATATGTCGGGCGGATAGCGCCCTGCCGAATGCCGTTGCGCCTCGACGAAAACCGCCCAGCCCGATCCGAGACGCCGGAGCGCATTGTTCAGCCGGCTTGCGACCGCAACAAGCTCAGCCGGCACGGAACTGTCGAGGTCCGGTCCCCTGAACCGCGCCGTCCGCTGAAGTGAGCCGTCCTTGTTCAATACAATTCCCTCGTCGACCAGAGCAGCCCAGGGCAGGAAATCAGCAAGGCGCGTATTCGAACGGCGGTATTCGGCAAGATTCATCATGGGACTATTCTCAAGCGCTGAGGTGACCGGGAACACGAACGTGCCGGCGCACGACTTCGACGAATTCCGGATCGCGTTTTGCGGCCCAGACTGCGGCCATGTGGCCGATGAACGCCAGCAGAAGGCCTGCCAGCCACAAGCGCAGACCAAGGCCGAGTGCTGCAGCCAATGTGCCGTTGAGAATGGCAACCGATCGCGGTGCACCACCCATCAGGATCGGCTCGGTCAGCGCACGGTGGACAGGGGCGACAAAGCCCGGGACTGGCTCATCCATCAGATCACCACCCCGCCGCCGAACGAGAAGAACGACAGGAAGAAGCTCGAGGCGGCAAATGCGATCGACAGACCAAACACGATCTGGATCAGCCGCCGGAAGCCGCCCGATGTGTCGCCGAATGCGAGCGAAAGACCTGTCACGATGATGATGATGACCGCGATGATCTTGGCGACGGGTCCTTCGACCGATTGCAGGATCTGGTTGAGCGGCTGCTCCCAGGGCATGTTCGAGCCGGCGGCCCAGGCCGTGCTACTCACCAGGTACAGACAAGCGAATGCCGCAACTGACGTGAAACCTCGCCCGAGAGATGATCGTAGGTTCATGACTGATCTCCGATTTTCGAAAGGGTGTAGTCGCCTGATGAGCCAAGCCCGGTGACAGAAGCGAGTTCGCTCAAACGCCGTTCGGCACCACGGCCAGAGAGCACGGCGATGACGTTGATGGTCTCGGCGATCAGCGCGCGCGGGACCGTTACGACGGCCTCCTGGATGAGCTGCTCGAGCCGGCGGAGCGCGCCAAGCGCGGTGCCAGCGTGAATCGTGCCGACACCGCCGGGATGTCCAGTCCCCCAGGCTTTGAGCAGATCGAGCGCCTCGGCCCCGCGCACCTCGCCAATCGGGATACGATCAGGGCGCAGGCGAAGCGACGACCGCACAAGTTCGGACAGCGAGACGACGCCATCCTTGGTCCGCAGCGCCACGAGGTTCGGCGCCGTGCACTGAAGCTCCCGCGTATCTTCGATGAGAACGACGCGATCCGAACCTTTGGCCACTTCCGCCAGAAGCGCGTTCGTCAGCGTCGTCTTGCCCGTGGATGTGCCGCCCGCGACCAGGATGTTCTTGCGAGTGGCGACCGCATCACGAAGCGCGTTCGCCTGCTCCAAGTTCATGATGCCGGCAGCGACATAGTCGTCCAGCCCAAACACGGCGACCGCGGGTTTGCGGATTGCGAAGGCCGGCGCGGCGACGACCGGCGGCAGCAAACCTTCGAAACGCTCTCCCGTTTCCGGCAGCTCAGCCGAGATTCGGGGCGAGCCGGCATGAACCTCAGCGCCCACATAGTGTGCGACCAGCCGGACAATTCGCTCGCCGTCGGCAGCTGATAGACTCTCGCCGGTATCGGTAAGGCCGCTCGACAGCCTATCGATCCACAGCCGGCCATCGGGGTTCAGCATCACCTCAACGATCGACGGATCTTCCAGAAAGCCTGCGATAGCCGGACCCAACGCCGTGCGCAGCATGCGCGCCCCGCGCAACTCGGCTTCCGAATGAAATGAATGGATTGCCACGACTGCCCCCCAGTTGATCGAGGCCGCTGGCGTCAGCGGCCTCACATGGGGAAGCTACAAAAGGCAGAACTCACGCTATCGCAACAATGGGATCGGATGGATCGTAGCCTGGCGTAGAAGAAGAAAGGTCGGGAAAGATTGCCCGGGACGCGCCGAAAACGGGATCCGCGACATCAACCCGGCAGCAGGCTGACCTCACCACTCCCCCATGTTCATCCGGCTCCAGGATGCCCAAACTCGGCTGGTCGAACAACAGCCTCAAACAAGCTCCAGCCACGCGCCGTTTGGCGTCCGACCGAAGCCCACCTTTCGTTCCCGGCCTGCAGGCCAGGAATTGGCAAACCGGGGTAGTGCCACCAATTGGAGCACAGGGGTTTGCAGCGAAGCGATCCGGTAGGCAATCATCGGAAGTGCCCGCGGCCACTGTTCCAGGATCAGTCCCGTCCCGTACTGCACAAAGCTCTGCCAAATTACAGGACGTCCAGACCGTCCGTTCGCGCGCGCCACGAGCAGGTGGGAAATAATCCCCACGATGGCGGAGGTCAGAGTGGTAGCTGATCCCGCGACCGACACGACGCACCACGGCGGGAGGGACGGCCAGGGCGGATGCGGGATCAGCACAAGCTCGGCCACAATCAGCCACGCCGCGACCAACCCGAACAGAGCCTCCGTTTTCTTGCCGCGACGGCGCACCAATTGGCAAGGGCACCCAAAACCAGCGCGCCGAGACTAAAGGGGCTCCATCACGAACGGCTGTGTGACGAGACTTGCTCGATCTAGCCGTTTGCGGACCCGATGCAGGTCACAGATAGAGGCGCAATTCTCCAGAAACGGGCATCGGAATAGACAGTTCTCAGAGTAACAAGCTTCCCGCTGCCCTGTGGGCGTACGGTCCGCTCGGGAACCACGACATAGATCGAACTGGCAGCAAGCGCAGTTGCCGCGGCCAGCGTCTCGAACGAGCGCGCCAGCCCATCCAATCCAGGAGCACCTGGCTGGGTGCTGTTGCGGTGACGGCCCCCAATGACCCTGGCATGATCATGAAGCCGTCGATGAGGGTCGTCCGTTCTCTCCGAAACCAGCGGACAATGATTTTCAGGCCCGACATGTCCTTCGTTCAAACTCGGATGCGCATCACTATCGGCTTGAGTGACATTCGAGGTGGCTTCGCGTCCAGGCTCATCGACTTGCATCTTCTCTGGGCTTCGCGGTTGTGACCGCACGAACCCGCGCACGGCCGCTTCACGCGCGGCGTGGATATCGGATAGAAACGGATGAGTCGCCCCAGCGATGGTGGTAACAGAGGGGCCAATCGGAACGTCGCTTCAACTGCACCAACATCTTCGTCGTAGTCTGGCACAGCCAAAGAAAGACGCGGCGGCTTGAAGACGAAGCCGGCTTTATCAGCCCATGCCATTTGCGAGCCGCCGGCTCTGAGGTCTAAAGTGAGGCGCCCATCCCTTGCACCTCGCGACGGGCTGCCGGTTGCAGGCAACTTGTCTGACTCCGCACGGCACCTCCGCCCGTTTGCCAGAGAAGCATCGAAGGCGCGCAGCCTGCTTACTCGGGCTTGTCGGAAGTCTGCACGTCCATGCTCACCTCTTTCAGGACCTTGGATCCTGCAAGTCGCCTTCCGAGCGCCTCGACGAAGCGGTCATAGCGCTCGCCACCCTTAGCACGGGCGGCTGGGCTCGAATGCTCCGGCAAGGCCGGAGTTGAGGTCAGCCAGCACCGGATGAAGAGCGCGAGGATCTCAAGCGAGATGCCAAATGACCTTTGTCACCGACATGAGTTGGGGATCTCGCCGCCCATCTACACCCGCGCACAACAACAATCGCGCGCACGTCGCAGTCCCGCGCGTCCCAGCGCAGAGATCGGCGGATGAGAGGAAGACCGCGACCTGGGTCGAACGCCCGAATCGGCAGTGCTGCGGCCACGAATTGATCGAACCAAACCGTACGGATCGTACCAAAAAGCCGATTTTGTGCGCGAGAGATCATTGGTAAGCAAAACAACGCCTAAGCACATCCCATAATGTGAAGGGGCAATTCGTTTCTGGAAAGGATCCGCCTTGGAAACTCGTACACTTTCCAGAACTCTGCGGGAATAACAGATCGCTACCGAAAACAATGAAGTACCGTTCAATGCGATCGAGGCTTTCTGACGATCGCGCGGGAAGGAGCCTAACTCGCGCGGCTAGGCTCTCCGCTTCCGAGGGACCTGATATCTCATGAGGCTATCGCACCGCGACGTGACAGTGGGTTCACCTGACAATCACGGCAGCGCGCAATGACAAGGATGCGCCTGCACAGATTGGCCTCGCGGCTTGCCGGAGCTACGACGGTGATGCTCTGCGGCATGGTTGTGATAAACGCGTCCGACTGCCCACAGCAGAATGTGCTCGGCACGTCGCGCGAGCTCGCGGTCAATGCGAAGACCTATCCGCGCGTCGGATTGAACAGCTTTGCGGAAACGCTTCCTCTGGCGGACCATGAGGTCGTCCTAACCTTCGACGACGGGCCGCGACAGCCGACCACGGAAAAGGTACTGGCGGCGCTCGCGGAGGAATGCGTGAGAGCCGCGTTCTTCTTGGTCGGTATCTCCTCCGCAGAATTTCCCGAGCTCGTCCGCCGCATCGCCGCCGGGGGCCACACCATTGCGCACCATAGCTGGTCGCATCCGATGATGTCGAAGATTACGTTCGAGCAGGCGAAAGAGGACATCGATCGTGGCATTGCCGCTGATGAAATGGCGCTCGATAAGGTCTCGGCGAACACTCCCTCAACGCCCTTCTTCCGGTTTCCCTATTTCGACTCGACCCCTGCCACACTCAAGCTCTTGCAGTCGCACGGGATCGTTGTGTTCGGAGCTGACGTTTGGGCGAACGACTGGGAAGACATAACGCCAGACCAAGAATTGAGGAACGTGATCGAACGGCTTGAGACAGCAAGAAAGGGCATCATTCTGCTGCACGACGCCCAGGCCCGAACGGCGGCAATGATGCCGGCCTTTCTGCACTATCTGCACGAGAACGGATATCGGATCGTGCATCTTGTGCCGGATGCCCCGAGCCAAAGGAACGCCGAAGTCGAACCGATGATGCCGATCATGCCGTAACCTGGCGGCGCCGCTTCGCGCGTCATTCTGGGTGGTCAGCAAGGTATGATCAGCTTCAGACCGACAGTCCGATTTACCTCGGAGGATTAGACGGGCAGCCAAGAATCCGGCAGCGGGATATCGGTTGCGCGACGTATGCGATATCCGGGGCACCCAAGTGCAAAGCCCCGGCCCTGTCCTGCGGCTGACAGGGCGGCGCGCCCAAATCGAAGCATGCATCGCACGGCGATCGCGTCCAAAGCAAGAGGTCGCCGCCCGCATCTGATGCGCGCTATACGCCGAAAACGGCGTGATCGGAAACTGCGGCATCAGAATTCGGCGACGCAGGACAGGGCGATCAACGCGAGAAAGGACAAATGGATGACGAGCCAAACGGCGGATAAGACTCGAAACAAGCGCGGCGCTTGTCTACGCCGTCGAGCTTATCCGATGCGAAGATCCTCAGCCGAGACTTTACCAGAACGGCCGACCTTCACTTCGTAGCTGATCCGGGCGCCTTCCGCCAAGCCGGTGTAGCCGGCCTTTTCAACGGCACTAATGTGCACGAAGACGTCAGGGCTGCTATCATCCGGCTTGATGAAGCCGTAGCCTTTGGTCGAGTTGAACCATTTTACAGTACCCGTTCCCACCGTCCGATCTCCAAAATGAACACAAGCGATCTATCCAAGTCTTCTACGGGTATCAAGCCCTCGCATTATGACGAGCGAGTGTGATTGAGCAATGGGGGCGGGCCCGCACAACAGTTCTATGCTGCTGACGCGCAGTCCCCCTCACCGCTGCAACTCTCGTTGGATTGAGAGCCATATCGGCCCTATCCACGTGGCGCCCAGCTCAGAATCCGTCGGTCAGAGCGAAAGGTCCCGTTAGCGCCCAAAACTCCATTCAACGCTGCCAGAAACCGCCCGTTCACCTGTTTGCCGAGTTCGCGCTCGAGCGAAGGTGCCCACGGTACCAGCTGGAAGCCGGGACCATTGGCGAAGCGCCCGAGGCCAGCGACGACCGCCGCCGGTTGATCCCCGAAACCTGCTCGCCTGCTTCAGCAGGCAAATGCGCGAGACCTGTCTCGTATGGCGTGGGCGGCCATGAGTCGTGACGTCTTCAGACCGGCGTCGCGGACTTCGACCACCTGCGACGCAGCCCAGATCAGAACGTCTGCGTCCCAGATGGTTGTCATGCCATGTTCCGGCACGGCTTCCACGGGGATCGTGATGGTTTAACCGAAAATCGATCTGTATAATGCGCTTTGACTTCGCCGGCGAGAAGCACGGGTAGGCGATCAAGATCGAGTTGGTCGCGCTCTGAGTCGCGCTGTTTGCGTGAGGACGAGTTGCCGCCCGACATAGGTCAGCGCCGCTCTTTGCCTGCATACGGGATGGGTGTGTGCCGTTTGGCCGGCAACACCGATCCTGCGCCGGGATCGCTGGTCGACGTCTTGGCTCCGCGATCCACCCACGCTTTGAGATCCCCGGGGCGCATAGACGACACAACCACCCAGCTTGCGGTAGATCGGCCCCGTGCCGTATGTGCGGTGCTTTTCCAACGTGCGACCGGAGAGGCCGAGAAAGCGCGCAGCTTCGGGTGTACGCAGGTATCGCGGCGGCAAGCCGGCGTTCGGATCGGGCATCTTCGGGCCTCCGTGACCGTGTAGCGCACAACCGAGTTTGGTCGCGCATCGCCGGTCTCGATGGCAAAGTAGAAGCGCTTAGGGGGATGCCGAAGATAGGCGGATGATTTTCGGCACCCCTGCGCTATTCCTTGCTAGATTTTGAACGAAGCAATGCGCGATAGCCGCCGTGCACCAGGCGGATGGTTCGGCTGCGGAGGTCGTGAGTCTTCCAGCCATGTTCAGTGACGCGTTTTCGGCCAAACAGCACCTCGGCGATGATGCGATAGGAGGCGCCATCCATCTGTCCATCCAGGGCTCGCAGCGCCAGCGCCAACCTTTCCCGCTGCTGTGGCGAAAGCTGATGATAGGGAGGTCCCGGCGCGCGGCCATTTATGGCACGCCACAGCCGATGTGCGGCATAAGTGCGAATTTTGAAATCCGTACCGAACGGCAGTTCGGCGGAATAGGGAGCCCCTACCTGCGGAGGCTGCTTCAGCCAAAGGTGATGTCGCCCCCCGAATGTGCAGTACGGCGTGCCAACCATCCGCGGCGCGTTTGATAGTGCCCGATGGAAGGTCAGCAAGCGGCAGCGTCGCTCCCATGACCTGCGAGGTGGACGCGTTCCGCACGATGGGCACCACGCTCGGCAACGCCTCGGGTGCCCAGAAGATGGTTTGTTCAAAGAAGGACCCTTGCGGGTCATGAGGGAAAGCAGACCCCCCATCTCGTTCGGAATTCAGCGCTCTCCTCCCCGCCCTTCGCGCGAACCTCCCGATAGGCGAGCTGGTACCTGGGACTTCGTCTGAGCGATTCCCAAGCAAAATCCACCCTGTCGCCTGATTTGATTGCGCGCTGATACGGCTTCGGTGAGCGCCAGTCGAACTCCGACACGCAACTGATCCCCAAAGACATTGCGGCGCAATCTATGAGAGCCTGCGGCTAAGACCAGTCAGTAATTTCGTATCGCCTGATGCGTACGAACGATCACATGGTGGGAGAGAGAAACCTATCCTCGATCTCAGACTTCAGACAGCGGAGACATGCTATTGGGCGAGCCCGCCGCGGAGCAAGTGGCGGTAACCGTGGTCGGCCATCCAATTTGCTCGTGCCAGGTGAGTATCAAATTCATTCCGGGCGCGCGCTGGTTCACGATCTGGATCGATACGCAACACGATCCGAGCTACTTCCTTCCAATCGGCGCCCTCGACCGCGGCATCAAGGAGGCGCCAATACGTCACTAGATGCTGCTCGTCGTAGATCGTAAGCACTGGATCGTCCGGAGCCGAGTCGGCGACGTCAGGATCGATCGGCGGGTTTTGCATTGTTGGTACCATCAATTGGTCGATCTTACTCGTTTCTTGCAACCATCGCCACATACGCGCCACAATGTCGGTAACCGCAGCATAGAATTCTCCAGGAGGATCCAGTCAGACGGCTCGCGCCGGCAGTAGCGAGCGAGGCGCACGATGACTCACCCGCCGCCGTTTGTCGAAAATACTCCGTGGTGAAATACACTGCAAGGCGATGCCTTCTCGGGTATGAACATCCGAGAGGTGCTGGCGCTAAACTTGAGAAAGCTCAGGCAGGTGAAGGACCTGTCACAAGAGGAATTGGCGCATCGCGCGGATATCGACAGAACTTACATTAGCGCGCTCGAGCGAAGCCTTTATGCCGCTAGTATCGACGTGGTTGACAACCTGGCCCAAGGTCTGGGGGTCGAGGCAGCGGATCTTCTAAAGCGGCCTGCCCTTTCGGGAAATAAACGGAAGGCTCGAAGGCCGATTCGGCCCTCAAGCAAGCTACTCTAGCGGCTGGCTCTCGACCACGCCCTTCGTGGGCATGAGGCCTGATCTCGACCGAATCGGCCGCGCGTCATGCACTTCCTCGAAGGAGCCTTCCCGCCCGAATTTCTGGAAAACGGACACGAGCCGAGTACGTTGACTTGCCGGAAAGGTATGCAGTTGGGTGCGACAAGCAACTCCGGAACGCTCTCGCCGCCAACGATCTTGGAGCACTTCGAGCAACCTGAACTCGACAACGTCCAGTGGATGAGCAAAGAACGAAGGCAAGCGAGGCAGCTCCTTGACCTCCCCGACGAACTGATGTGCAACGTCGGATGTCCAACCTTGTTGGGGTGGACGTCAAAATGGCACTCTATACAGTCGCCGTCGCCTTCAACCCTTGACTCCGATCGAATGGCCAAGCTTTTTGTGGCGTTCTTGCGGCCAGGTGGCGGCAAGGGCCGACCAAAGGACAAGCGAATTGAGGCGACGCAATGAGGTTGCGGCGCCTTCGTGCTTGAATTCTCAAGAAGCAACAGCAGACTAGCTATCGTATCCCAAATGAACACACCTGCCTGACAAACCGCGGCGGCGCATGCCCATCCGGCAGCGCGAGCGTTCAGCCTACCTTGCTCCTTCAGCGCCTCGGGTACGGCCCGCTGCCGTCCCAATTCGTGTCTGCAGTAAGATTGGGGATCTGGACAGTCGCCGATTTGGCCCAATTGATCGACGCCAAGCATGTGAAAGCCACCGTGCCCACCGACAGCAGAAACTTCAGAAAGCTAGCCCAGTTCATCCGCTCTTCAGCACCACCGATGACCATGCGAATGGTTGATAGTCCATCACGGAGTTTTTGCAAGATGGTAGGTGCTGACATCGACCGAAATCTATTTTCGACTGAATGCGCGACGCGCTCGCGCAAAGTCGACATGTGCTCGGGGTGGGAGCCCCGTCGACCCGAGATACACGCTCCATCGATCAATTGGCAACAACGATGCAGCTTCGCTGCCGGCAGAAAACACGTCCCCGTGAGATCACGCGAGCAAGCGCAACTCTTTTACGTTTGTTCGGTACGTTACGTACGCAAGTTCTTCTTCTAATGCGAGGTCGATTGAATTACATCACTGCGAGAAGGAATACCGTTCGAGCCACCTCATCGATCTGCAAAGGCAGCATTCGAAATCATCAATCTAGGTTTTCGAATCTGATTCGGCCGAGATCCGCCGAGTGATCGGCGGTACCTTCCGGCAGCCTCGCTGCCGCTGCCCCAAGTGGGCATTTCCTCCCTTGACTTGGCCGCCGGTCTTTCCAGATCGGCGGCCCTTTATCGCGTCAGGTCCAAAGGTTCGCCGAGATGGACGGCCGGACCGCACCGCCGTGACAACCGATCTGCAAGTCATCCGCCATCTATCGATACACATGGCTGGAGCTCCTTTCCGAAGCTCAGCTTTCCGTCGAGCTAACAGCACAGTTACACCGATTTGCCGTCCCGGGCATCGAGGGCTCCACAGTCTCCTGGGAAGACGGCGTCAACTAACTCAGGAGTAATGTGAATGACCTACCGCGCGCCGATCTCTGACATGCTGCTGTCGCTCAACAATGGCGCGGGCCTGAAGGCCGCGATGAAGGCCGGCCATTACAGCGATTCGCGCCGACATCGTTGCCGCGGTGCTGGAGGAGGCCGGCAAGTTCGCAACCGACGTGCTGGCGCCGCTAGACGCGAGAAGCGAGTAGCTTGATCCGCGATCTTGCGCAGCTCGCCAACAATGCTGGCTGCCTTTTCATGATTCCCGACTGGATCGTCTGTACTGGCTGCCGAAGCTCGGTGACAACGTTGTCAGCCAGTCCAAGCGTGAGTGTCTCGGGGCCAGCGCGGCCGTCATAGTTGCCGAGACACTGTGACGCGAATTGGCTGCGTCGGGGCCATCGCCTCCAGCCGGACCGGGGATCCGGCCGTTGGCGACTTCGGGACGTGAATGTGGTCCGCAAATTCGGCGAATACCCCAGGATCTGAGCGCGCTCTGAAGAAGCGCGCCCGCTAGGAAGCCTTCGCCCGCGCTCGTTCTCGGGCTGCGCGCCGCCGTTCACGGCGGTCGCGCCTGCGCCGGGCACTCTCGACCGGCAATTGCAAAGGCACCGTCGATGAATTGGGTTGATCGCGCGTGATGTCTCTGGTTGCCGCGTCCGCAGTGGCAGGGCGTGCTTCCATGAGTGCCAACACGGCACGTCCCTTCTCGGTGATGCGCCAGCCCCCGTTCAGGCGCTCGACCATGCCTTGGGAAAAGATATCCAGATCCGGCACACGCGAAGCCAGGCGTTTGGTACGCTCGCTCCAGTCGCGGCCACTGGTGGCAAGGATCGCCATATCGCGCTTGAGGTCGGCCATCACGGCGAACCCGTCGGGATAGCTCACCAGTATCTTCAGGACGGTGACCTGAAAATTCACCCCCGCCTCTCGCGACTACCGCCACATGGCTGGAGCGTCGGAAAGGGTTTCTCGGCCGGCCTGCTTGAGAACGTCCGGCGAAGTCTCGCCTCTGGTGACGCACTCGAGAATCTTGGTGGCGACAAGGGTGCGGGCGCCGGTCTCATGGCGGGTGACGTTCACACAGACCTCGTCGAGGACCGCGCGCAATAGTGCGGTGGTAGCGGCGTCGAACATGGGGACCCCCACAGGAAAGGCTTATTTTAGGGCAATTGCTTCGCCATCGGATTCAAGAGTATTAAAGATCGTGCGGAAAGATGGACAGCTTACATTCCCTGCTGGCCTTTGCAACGGCTCAGCGCACGGCTCAGCGCATGCGAATGGGCTGCCAGAAGGGATCAAGGTCTATGGTCCGCCGGCCAGCAGCGAGCATGGGACCGATTCTATGCGCCGCGCCCCGAAGACGGCCCCGGCATGGCCGCTTAGCGCGGACGGATGAAAAGCCCTCACGGCAAGAACGTCTACAAACGCCGGCCGCCGGGCGAATGCATGAACGCCGGCTTCCGCAACTGGGGCCTGCGCCAGTTCACGGTTCGAGGTCGCGAAAAAGCACTTACAGTGCTGCGCTGGTTTGCCCTCGCCAACAACGTTCTCGCCGGACACAGGCTTCTGGCCCAAGCCGCATGACCAGACCCCGCGAGCCTTGAGGGCTATCGCCTGATCGCCGTCGCCCTATCGCACCAAATGCCCCTAGGGTTACACAAGCTCTCAGCTCGGAGATGGAGGCTATCAACCTGCATCTGTGAGACTTCGCGGCCACGGGTCTCGGGATCGGTGAACCGCAGTCAATGATCTTGATGGCGCAGGAGGGTCTGGACAAAGGAGATGGTGTGCGCGTGCATGTGGTGGCAAGCCGAATGGGTGTCGACAGTTTGTCTCCACTCAGTCGAAGCTCTTGGGGGAAAGAGGCCTGGTACGCCGCAAACGTTCGGCGGCCGATGCCAGCGTCGTTCAACTGTCGGTCTCCAGCACGGCGAGTAAGCGGCTCGCCATTCTTTGCGCAGAGCAGGACGCCATGGACCGCTTCGTAGTTGGCGCCTTCGATGATTGCGTACTTGTGGAATTGAGGAGCATACTCTGCGTGCTCAAGAAGCGCCTGAAGAAAGCTAGTTTGAGAGCTCGCCTGGACGACTGACGCGAGATGACCAGCGTTTACTGTACGGCCGATTGTAGCGAATGTCGGTCCAGCGGCCGGACTTGGAGCCTCCGCGGAAACCGTCGTGGACCGAGCGCGGGTATGCTACGGGAGCATATCAATTACATTGCATCGCCGGGAGCGGCGCCGCACTCGGCACGAAAACGCTGGTCGGATCGCGCCAGGTCTGCGTATGCAAAGATCCAGAGATGAGTGCTGCCGGCATGGTACCGTCGGTAGAGGGACAAAATGGTGCTGCGTCTTCCAATACGAGCGCAAGAAAACAGCTAAAAGGAATGACTTGAACAAAGGAAGCGCCGGGAGAGGCTGCTCTTCCAGCGAACTTCTTTCAGAAGATCAGCAATCGGTCGAGAAATCTATCACCGAGCTTGTAACGCCGCTGTGAAATGCTTCACAGACAAGAAATTGCGTCGAGCGGATAGTTCACGTCAGGAGACGAAAGTCTCATGGCCGCATGGTCCAAGAAGGCTTTGATAGAAGCAGTTGCCCTCCAGGCCAATGGTGGACATTCGCGACGTCAAGCCAATGCGGGTGGTAAGCGCAGGCTTTTGCGAGGCTCAGAAGATCGAGCATTCACAGTCGAGATTCTTGAAAACACAGGCGAACGCGAGACTCCTGACACGAAGTGAGATAAGCTCAACCATGGGTAGCCGAGGGGATTTCCATGCATCGCAAACCATTGCTGGTTGTTTTGAGTCTGATTATCGCCACAGCTTTCGGCCTGTATGCGACATATCAATCTCGCTATCTCGTCGACGAGCACAATCACGCACAGCTCGTATCGCTGCAACAAACCGCGAATGGACTGGACGCCTTGGAGCAAGGGGGTCAAAAAGCGATCGCGGTTGCGCTGGACACCGCCCTGTTTCGAAACATTGGCGATCAGCTTGTCGGACAAAACGTTATCCTGAGCCACCCCTCTCTCCCAGGGGAGATATTGACCGTAGCAGTCGATCGATTGACCTTCTCGCCGCAGATGGGCCGACTGGATGGAAGCCTTGGGCTTACTATAAAGAGTGACAAGAGGCTGGTGTCGGCAGCCCTTGCCGTCGAGTTCGTGCTGTATTTTTCCGGGGTGAGCCAGGCTTCGCCGGCAACAACAGACCGACCCGCTGTTTTTGCTGCAGAGTTCAAGCTGCTTCCAGTTTCTATCGACCCGGCAATTTCATTTGGTTTTCTCAATCTGGTAGGCAGGGGTTTTGTCAGCGATATAATTACCGGCAACGTCGTGAGTGGGCTATCCGAAAGATTGACCCTTTCGGCTCCGTATCAACTGCAACTAAGATATACCCTGGACGAGAACAGAACCTTCGAACAGAAGTTCGGGGATGACAACAAGGGGACCTTGAAATACCGGGTCACTCATGAGCCGATCTCGGTCGAGCGCTGGGTTCACATCATTGCACCCATTTTCTCCATTCATGGAGTTCTACTCGCCGCAACATTGGACGAAAGCGTCGCTAAGCCGTTTGACGTCAAACCGTCGGGCTACGACACCAGTCCGGCAACGCTTGAGCAGCAACTGAGCGGACGCATGGCCAGCACCGAGAAATACTACTCGGGAAAGCAGCTGACGATCAGCATCAGCAAAGGTGCCGTCGGCACCCTCACCGACGGAATTTCCGGCGCACTTCGAAAGCTGTCGCTATCGTTGGCAAGCACGGAAGTCTCCGGCCGCTTCGTTGACAAACATTGGTCCGACAGGGTCTTGGGAGATGGGGGCTTTTACGCCGAAGCGGCAGGGGGAGATCGCGTTAACGGCTCGGTCAGCGTACCGTCTGCAACTTTCAACTACGTGCCCGGCAAGGGTCTGGAAGGAAGCTTGGGCCTTTCGATCAGCGTCGACGCGGCCATTCACGTTCACGTAGATCCACTGATTGGCGGGGGCGTAGGAACAACGGTCGGCCTCAAAGGATCGACAAATCCCAACGTCAGCGCTCGGATAGCGTTCTCTACCTTCAGTTCTGAAGGAAAGGACATCGCGCTTCTAGCTCCCGTGCTGAACTGTACAGCCGTCGATTTGAAGGTCGAGACGGACGGGACGTTCAAATCCGACTTCGGCTGGACCAAGGTCCCCTCGATCGGTGTTATCACCGGTGAGCTGATTGGCGCCGATCCATCCGATCCTGCAATACTGTCCGGAATTCCTGTCGTCATTCCGGTCATAGCGAAGACCGATGTCAATGTCTCACCAGCGTCGGCTGATCAGATCGTGGTCAGGGAGGGGCTGTACTTCACGGCCGAGGCCACAAGGCTGACCCTGGAAGCGGCAAACAGCGGCTACATATTGGGTAGCGATTTCGTGCTGCAAGCAAGCAACCATGCACCGGATCCGAAAGAGATGGATGAACGGGTTCAGCGCTTGGCGGCAGCCGCCAAAGACTTCTGGCGCAAAGCGATGAAACCGAACTGCCCCGAAAAGCCTTCGTTGCGTGTGCTCGTGGGCAATCTCGAGTTCGGACCCAACAACGAGATCATCAAATTTATAAGGAACGCCTGGAACGACATTACCAAGGGGCCCGGGAAGGACAACGAAGTAGTGAAGTTGCTGGACAGAATAAATGGAGCGGCGAAAGACTACGACGATGCGACGAAGAAGCTGGCTGGAGAGATAGGCGATGCGGCGAAGAATGCATTCCCGAGAAACAATGATGTCGGGCGCGCGGCAGGTGAAGTCGCGAAGTCCGTAACCAAAGCAGTTACGAACCCCGGAGGAGCCGTCATCGATCTCGGAAAACAAATTCTGTGCGGGTTTTGCTAGCCGCAGCGTCAGTTCAAGGAAACGGGAGACTTGGATGGGAAGCACCCTGCCCGTCTCGCCACCGCACCGGATTCCTGGCTCCGCGGGGCGTTCTGTGGACGCCATTATGTCTGAAAGCTCTCGCATGTGCGTCATGCAGCGTGACCAAGGAGGCTAGTGTGCTTTCCTACCTTACCGCAGAAAACAGCTTTATCCGATCGTACGGCAACCGCAGCCTGCTCCTGCTACTCCTGTGCGCTTTCACAAGAACTGGCGAAAGCGTAGCCAAGGCTTCGATCATCGGCGTATCCGTGGATATCAACCCCGCGGTCATTGCGGCGTTCGGGCCAGTTCTGGGCCTCCTCATAACGGCATCCCTGAAGCTCGAGGCGGATAGTCTCATCACGGCGCGCGAGGCGGTGTTGGGCGAAGTAGGTAGATCAAAGCCCGCCTTTAGAACGAGCGTGTGGCTCTACCTGCTCATGCTGGTGCCCACTGGTTGCACAGCATTTCTGGCACTGCAATTCCTGTTGAAGCTTGTCCCGGATAACCCGGGGTGCCCAGAGTGGAATTGGTGGCGACAACTGACCGACTTCTCCCGCGTCGGAGGGACGCCATCGGTATACTGCATCGGCGATCTGACAAAGGGAACACCTTGGACCTATCCGCCGATCGAAACCTGGCTGTTGCTGGCATGCGTCCTAGGTTCTGCGTACCTGACATACACTGTCATCCAAGACTGGCCCATGTATCGAGGCAGGTGACTGATCATTTCTACGCAGTTTGCGGGCGGTCATCTCACTCAATTCGGTTGTGATATTACCCGCCGCGGTGGTTCGCCTCAGCTGAAATAAGTCACTCCGCAATGCGGATTCTCTCGTCGTGACCCAGATCCTCGAGCTGCCGCTCATGGCTCTCCGCATACTTCTTGACCAAAGCTTCACTGGGCTTGCGCAGGAAGTCGCTCGCGATTTGGCGTGATTTCGAGGACGCCTTGTGACAGCGATCCGACATGGGCCTTCAATCGGTTGCTGCCGGTCGATTCGTTCTGCACCAGGCTCGCGTAATTGAGGGCCGCGCCGCAGATCGTACCGGTGACGAGGGCCCGGAAATCCCGAGCAACGTCATCTGGTCTGGCAATCCAATGCGGAGCCTCGTAAGCCCGCCGATCCTGGTCGCAGTTCGGCGCATTTCACACTTTTGTTGATTCGTGCCCGGGCACAGTGCTGGTCAGCGCTGCGGTTGCATATCGAGCTGAGCCGAACGGTCGTCGATCTACTGCGTTCGATCGATGATGATCGGCTAGCTGATCCGGATCGACGAAATGCTGAATTCGCACTGTACGTTACGTACAGTGCGACGCGTTCCTGCTCGCTGGTCTCGCTCTTGACTCTCGAGCAATCCGTATGGCTCCATCAGCAAACCCCGATGGAGGAACCATGCAGATTCCGACCGCGCGTCAAGACGACGCGAGTGAAAAGACGCTCGGACCGCGGCGAGCACGCAACAAGAATGATCGGCCTTGGACCGCAGTCGAAAGGCACAAACTGAGAGGGTTGATCGATCGAGAAATGCAGGCAAGCGCGATTGCCCGAACTCTCAGGCGACCGCTGGCTTCGGTCACGGTGTGGCACTTTGTGCAGGCGGTTTCGACTACTCGCAGAAGGGCGAAGCACGCAATTTCATTTGCTGCAGCGCTATTTTGCATGAAGGTTCGACAGGAGCGTCCTGGTCGCCTGAGATGGTCGGCCTATGCGCCCGTCATAGCGTTCAGCGAGTTCTAGAAGCCTCTCTCTGATGAACGGGTCCGCCTTGTCCGCCAAATCGCGAATGATTCGGGCCCGGTCCTTCAAAAAACTGTTCGTCGACGACGATACCCACTCCGCCGGTTCAACTTTTCGAGTGCGACCAGTCGGCCACTCCTCTGGGCGGACTACGGAGCCGGGAAGGATAGGATCACGTTGTCTATCAATCGAGTCGAGCCAACGTAGGCTGCCCCACATAGCGCCGATGTGAGCCGCAAAGGGCTCGCCGCGCGCTCGAGCGTGTGACAATCAACAAGCTCGAGGTATTGCAGTCGATCGACATTATTCAACTGCTCCTTGGCGATCTCAATCAGCTTTTCCACGTTGCGCTCCCCTGAACGAAACTCGTCCGCTGCCGCGAACAGCCCACGGCTGATGGCAAGGGCCCGCCGGCGTTCTTCCCCACCGAGATAACGATTGCGACTGCTCATTGCGAGTCCGTCCGGTTCGCGGACGGTCGGTACGTCGACGATCTCGATCGGCAGGTTCAGATCAAGGGCCATGCGGCGCACGACCGCGCACTGCTGAAAATCCTTTTGTCCGAAGAACGCAGCGTCGGGCTGCACCATGTTGAACAGCTTGCAGACGACAGTCGCGACGCCTCGAAAATGTCCAGGCCTGAACGACCCGCACAATGGTTTTGCGAGACCGCCCGGTTCGACGAAGGTCTCAGAGCCGGCCGGATAGATCTCGCGTGCGTCCGGCGCGAAGACGATCGCAACGCCAGCATTACGGCACAGCTGTTCATCACGAGGGAAATCGCGCGGATAGGCGCTGAGATCCTCACTCGGCCCGAACTGAGTGGGATTGACGAAGATGCTTACGACCGTGATGTCGCTTCGCGCCCGGCTCGCCGCGACCAGCGCCAAGTGGCCCTCGTGAAGGTACCCCATCGTCGGCACGAATCCGACGCGTTTGCCCGCCTCGCGAGCCTGTACAAGAGCGTGACGCAACTCGGCGATCGTGGTGATTGTCTGCATTTCGCGCTTTACATCAGGTTGATTTGGAAGGCGCCCACTTTGCGATCTCATCGGCGAGACCTTCGGGAAGTCGATACGACTCGTTTGGCGCCGGGAAAGCACCCTTGCGGACATCGTCGGCCCAGCGCGACAGCGCCTCCTGCAAGAGCTGGAAGCCAGTCAAATACGTACGAACGAATTTTGGGCGATTACCCTCGGTCAAGCCCAACACGTCATGGAATACTAGCACTTGTCCCGAGCAGCTGGGCCCCGCTCCGATCCCGATCGTCGGTATGTTCAGCGATTCGGTCGCGCGTGCGGCCAGCTCGGCCGGAATGCCTTCCAGGACAAGAGCAAAGCAGCCGGCCTCTTGGAGACGGTGCGCATCATCGAGCAGGCGCAGAGCGTCATCGGCTTTCCGGCCCTGCACCTTGAATCCGCCCATGACATTGACGCTTTGGGGGGTGAGACCGAGATGACCCATGACGGGAATCTCGCAATCCACCAGGGCACGTACCATTTCGACACGTTTGGCACCACCTTCAAGTTTGACGGCATCGGCGCCACGCTGCACCAAACCGCCGGCGTTCCGGATCGTTTCCTCCGGGCTGAGGTGAAAGCTGAGGAACGGCATGTCGGCTATTAGCAAAGAGTGAGGCCTTGTGCGCGCAACTGCCTCCAAATGATGATTCATCATGGTCATGCTGACCGGCAGCGTATTGTCGAATCCGAGGCAGACGTTGCCGACGCTATCCCCGACCAGGACGATGTCGACGATGGGGTCGGCGATACGTGCCGAAACCGCATCGTAAGCGGTGGTCATGACGATCGTGCGTCCCTCTCCCCTCCAGCGCTGGAGAACGGGAATCGTGACACGTTCGACAGGCCGCTCCGAAATGTAGCTCATCTTGGTTCCCGATCCTCAGTCATCCGCATCCCTGCAGTCAGCGCTTCCTAGAAACGGCGACAGGAAGCAGTCAATAGTGAGTGCAAGGAAAGATATTCATTTCTCCCGTTCACGGACGGACGCATCGAAACTTCCAATGACCGCGCGATCATCAAACAGGATTTTCCAAGCCGCCCTTCGGGTGCGGAGAGGTGGCGCTGCTCCAGCGCGCACGTCTCCAATCTACTTATGCCAAGGAGGCCTCCGAGCCTTGGACAACTCGCTGGGCCGTGCAGCTGTCTCGCCCCAAAAGCTCAAGGCCGCCGCCCCGATCTCGAACCAGCACGAAGCCGCAGTCAGCAGCGACGCATGTCCAAGAGCACCGAAATTCTTGAATTCACGCGCCGACTCCGCGCCCGCAAGGAACGGCGCGCCTGCAAAGAATGGAAAGGCGGAGTGGTCGCGTCTATAGCAATCGTAGCCACAATATTCCTTCCGCGTTACCACATCTCGCAGGTAACCTGGACCCAAGGACCGCGAACATTCGCTGCAGGTTCGGTCACGGCGCGGAATCCTTTGATTTACGACAACAAACTTCATTGCGTGAATCCGTCTGAGCCTGTTGGTCCGAATCCCAATCGCGGCATCGGATAGTCTGGTTTTGTATTGTTGTTACGGATGGACGGCGCTGCAACGAAGCCATCCGAAAAACGTTCAGGCATGATGCTTGACGCGCTTGCCTGCAAGCTGTGCCTGGGGCTCGGTGGCATGGACCAAGCCGCGCGCAAAGCGAAGCCATTGATGATCGGCATCGCGACGCGCGTTAAACCGGTTGACGCATTTCTTGGAGCAAAGCGCCGTTCGCCACGAGTAATGGCGGATCAGACCGAATTTCCCGCCACATACCGCACAGCATTTCACTGAACCGCCGTGCAAGCTATGAGAGCTGTTTCGCATTCTCGCCTCCTATGGCCATGATGTGGTTCGCTTCCTGCTTTTCTTCCGCGTAGCACGCACCCCTGGACGATCGCCGGGCCGAGACCTCGAGGCTGATGTGTCTCTTGCTGACGCAGCAGCGCTCTCCATCCGCACACTATGTTCATAGCGTCGTCGGCGCGGTGATGGCATGCTGAGAAGTTTCACGCGACCTCCTCGCGGAGAATCGCGCCGATCATTGCGCCCGGACCGTGGCCCCGGTACTTACTCTCACTGACAGGCCGGACTAGCCGAGCTCGGTACCAATACCTTCAGGCCAATGAAGAACCTGCACTGTGAGGTGACGTTAAGCGAAGCTCCTGCGATGACGCCAATACCAATCTCGGGCAGATCAATATCGGATTGGAATTGGTGTTGTGCTTGCCCAAAGCCTGTCGCGGTGATCCACCCATCTGAGCCGCGCAGTACAGGTCATTGCTGTACTGTGGCCAGGCTGACTACCGGGATCGGAGCTGAGCTCTCGGTGAAGCACTCAAGCAAGCGCATGCGCGGCATCGCGGATCGCAGCGTAGATTTCATCGATATCCGACCCTGTAACGCAATAAGGCGGCATCACGTAGATCGTATTGCCGAGCGGCCGCAGCAGCAAATCTCGGTCTCTGAAGAAGGCTCCAAGCTTCGGGCCGACGTCCGCGAGATAGCCGCCCTCGCTCGTTTTCAGATCGAGTGCTGTTATCGTGCCGGTCCGACGGACGTTTGCAAAACGCTTGTCTTCGCGGAATGGCTCGAGTGCCTGCTCCTGCATTGCGGCCACCGCCGCCACGCGCTGGCGATACTTGCATTCTTGCCAGAGATCCAGGTTGGCTTTAGCAGCAGCGCACGCCACTGGATTGGCCGTATATGAGCTCGAATGAAAGAACGTACGCGTGCGATCCTTCGAATAATGCGCCTCGAAGATATCGGCGTGGCAAAGTGTCACCGCGAGTGGAAGCGCCCCTCCCGTAATTCCCTTCGAATAACAGGCAATATCGGGCACGATATTGGCCTGCTCGCACGCGAATAATGTTCCAGTGCGCCCCCAGCCGGTCATGACCTCGTCGGCGATGAAGAGGACGTCCGAGGCCTCGCAGATCCGCTTCATCTCTCTCAGCACCCAGACCGGATACATCAGCATTCCACCCGCCCCCAATACCAGAGGCTCCACAATGAAAGCGGCCGGCATTTCGTCTCGACACGCAGACTCGAGCGCATCGAGCGTCGCCTGCTCACGGCCGCTCGCAGGGAATGGGATCGAGGTGACGTCGAACAACAGGGGCCCGTAAGCCGCGTTGAACACACCTCTCGCGCCAACCGACATCGCACCAACCGTATCGCCGTGGTAGGAATGTTGCATCACGACGATGCGTATTCGCTGTTTGCCGATGTTGTGCCAGTATCCGAGTGCCATTTTCAATGCTACTTCCACACTGGCTGAACCGCTGTCGGAGAAGAAGACATAGTCGAGGCCAGGGGGCGCGACTTTCAACAGGTGCGCCGCGAGCTCCTCCGCCGGATCGTGGGTGTAGCCGGCAAAGATGATCTGGTTGAGCTTGCCTGCCTGTTCCTGAATTGCGCTCACGATTTGTGGATGGCAATGGCCATGGGTCACGACCCACCAGGATGAGATGGCATCTATGATACGGCGACCGTCGGCGGTGTGCAGATAAGCGCCATCACCGCGGACAACCTTTGTCATCTCGCTGTGAAGCGCGTGTTGCGTGAAGGGGTGCCAGATCGGCGACTTCTTGCTGGTCATCATGGATTCAAGAAGTCATTGCGGACAAATGAGTGTTCGAACGCGGTGTGCAGCGTGTCCGCCGTAAGAGGCAGAATCCAGGGCAAGCGCCCTAGCCAACGCACCCGTCCGATCTCGCAGATCGCACTCTGAGTTTCAGGATTTCTTTTCCCAATGAATGCAATCCCAAGGATGCGGATCTGCCGCTGCCGCAAAGCCTCTATCGAGAGCAGGGAGTGATTGATGGTTCCGAGTTCAGTGCTTGCGCAGAGCACGACCGGAAGCTGCCACCGCTGGAAGACGTCAATGAAGAGGGTGCCAGGAGCCAGCGGCACCATCAGCCCGCCGGCGCCCTCGATCACGAGCGGTCGTCCTCCGGACGCCGGTACACGCAGCGACTCTACATCGATGCGAATTCCGTCGATCTCCGCTGAACAATGTGGCGAGACGGGCGTTCGAAGACGGTAAAGCTCCGGCACGATCCGGTCAGCTGAGAGACCGCCAAGGCGTGTGACGAGCTCAGTATCGGTCTCTCCTTCGAGGCCCGCTTGAATCGGCTTCCAATAGTTTGCATCGAGAAGATGGGCCAGGCCTGCTGAAAACACCGTCTTTCCAATGCCGGTATCCGTACCGGTCACGACGATCCGCCGACTCATCGAGACCAGCTCCTCGTCTCGTCGACGAGGGCATCGAGCATTGCACGGATGGCATCTTCGTCGACGTTGAGTGTCAGTGAAATTCGCAAGCGGGCCGTGCCTGCCGGCACGGTCGGGGGCCGGATCCCCCGGATATCGAAGCCGCGAGCCTGCAGCGCAGAGGCGAGCTGCATCGCGCGGGCATTGTCGCCGACGATATAGGGCACGATCTGCGAGCCCGAAGAGCTCCGAATGCCGCGGGATCGGATCTCCCGGTGCGCAAACGCAATGAGATTGGCCAGACGCTGCTGTCGTTCAGGTTCCTGCTGCAGGATAAGGAGCGCCTCCCGGACAGCGACGGCCATCAATGGGGACGGCGCGGTGGCGAAAATGAATGGACGGCAGCGATTGACCAAGAAGTCGCGCAGCGCTCGTGCGCCGGTCAGCAGCGCGCCGGCAGCCCCCAGAGCCTTGCCACACGTGTGAAGCACCAGGACATTCTCCCGCTTCTCATAGGGTGCCGTCAGTCCGCGTCCCTGCTCACCGTACACGCCCGTAGCGTGGGCCTCATCGACCATCAGAAACGCGTCATACCGATCGGCTATCGCTACCAAGTCCTTGAGCGGCGCGAAATCGCCGTCCATGCTGTAGAGACTTTCGACGACGATCCAGACGCGGCCGACGCCGCCTTTCGCGCGCCACTCGCGTATCGTGCTTTCGACGGACTCTGGATCATTGTGCTCGCTGATCCGAGAGTCGGCCCGCCCGGCTCTCGCGCCTTCATGTATGCTTGCGTGCACGAGAGAATCGAGAACCAGGAGATCGTCCCGCTGTGGTAAAGTCGTCAAAACAGCAAAATTTGCGACATAACCGCCCCCGAAGAAAAGCGCCGTCTCCGCTCCGAAAAATCGAGCCGCTTCTGCTTCGAGAGCCTCGTGTTCCTCGCAATTGCCGCGCAGAAGCCGCGAGCCACCGGCTCCGATCGGCGTGCCGGCCTCGAGCGCAGCGGAGATTGCCTTTTTGATGCGCGGCGCGCTCGCCAGCGCCAGATAATCGTTCGATGTAAAATCGATCCCACCCCGGGGCTTGAGGCCGCGGAGCCGATCGTCTTCTTTCAGGGCATGCAGCGCCGCGACATAATCGCCGAATTTGGCTGCGTGGATCGACGTCATTGTTTCACTCGCGCTCTGGTTTTGCCAAGCTTGTGGCGGTCGGAAAGATCAAACGCCTCAGCAGATCTCTCAGATTTGACCGATCAGAATCCGATTTTCTCGGTCGACCCGAACCACTCGCGGCCTGAAGATCTTGGCTTCGGCCTCGTCAAAGGAGGCATATGCAACGATGATGACTTTGTCTCCAGGCAGGGCGAGTCGCGCAGCAGCACCGTTCAGGCTTGTCGTGCCGGATCCTTGGGGCGCCTCGATCGCGTAGGTGGCAAACCGGGCTCCGGTTTCGACGTTGTAGATCTCGACGCGCTCGTTGATCAGGATTCCTGCCGCCTCCAACAGTGTCCGATCGATCGAAATCGAGCCTTCATAGTGCAGATCAGCTTCGGTCACCGAGGCGCGATGGATCTTGCCCTTCATCAGGGTAATTTGCATTTTTCACCTGAACTGGAGTTTGCGCAGAGCGTATTCATTCGGCCTGTTTTGTCAGGCAAGGCCGGAGGCGATCCCGAGCCGATCCAGCAAATCTGCGTCGCGATCGGCCTTCGGGTTTCTGGTGGTCAACAGAACATCGCCGATGAAGATCGAATTCGCGCCGGCGAGAAAACACAGCGCCTGGAGTTCATCGGTCATGTACTGCCGTCCTGCGGATAAACGCACGACGCTCTTCGGCATCATGATCCGCGCCGTTGCGACCAAGCGTACCAGGGCGATCGGATCAGGACGTTCCGCAGTGTCATTGACGGGCACGCCCTCGACTTCGTTCCACAGGTTGATCGGTACGCTTTCCGGATGGCTCGGGAGGTTGGCGAGCAACACGAGCATGGCGAGGCGGTCCTCGACGCGCTCGCCCATTCCGACAATGCCGCCGCAGCAGACCTTGATACCGGCCTTCCGCACATGTTCGAGAGTTTCGATCCGATCCTGCAAGGTGCGGGTCGTGATGATCCTGCCGTAGAACTCCGGCGAGGTGTCGACGTTGTGATTATAGAAATCGAGCCCGGCCTCGGCGAGCCGTTCGGCCTGTCCGAGTGTCAGCATGCCGAGCGTGACGCAGCTTTCCAATCCGAGAGCTTTGATCGCGCTCACCATGTCACAGACCTGCGCGAGATCACGGTCCTTCGGACTACGCCAGGCCGCGGCCATGCAGAAGCGAGTTGCGCCGGCAACCTTGGCGCGTTGCGCGGCTGCCACCACATCGGCGCAATCCATCAGACGGGTGACTTTCACACCGGTGTCGTAATGCGCGCTCTGAGAACAGTAGCCGCAGTCTTCCGGACACCCGCCCGTCTTGATGCTGAGCAGGCTTGCGATCTCGACGCGATTTGAATCGAAATTTTGGCGATGAACGCTCTGTGCCCGAAACATAAGCTCGGCAAAAGGAAGCTCATAGAGCGCTACCGCCTGGGCGCCCTCCCAACCACCGCGAGCAAGCCCGCGATTGCTCCTCTTTGTTTGCTGCACTCCCGGACCAGAAACCACTCGGCACCCACGCAAATCATAGATAATCGCAATAATTATCTATAGTCATCACCCGCGAACGAATGCTAATTGAGCGCCTTCGTGAATGCACTCGTTTTTGTGGTAGATAATCTATGATCGCCGATGAGAGCGCGACCGTCGTAGCGCGCATAGCGGAGTCGGTCGGTGGGCGCATTATGAGCGGCGAGCTGCAGCCTGGTGCCCCACTCCGCCAAGACCATGTCGCCCGCGAATTCAATTCCAGCCACGTCCCGGTGCGCGAGGCCTTCCGACAACTGCAGGCCCAGCATCTGGTCGTGGCAGTGCCGCGTCGCGGCGTCCGAGTTGCCCCACTCGATATCAATTCAGTGAAGGAGATCGCCGAGATGCGAGCCGCGCTCGAAGTGGTCGCGTTGCGCAACTCGGCTCCAAAGCTCACTCCGGCCCATCTGGCACGGATCGAACTCGCCTTGACCGAGGGAGACAATGCCCAGACCATCGAGGCGTTCGAGAGGGCCAATCGCGCGTTTCACCAAGCGCTGGTGGCGCCCTGTGGGATGCCACGCCTGCTCGCCAACCTCGAGGGACTACAGCTTGCAAATTCTCGACTGGTGTTCGCCATGGCGCGGTCTGCCGGCTGGCGCCCCCGGTCCAATCAGGATCACCGCCTTATTCTGCAAGCGCTGCGGGCGCGGAACCTCGATCAGGCCTGTCACCTGCTCTCGCGTCACATTCAAACGATCGAGCGCCTCTCCCTTCCCGCCTGATGACCACGAACCACATTCGACGAGTTCGTCGCGGACCGCCTGGCTGCACGCGTGTCGAACGGCGAGGCTCTTGCCGGTCGAGGCGGTTTGCGGCGGTACGTTGCAGTCGGCTCGATCCCGAGATAGTCATGTGACCTACCTGCGAGATCAATCTGGGGCCGTCGATAATTCGTCATATCGTCTTGTTCACCGCCAAGGAGAGGGCCCATATCGACCAGATCGTCGAAGGTCTATCGGTTCTCACTACGATTCCTCATGCGCGCCGGCTCGAGATTGCTCGCAACCGCAAGACCGACCAACTCGGCAATGACATCGATGTTGTCGTCTATGGCGAGTTCGACGATGAGACCGAACTCGCGGCCTACAAAGCGCATCATCTCTATCAGGAATCCATCCGGCGGGTTCGACCACTTCGGGAGCTGCGGTTCGCGGCCGACTTCGATGTACCAATAGAAGCGCGTTCTTCTTGAACGGCATGATGACGAACTTGATCGGCGCATCGCGGTCCATTGCGGAGAACAAATAATGATCGGTTTCGCCAGCTTGCGGACTCGTGGTCAAAATCGATGTGCGCCAGATCGTACCTCAGTCAAGGCCGATTGATCCACGATGCACGTCCGCGAGCTGCCGTGGATTGACCCTGCCACAGCGATGCCAGCTCTGGCGCATCGATCGCACCTCACGTTTCTCGACAGTGCCACGAGAGACGAGGCGCTTGGGCGCTACTCATATCTGACCTGCGATCCGTTCGGGACCTATATGGTCGTGGACGGAGGAGCGAGTTGGAATGGAGAGGCTCTCGAGGGCAATCCATGGGAAGCTCTCCGAGGGCTTCTCGCCAGGTATCCGCAGGAGCATCGCCCGGATCTTCCCACGTTCCAAGGAGGCGCGGCTGGCTTCTTCGCCTACGATCTGAACAGGACATTGGAGCGATTGCCGCGGCCGGCGGCTCCGGGTCAGCATTTGCCCGAATCGATTGTGCACTTCTATGACGTCGTCATCGGCTTCGACCACCTTCACGACAGATGCTGGATTGTTTCCACTGGGTGGCCGGAGGGGGATCCCGCACGACGTATCGAGCGCGCACGCCGTCGAGCCGATGAATTTGCAGCTCTCCTCGCGAATCAAAAGTCGCCGTCGAACAACTCGACAGCCATAGCGGGCACATGGCATTCGAGCTTCGGCCGTGGGGGTTATATCGCCGCGGTACAGCGCGTGATCGACTTGATCTTGGCTGGCGAGATCTTTCAAGCGAACATTGCGCAGCGCTTCAGCGCCAGGCTATCGACCTCGTTCGATCCATTTGCCTTCTACTGCCGACTCCGGTCGATGAACCCGGCGCCCTTTGGGGCCTTGCTCCGCTACGGCAAACTGACGATTGCATCGAGCTCGCCGGAGCGATTTTTGAAGCTTGAAGGACGTCAAGTCGAAACTCGGCCGATCAAGGGCACGATTGCGCGTTCTATTGATCTCGGGGAAGACCAGAGCCGCGCAAAGATCCTACTGATTTCCGAAAAAGACCGCGCCGAGAACACGATGATCGTCGACCTGTTGCGCAACGACCTGTCGCGGGTATGCACTCCGGATTCTGTCGAGGTTCCCGCCCTTTGCAACCTTGAATCCTATGCTTCGGTGCATCACCTCGTTTCGATCGTCAGGGGGCAACTTTCAGGCGACCACGACGCGGTCAGCCTGCTTCGAGCTTGCTTTCCAGGTGGCTCCATCACCGGGGCGCCCAAGGTCAGATCGATGCAGATCATTGCGAATATCGAGGGTATCGCGCGAGAAGTCTACTGTGGCGCGATCGGCTTCATCGGATTCAGCGGTTACATGGACTCGAACATCGCGATCCGGACCGTGACGTTGGACGACAGTCAGGCTGTTTTTCATGCAGGAAGCGGGATCACCGCGATGTCGGACCCCGAGGCCGAGTATGACGAGACGCTCGCCAAGGCGCAGCGAATTTTCGACGCATTTCGTGCTTAGACATCCGGTGCATCTTGATCGTCATCATCGACAACTACGACTCCTTCGTCTTCAATATTGCGCGCTATTTCCACAGACTTGGGCAAGTGACGGAGGTGACCCGGAACGACGTGGTCAGCGTCAACGATATTGTTGGCCTCAACCCGCGCGCAGTGGTGATCTCCCCCGGACCATGCTCACCAACTGAGGCCGGAATATCGACCGCTGTCGTCCGCGAGCTTTCAGGTCGCGTTGCTATTCTTGGCATCTGCTTGGGGCATCAGTGCATCGGCAGCGTCTTTGGTGGACACGTGGTGCGTGCACGTCGGCCCATGCACGGCCGCTCTTCGCATGTATCGCATGATGGCCGAGAGCTATTCAAAGGGCTTCCCTCCCCACTTCGCGTCGGACGCTACCATTCTCTTGTTGTTGAACTTGATCAATCATGCGCGCCGGATCTCGCGGTGACGGCACGTTCGGACGAGGGTGAGATCATGGCCCTCGTACACCGCCGCCACCCGACATATGGCGTGCAGTTCCATCCGGAATCGATATTGACCCAGCACGGCGACGTGCTGTTTGCAAGGTTCTTGCGGCTCGCAGCCGAGTTTCTTTCTTGACTGGGGAAGAGATCGACTTCACGTACAATCAGATGCAGAACCGGATGTATATCTTCGGTGCCCGCCTTGGCTTGGTTGCGGCTCTGCATTGACCGTGTCGCTTTTGTGGAGGTGATTCTGTCCAATACTCGCCAGAAGCCCCTGCCATCCTTAAAATTCGGCGGTTCGAACGATCGATTGAAGTCGAGCAATGCCATTTGATCGCGGGTCGCTTTGACTGTCTCCTGAAGGTCAGGACATCCGACACGATAAATACAGGCGAGTTCGGGGCGAGAAGACTTCCAGTCGGGTGCCCGTGGCAAGCACCTCGATGTCGGTCGCCATGCAGTCGATAAAGGACGTATGGTGCGATCCAGGACGAACGCGAGCTTATGTCTAGCCGGACCGCCAAGCCCGCTCACTGCACATGTTTGCTCGTCTTTAGCGACATGGCGCGTACGGCCGTGTCAAAACGCATGAGATCTTCGACGTCCTTGGTGAGTGGCTCGCAATGAGATTACCTGAAGTCCTTTTCGGGCTGGCGCAGGGTGCGCAATTCCTGACACAGAAAAATGGGCCACTTCCGGGACCAGCAGCGGCCCAGTCCAAGTCGGGAGAAAGTAGCAGACGATCCGGTCTGCCAGCGGATTCTCTAAACCATCGCGCGCGATTGGGACCGTAAGAACGATATAGGGCACAATCTGGGAGCCCGAAGGGCGCCGAATACCGCGGGATCGGATCTCTCGTGCGCAAACGCTACGAGATTGGCCAGACGCTGCTGTCGTTTAGGTTCCTGCTGCAGGATAAGGAGCGCCTCCCGAACAGCGATGGCCATCAATGGGGACGGCGCGGCGGCGAAAATGAATGGACGGCAGCGATTGACCAAGAAGTCGCGCAGCGCTCGTGCGCTGGTCAGCAGCGCGCCGGCGGCCCCCAGAGCCTTGCCACACGTATGAAGCACCAGGACATTCTCCCGCTTCCCAAAGGGCGCCGTCAGTCCTCGTCCCTGCTCGCCATACACGCCCGTGGCCTCGTCGACCATCAGAAACGCGTCATACCGATCGGCTATCGTTGGGGGTACCTCGCGCCGCGCACGAGGCCCTCCCATGGACTTCGGACCAACCCACCAGCCTTGACCAGGAGACCATTTCCAGCACACACAAACCCGTCAGCCGTGTTCGCCTCCGCATCTGATCGCGATCATTGGAATCCGCGACCACCATGGCCAGGAACACCTGATCACCATCCCTGGAATGCGCATTCTGGCCAGGTATCCGCAGGAGCATCGCCCGTATCTTCCCCCGTTCCAACGAGGCGCGGCTGGCTTTGACGTGACATTCACACCGATGCGAAGCTCCTGAACCGGGCGCGCGAGAAGCTGGTGCGGCTGGCGAGGCTTCGCGGAATGGCGTTGCGCCAGTCCTATGCGCGGGTGGGCCAAGTTCGCCCTGATCCAGCATCAGCGCTATGCCCACGCCAAGCAGATCAAGCGCGCCACGTCCAGATAATACCTTTGGCACTGTCTTTTCTCTTCGTTGGAGTCACCTTTCTCAAACCATGCAGCACCCGGTTAACACGAGCGTCGCAAAACCGTTAACCGCATCAGCACGGTATTGATGTTTCGGGGATACGCTGGTGCTGCCGGACATGATTGAAGTGTACGGTTTTTGTCAGGCTGCTGGATTCACATCACCGATGTCCCGTCAAAGGCCGAGCTGAGTCGCGGAGCTACTTGAGCTGCGTCTGTAGCGAGACATGGTCGAGTTCGCCTTCCCACCAGGACACAAACACGGCGGCGACACCGTTCCCAATGATGTTGGTAAGCGCGCGCACCTCGCTCATGAACTTATCGATCGAGAATACGATCGCAATGCCCGGGACAAGCTCAGGACTGACCACCGTCAACGTTGCGGCCAGGGTGACGAAGCCGGCACCGGTAACACCGCTTGCGCCCTTCGAGGTGAGCATCGCCACAGCCAGTATCGTGAGCTGCTGGCCGAAGTTGAGGTCGACCCCAAGCGCCTGTGCGATGAACAAGGTCGCCAACGTCATGTAAATGTTGGTCCCATCCAAATTGAAAGAGTATCCGGTCGGCACCACTAGGCCCACGACCGGCTTGGAACAGCCCAGCCGTTCGAGCTTTTCCATCAAGTGCGGCAGTGCGCTCTCGGACGACGATGTTCCGAGCACGATCAGCAGCTCGTCCTTAATGTAGACGATGAACTTTATGATAGAAAAGCCGACCAAGCGCGCGATCAGGCCAAGCACAATGATCACGAAGAGCCCGGCTGTCACATAGAACAGCGCAACTAATCCGATGAGTTTACCGAGCGCGGAGGGGCCGAATTCGCCGATGGTGTAGGCCATTGCGCCGAACGCTCCGATCGGCGCGGCCTTCATCACGATCCTAATGACACCAAACACCGCGTGCGCAGCATCGTCAACCAGACCGCGCATCCGCTCACCCCGCTCGCCAAGCGCCATCAGCGAGAACCCGAATAGGATGGCAAACAGCAGCACCTGTAGCACGTCGCCTCGTGCCAGGGCGCCAACCACGCTATCAGGAATGATATTGAGGAGGAAATCGACCGCCTTCTGCCCTTCCGCCCTTTTGACGTAGTTGGCTACCGCCGCAGCATCAGCCCTGGGAGCGAGCCCATGACCGGCCTGAACGAGATTGCCCATCACGAGACCCAGGACGAGCGCGAAGGTTGATACGATCTCGAAGTAAAGCAGCGCCTTGACGCCGACTCGGCCGACCTTTCGTGCATCCTGAACATGCGCAATTCCGGACACAACAGTGCAGAAGATGATCGGCGCAATCACCATTTTTATTAGCTTGATGAAACCGTCACCAAGCGCTTTGACCCAGCTGCTCGTCCCCACAGCAGGCCACAACCAGCCAACGAGAATGCCAACCAGGATCGCGATGAGTACCTGGATGTAAAGAACTTTGTACCAGGGGCCAGATGGCTGGAACAGGGCGGCGGCTTTGACAGAACGGCACTGGCGGTGAATGTAAATCATGCTCGCCCCGGCGCCGTGGTATCAAAGAGGGGGGACAATGAAGGTACGGCTTCGCTCAGTGTTCCTTCGTTGCGGGGCGCAGGAGAATCTGACCGCCCCAGATGGCCCCGTCCATTGCCGCGGATTGGCGCCTCTCCCGAGTCGGCTTGTGGTCGAAGCGAAACGAAGTTCTGAATCGCTTCTGAGAGCAACCATAGAAACTTGAGAAAGCTTCCTTGAGAGCTGGAAAGCATCGGCGTCACCACCCATTTCTATTTTTTGTTGTTCGAAGATGCCATCCAGCATCTTCTAAGACGCCAGCCTTAGCAGCCGGCGACCACTCTTCACCTGGACAGGCACCCTCGCCGCTATCACACCCAAGCGTGGCGCATCTTGAAGAAACATTCGCCGTAAATATCTTGTGGTGGTCGGCTCGCCCGCGTTCAACCGCTCACTCGTCTTATCCTCACTTCAAGGTGAATGTCCCGACATTCCCAAGAGGCATCGATTTTGATCGCAAACCACCAGGCCGAAGAGACACGGCAAGCAGCATTGCTCACGCTGCCTCCCTTGGCGATCTCGGTTCCGGTTTCTCGGGAGCCGCGTTTTGCGCGGCTGAACAACACTTTTCGTAACAGAGCTTCTCACTCCTGTAGCTCGCCAAAGCCTGCAGAGAGCACTGCACGACATCCCGTTTCGCTACATCCGAGGCAGGCGCTGCATCCAGCCACTTCAGCGCCGCCTCGACCAATTCGATCGCGCGACCCCTTTTACCGGTCTCGTAATAGTACTGAGCGACCGCCCCGTACGACAGGAACTTCGCGCCCTCGCTGCCTTGGGGCGGATTCGCCGCCAGGATGTGTTCGGAGAGGTCCTTGCCCATGGCAAAGCGCTCGGCATGTGGGAAACCGAAGTAGTCTTTCGCGGGGTCGAACAGTTGGCGGATGGCCACGCTCATCCAAACCACCGATTTCTTCTCGATCGCGTCGCGAACCAATTGGCGCAATACCGGCAGGCCGGCCCCCATGTCGCGTATCTTGTGAAGCAACAATTCCGCATGAAGCCCACGGAAGGCGACCTCGTCCGGCATCGCACCGAGTGCCTCCTCAACCGCTGAAAGGGCTGCCGCCCAATCCTTACTCTTGATGGCGGGGTCAAGTCTGGCAAAGATCGGCTCCACCAGCGCTCGCTTCTTCGATAGTTCGCGCTTTCTGCGTCGACCCGTGTTTAAGCTCGCCGCATCCAGCGCTTTGGCTTCATCGCTCACTGCCCAGGAGCCGTTCAGAATTTTGGGCAACGCGTTATCGAGTTGCGTCGGATGGCCGATAAAGGCCAAGCGGCCGTCACGGTCGACCACGAATGACGTGGGAATTCCGACAGAAAAGCTGGGATCCATCCAAAGCTTGCTCATTTCGCCCGCGTAGTCGAATGCGATCGCGTGGTTCAGCTTCGGCACGCTCTTCGTCAACCAGGCGTCCAGGCTGGCTCGCGCTTCATCTGCCGTCAAAGCTTGTTCGTGAGCCGCGATGCCCACCACCTCAACTCCATTGTTCCTGTATTTGTCTTGCAGGATCACCAAATTCGCCATCGAGGCGATACATGCTCCGGACCACGTCGCCCAAAATTCGACGATGTATACTTTCCCAGGCTCGAACTTTGTAACCGGATGGCCACGCAGCCAGTCCTCAACTTTGATCGAGGGGGCCCGCGAACCGACGCTCAGCACATTCGCCGCACCGACTTGACTTGCGCTCTCAGTCAGACTGGTCATTGCTCAAACTCGCTTTACCTGGCTCTGCCGAGAAAAATAGCAAGTCGCATGCCAGCCAGCGCTCATTGATATTACGCATTTTTCGTATCGTCCCTGTCGACCTCGCGACGCATGTCGCAGATCCGACCAGCTGTTTGGAGCATCTCAGGCAATCAGTCGGCCGGACGTTCTTGACGCACCTGTAGACCGACGAGGCGGGAAGCCAGGCAGCGCATGGCCGAGTTCACCACTCCACATCCTGATCGGTTTCCAGGATGACCATTTCAGCGCTCGGGATCACGACGTGAACTGACCTGCTTTGGTCCGTCGCCTTGCGCTTGAGGGCGATCTGAGATTTCCAGTTCAACTCTCTGAGCCAAGGGGCGATGAACCAGATCAGCGCGGCCAGCTGCAGCAGCACATTGATACTGAACGCCGTCTGATACGCGATTGAGGCCGCCGGAAGCCGCCCGACGTGTCGCCGAATGCGAGCGAGAGACCTGTCACGATGATGATGATGACCGCGATGATCTTGGCGACGGGTCCTTCGACCGATTGCATGATCTGGTTGAGCGGCTGCTCCCAGGGCATGTTCGAGCCGGCGGCCCAGGCCGTGCTACTCACCAGGTACAGACAAGCGAATGCCGCAACTGACGTGAAACCTCGCCCGAGAGATGATCGTAGGTTCATGACTGATCTCCGATTTTCGAAAGGGTGTAGTCGCCTGATGAGCCAAGCCCGGTGACAGAAGCGAGTTCGCTCAAACGCCGTTCGGCACCACGGCCAGAGAGCACGGCGATGACGTTGATGGTCTCGGCGATCAGCGCGCGCGGGACCGTTACGACGGCCTCCTGGATGAGCTGCTCGAGCCGGCGGAGCGCGCCAAGCGCGGTGCCGGCGTGGATCGTGCCGACACCGCCGGGATGGCCCGTGCCCCAGGCCTTGAGCAAGTCGAGCGCCTCGGCCCCGCGCACCTCGCCGATCGGGATACGATCAGGGCGCAGACGAAGCGACGAGCGCACAAGCTCAGACAGCGAGATGACGCCATCCTTGGTCCGCAGCGCCACGAGGTTCGGTGCCCTGCACTGAAGCTCCCGCGTATCTTCAATGAGAACGACGCGATCCGAACCTTTGGCCACTTCCGCCAGAAGCGCATTCGTCAGCGTCGTCTTGCCGGTTGAGGTGCCGCCGGCGACCAGGATGTTCTTTCGCGCGGCAACCGCATCACGAAGCGCGTTCGCCTGCTCCAAGTTCAGGATGCCGACAGCGACATAGTCGTCCAGGCAGAAGACAGCGACCGCGGGTTTGCGGATCGCAAACGCCGGCGCGGCAACAACCGGCGGCAGCAGACCTTCGAAACGTTCTCCCGTTTCCGGCAGCTCGGCCGAGATCCGCGGCGAGCCGGGATGAACTTCCGCCCCTACATAGTGCGCAACCAGCCGGACAATTCGCTCGCCGTCGGCCGCGGAAAGGCTTTCGCCGGTTTCGGTAAGGCCGCTCGAGAGCCGGTCGATCCACAGCCGGCCATCGGGGTTCAGCATCACCTCAACGATCGACGGATCTTCCAGAAAGCCTGCGATTGCCGAGCCAAGCGCCGTGCGGAGCATGCGCGCTCCGCGCAACTCGGCTTCCGAATGAAATGAATGGATCGTCACGACTACCGCCAGTTGACTGAGGCAGCTAGCGTCTAGCCACCTCACATGAGGACAACTACAAAAAGCGGAACCTGCGCGAGAGCAACAATGGGACCATGTCAATCGTAGTCTGGCGTAGAAGAAGAAAGATTCGGGACGATCGCTTTCGACGCGACGAACATCATGACTCCGGACATCAGCCCGGCGACAAGCCGGCTTCACCACTCCACATGATCGTCCGCCTCCAGGATGGCGAGCTCGGCTGGTGCAATAACGGCCTCAACCGAGTTCCAACCACCCGCCGGTTGACGTGTGACCGAAGCGCCACCCTCCCGTTTCCGTCGCTTGAGCCACGGGACGGCGGCGAACCAGACCAGCGCTGCCAGCTGCAGCAAAACGTTCACACCGAACGCGGTCTGATAGGCCGTTACAGGATAATGCCCCGCCTCTAGAGGCCATTGCTCCAGAATCAGTCCCGTCCCGTACTGCACGACGAAAGCCCAGCCAAATTGCAGGACATTCAGACCGCCATTGGCACGCGCAACCAGCTCGGCCGGGAAATAATCCGCTATGATGGCGTAGGTCAGAGCAGTGGCTGATCCGGCCATCGACAGCACGCACCACGGCAGGAGTGATGGCCAGGGCGGATGCAGGATCAGCACCAGCTCCGCCAGAATCAACATCGCCGCGACCAAGCCAAACAGGGCCTCGGTCTTCTTAGCCCGGCGGCGCACCCAGTTGGCAAGGACGCCCAAGACCAGAGCGCCGAGACTCAGGGCGACCGCCATCACGAACAATTCGTTGACGAGTCTCGTTCGATCCAGCCGCTCCACATCGGAAAGCCAGGGCGCCGCCCATAAGGATTGCAGTGCCCAAGCGGACCCGATGCAGGTCGCCGATAAGGGCGCCATTCTCCAGAACCGCGCATCCGAGTAGACGGTTTTCAGAGTGGCGGGCGTCCTGGTGCCCTGTGGCCCAGTGGTTCGTTCGGGAACCACGAGATAGATCAAAATGGCAGCAAGCGCGCTTGCGGCGGCCAGCACGCCGAATAGACCCCGCCATCCGATCCAGTCCAGGAGCGCTTCGGCAGGAGCCGTTGCGGTGACCGCGCCCAATGAGCCCAGCATAATCATGTAGCCATTGATCAGCGCCAAACGTTCTCTTGGAAACCAGAGGACGATTATTTTCAGCCCGGACATCAGGGCTGCTGCACTCCCAAGTCCGACCATGGCGCGAGCAAAAAGAAGCGACAGGAATCCCGTCGATAGCCCAAAGAGCGCGGCACCCCCTGCAGCAACAGCCAAGAGCACGCTCTGGACCCGGCGCGGCCCGAAGCGATCAAGTAACATGCCGATGGGAATCTGGGCCGCCATAACGACCAGAAAATAGATTGACGTGAGCAGCCCGACATCGGCAGCGCCAAGCCCGAGATCAGAGGCGAGGCGCCCAGCAATGAGCGTATTGATGGTCCGGAACAGGTACGAAAGGTAGTACCCGGCCGCGAAGGGAAGAAACACGCACGCGATGAGCCCCCACAAGGGACAAGGCTCAAGGCGTTTTGCGGGCGATGTTTGCGCCCTCATTTGCTTCGGCGCGCTTCTGCCGGCCTGCTTAGTCGCCTCAACAAAAGGAATTCGGCAGGTTTCGAAAGTTTGGATTGCTGCCGCCCTCCTCGGCGGCAGCGCTCGGCTCGGAGTTTCCATCCGCCGCGACTGCGGACAGACCTTCCTTTCTCGGCTGTTCTTCTGCCGCGCGTTGTGACGCACCGCCATGAGCTTCACTGGCAGGTCGACTGCGCCTGCCCAGCCGATCGATCGTCTCCTGGATCAATGGATGACCGAGCCGTACCCGCCGTTCGACCTGCTCCGCCAATATCTTGAAACGCTGCTGCCCGAGCAGGCACGCCTCCCGCTGCCCGGATGGCAGCATGGGCGGCGTCACGGTGAGGTGATAGCGTGCATGCAGGGCTACCGTCTCGGCGATGATCGCGATCTCGCGCTCGAGCCTGGCCATCTGGCCACTTATCCGGTCCAGAGCCTCATGAACGAGCCCCTCGATGGGCGGTGCAGGATTCAGGAATCGTTCAAGCGCCGTCTCGATGACCATGCTCTTGCCGAGCCCCGGGCGTTCGGTCGCAACTTCAAGCCGCTGAAACATGCTCTCGGAGAGCTGAACTGTGACCTTCTTGGTTCGCGTTCCTTCGCTCGGGCTCGGCTGCGCATCGCAGTCGGCTTGACTCACAATCGAGCTGGGTTGGCCTCCAAGCTCTCCATCGACTTGCATTGCTTGTTCACTCCCCGATTGGCGACCGCGACCTGCCCGCGCACCGCGGCACGCGCGGCGTGGGTCTCGGAATCGAAACGGCTGAATCGCCCCCAGCGATGGACTTGACAGAAGGGCCAATCCGAATGTCACTTCAACCGCACCGACATCTGCGTCGTAGTCTGGCGTAGCCAAAGAAAGACAAGGCGGTCTCAAGAAGAGCTGGATCTGTCAGTCTGTGTCATTCGCGGGCAGCTAACAGCCTTTGCGGCGGGGCCCCGGAGCCTTGACTACGCGGCCATTGGTTGTTGCTTATTGGCGTGCTGTCGATTTGCGGATCGGCTTATCTAACCCAGCGCCGCATATTGCCATAAGCTGCGAGGGCGCATTTGGGGCGCGCGTACTGATTACTCGGGCTTCTCAGAGGCGTGCATGTCGATGCTCACCTCTTTCAGGACGGTGGATCCGCTTGCAAGCCGCCGTCCGAGCGCCTCAACAAAGCGATCGTAACGTTCCGCGCCCTTGGCGCGCGCGGCGGGCGTCGAATGTTCGGGGAGCGCCGGCGTTGAGGTCAGCCAGAAACGGATGAAGAGCGCGATGGTCTCAAGCGCGATGCCATCATTGCGCTCCAGACGTTCAAGCACGCGCGCGATCCGGTCCAGACGTTTGGCGATCGCCGCCTCGCGCCGATCGGAATCCTCGGGAGAAAAAAACGCGCCGATTGCGGCCTCGGCGACCAGCGACTTGGGCTGACCCCGACGTTGTGCGAAGGCCTCAACGGTTTTGAAAATTTCCGGATCGAGATAAATACTGAGCTGAATCTTTTTCACGCTGCCCCGATCATAGGTCCATCCCATCGTCCGCGTCGAGGCTGACGGTCCGCGCAACGCCCTGCATCGAGCGGCTCAGAGCTTGTGCCTGGACGGCATCGGCATCACCCTCATCGAGGTCGGCGTCGAACTCATGTTCGCCGAGCGGTGCCTTGATCTCGATCTCCTCATGTTCCGGCAATTCCGGCTCGCGACGCAAACCGCCGTTCGCCTCGTCACTCCTGCGCTTGCGTCTGGTCAGTAGCGCGACTGATGGCGGAATTGGAGCGCCGGCCGACCAGTCATCCGGTCCTGCGGACAAGTTACGCGGTTCGAAGCGGGGCGGCTTCAACACACGTCGCTGGAACTGCGGATCCTCATAGTAGCGAACTTTCGTGGCGCGCACCGGGTGCACCCCGGAAATCATGACGATTGCGTCTTTAGGCGAGAGTTGCATGACCTCGCCTGGCGTCAGCAGCGGCCGTGAGGTCTCCTGACGGCTGACCATGAGGTGTCCAAGCCACGGGCTCAAACGGTGCCCGGCATAGTTCTTCATGGCGCGCAATTCGGTCGCGGTTCCAAGCGCGTCGGAGACGCGCTTGGCGGTCCGCTCATCGTTGGTCGAGAAGGCGATGCGGACGTGGCAATTGTCGAGAATGGCATGGTTCGGCCCATAGGCGCGTTCGAGCTGATTGAGGCTCTGGGTGATCAGAAAGCTGCGGATGCCGTAGCCTGCCATGAAGGCGAGTTGGCTCTCGAAGAAGTCGAGCCGGCCGAGTGCTGCAAACTCATCGAGCATGAGAAGGAGTTTTCGCCGGCGCCGGTCTGGATCCAGGCTTTCGGTCAACCGCCGCCCGATCTGGTTGAGGATGAGCCGCATCAAGGGTTTGGTGCGGACGATGTCGGATGGAGGCACCACGAGATAGAGTGAGACGGGCTCGGCGGCGTCGACGAGATCGCGGATGCGCCAATCGCTTCGCGCGGTGATCTTGGCAACCACCGGATCGCGATAGAGCCCCAGGAAGCTCATCGCGGTTGAGAGCACGCCGGAGCGCTCGTTCTCGCTCTTGTTGAGAAGCTCGCGCGCGGCCGAAGCGACAACGGGATGAACGCTACCTCCAAGATGCGGGGTTGCGAGCATGGCGTTGAGCGTAGCGTCGATCGGGCGGGAGGGATCAGACAGGAAATTGGCAACGCCTGCGAGGGTCTTGTCGGCTTCAGCGTACAGGACATGCAGGATTGCGCCGACAAGGAGAGAGTGGCTGGTCTTTTCCCAGTGGTTGCGGCGTTCGAGTGCCCCTTCCGGATCGACAAGGATATCGGCGATGTTTTGGGCATCTCGCACCTCGCAATCACCACGACGGATCTCGAGAAGCGGGTTGTAGGCGGCGCTGGCCGGATTGGTCGGGTCGAATAAGAGCACTGGCCCAAATCGCGCGCGCCAGCCGGAAGTCAACTGGAAGTTCTCGCCCTTGATATCATGAACAATCGTGGAGGCCGGCCAGGTCAGAAGAGTCGGTATGACGAGGCCCACGCCCTTGCCCGAGCGCGTCGGAGCAAAGCAGAGCACATGCTCCGGTCCGTCATGCCGTAGATAACGGCCCTCAAAACGTCCGAGCACGACGCCATCAGGCCCCAAGAGCCCCGCGCGCCTGACCTCGCGCGAATCGGCCCAGCGCGCTGAGCCGTAGGTGGTGACGTCCCTCGCCTCATGGGCCCGGAACACCGAGAGCATCATTGCCAGCGCGATTGCCGCAATTCCTCCGCTTGCGGCGATGGCGCCGCCCTCAAGGAAGATCACAGGCGCGTAAGCATCGAATTTGAACCACCAGGCGAAGAAGGCAGCCGGCTGGTAGATCGGCCACCCCCCGAGGCTGAACCAGGCGGGTCCAAGCTGCGGCTGGAAGGCAAGCCGCCAAGCGGTCCATTCGGTCGCCGCCCACAGGAAGGCGAGCACGATGAGACAGACCAGGATAACTTGGTGCCAAATGATCTTTGTCGCGGACATTTTGGAGATCTGGACGGCATCCACGAGCTGCGCGCAACCACATCGCCGGGATGTCGCAGTCCCGCGCATAAAACTGTAGCGATCGGCGGGTCTGGGTGGCACGTGTTCGGAGCTGACCTCTGGGCGAGCGACTGGGAGGACACAAGTCCAGACCAAGAAACGTGATCGAGCGGCCAGAGTCTGGGAAGAACATCATTCTGTTGCACGATGCCCAGGCCTGGACCGCCGCGATGATACGGCCCTTCCTGCGTTGCCTGCATGACAAGGCCTATCGGGTTGTGGATTTGGCACCGGCGGCCTCGGCCGGGACGAACGCCGAGATGGCCCGTTGATCGTGGCCCGGGGTCACGGTGGCGCGCATACCGCGCCATCGAATTAGCGCGTCAAAGTGAAAGGCCGCTCCTGCCTGAGCTGGCGATCGCCACACGATCTCTTGTCGATGTTGGCGTCCTCGCGGGATGCGACGACGGCTCTCACTCTGGGGATGAGAAGCAGCGGCTCCAGCCGACGTTCTGGTGCGCCCCTTGTGCCGCAGCAGGAGTCTCAAAAATGGCCCACATCTTGCTTCGACGATCGCAGATGAAACGGGACTCGTGAAGGCGACCACCGAACCCAAAACGCATTTCGCATGTCTTGCAGCACGGAGACGAAAGGAATGAACGATGCAATGGCCGATCTGTTGTTTTTCGCCGCGTCGAGCGGAAACGAGGTGGCTAACCCGGTTCCGGACAAAAATCTGAATCGCGTTGCTGCCAAGGAGCGCGCGTTGAGGAAAGGCTGGATCGTGCCCAAGCGTAAGGTGAGAGATCCGGCTTGTGGTGGGCAGGTTGAGGTCTTCCGCGTGACCGACGCCGGCAGAGCGCGCCTGGAGGAGCTTGGTGCTTGCAATGGTGCCGTCGAACGCTTCAAAGCGATGTTAAACTGAGCGATTGGCCGCCAGATCACGGATTCCGCAGAGATCGTCGGATCAAATCGAAAGTCCGCGCTTCCGACCAAAGCTCCACTCCACCCCTCCGGGACCAGCAATACCGTTCACCTGGCGACCCAGTTCGTGCTCTAGCTTGGGTACCCAGGGCACGAGCTGAAAGCCGAGGCCGTTGTCGATCATGGCAAAGCGGCCCGACGCAAGCGATAATCTCTGGCGATAGATTCCCGAAACAGATTCGCCTGCCTCCGCAGGCAAGTGCGCCAGCCCCGTCTCGCAGGCCAAACGCCGGCCTACCCCCTCGATTTCGCGGCGGCGGAGTGTCTCGATCAAGTTGCGGCCAAGCGTCACCTTGTCTCCGGCCCGGCGTGCCAGCCCCTGTCCTGCCAGCACGTCGATGCGCCGATCAAGCGCATCCCGCACCTCGGCACCAAAACCGGCACGCGAGAAATCGGCAGATTGGCGCGCCACAAGCTGCCGGTCGAGCCAGGTCGCGCCTTCCGCTGCGACCTGCTGGTCAATGGCGAGTTCGGAGCGTACCGCGAGCGCGATCCGTGTTCGGCCACGCGCGTCCTCGAACCGCCGGAGCTCCACAATCCCACCGATCGGCCCATCGCCGGCCGCCTCGATCTCCGAAAGCTTCAGGTGATGCACGCGACCGTCGACACCGTCGACGATGGCAAACGCCGAGCCCTTCAGCTCGTCGTCGTGGCCGCGTGCGAGGAGACGGCCGACAATAGGCTCGCCGTGGCGTTCGCCTTCGAGCGCCCAAGTTGACGGTGCGCGCGCGGCGCCGTCGTTCGCGAGGCTCTTGTGAAGCCGCTTGATGACATCGCCGCGCTCGCCCAGGATACGCAAACGCGGTTCCGCGTCCCCGGGGAGTACCCAGCGTGCAGGCCCCGCAGGCTCCGCCAAGCCGAGCCGCTCGAGCGTCCGCATCCGCCCGATTCGTATCTCCCGTAACGGATCGCGCCCGGCATCCCGGTCTGGCCTCAAATCAATCACTCCGTCCGCCGCGCCAGCTTCCCGAGCCAGCGCCCGGTCAAGCCTGGTCCAGCGTTCGGCCGTCACCTCCGCTTCAAGGACTTGGCGGATCTCGAGCTCCGATCGCGGGCCAAGCTCGCGCGTGACGAGATCGCCAGCGCGGGCGCGCAAGCCGGTTGCGATATAGTCGCGGCTGATGACGAGGTCTTCTCCATCATCGGCCCGGCCGCGCACGAGAATATGGATGTGCGGATGCTCGGTGTTCCAATGATCGACCGCAACCCAATCAAGTCCAGTACCGAGGTCGCGAGAGGCCTGAACCATGAGCTCACGCGTGAAGCTGCGCAAACTGGCGAGTTCGCCCGCATCGTCGGGCGAGACGATGAACCGAAAATGATGCCGGTCGCTTTCACACCGCTCGGCGAAGGCACGTCCGTCTGCAGCATCTCCCCCTGCATCAAAGAGTTGGCCTGGCGCCCCATCGCGGGTCACCCCGTCGCGCTGGAGATAACCGATATGCGCCCGCAGCGCGCCCGGCGAACGCATCCGTCGCACGACCCGCGCCTTGACCATGGCGGATCGCGCACGGTTGTTGAGGAGCCGCGTCGCTGCAAGGCTCGCCGCGCGACCGCGCCCAAACTTGCTGCCACGGCTGCGGCTGCCCCGCGAGAGACCGCCGCCCTTCTGAGCAGCCTTGAGCGCCTGCGCCAAGAACGGCTTTGTCCGAGGCGCGCGCGTCGAACGGATGCGGCCTGGGCGGATGCGGAAATCGTCGTTACCGGTCATCTTGCTCAACGGAACGTGTCGAAAATCGAGCCACCACGGGGAGTTGTCGGAAATCGCAAGTTGTGTCGGCCATTCGCAATGTTTTCCGGATCATTGAAATCGATGCAGTTTCTGCCCACAACCGACCGGCCGCACCTTGCGGCTTTTATCCTGCCCTCCCCGGTCGCTCACTCTCAGCTCTCTGCCGACCACTCTCAACGTTGCGACCAGCTTCGACATCATGCGACGAAATGCGATTGCGATCATCGGGACTGCACCTCGTCTGATCGCCGCACAAACAGGCCCGTCGTCCGAGGTACGAGTGCAGTCGTACCTGCCTTAGGCGCTGCTTTCGACGAATTCATTGTGCGGACGCTAGATGCCGAGTTTCCGTCAGGGAATAAGCTCTCGGACCGCTCAACAAAAACTGGCGCTTGCTGCCACGCGGCGAAGCGTCTGGCACCCGAACCACTGCTGTTGCGCTGCTCAATGCCGATCAATGGTGCGAGTCTAGCGTTGTAGATTTGTGTTTCATCCGGAAGCGGTCGACCGGTGGCCAGGTGCTCCTCGTACCGTTTTGGTCCCGCATTGTAGGCACCGAGAAACCCTTCCGATCCGAAACGATCGAGCATCTCGCGAAGGTACGCTGCCCCAGCCATAATGTTGTCGTGTGGATCAAACGGATCGATACCGAGATCGTAGCGAACGCTCAGCTCGACCCAGGTCGCGGGCATGATTTGCATCAACCCGAGCGCTCCCCGAGGTGATATGGCGTGCGTATTCCCGCCGCTTTCGGCCTGCATGACAGCACGGATCCAACGCTCCGGGATCCCGAACCGATGCGAGGCTTCGGTCACGAAGGCGGTGTATGCAAGCCCAGGAAGCAGGTTTGAGGAGCGCGCAGCTTGTGCGCGCGATCCAGCCTCCGCTCTGCCGGCCGATGGCGCTGCGAACGTCATGAGAATTCCCAGAAAGCAAGCAGCGGCTCCCGATAGCAATGTGCGGACAGCCGCCAAGGACAACGTTCTTCCCGGCCGGCACTGAGCCGGCGCGAGACGGCCCCGACGCGCGCCGATTGCGGGCAATTTGGCCGGGATGGAGAAATGATGTTGGGATGGGCCGAATAGAGAAACCGCAAGCCATTGGAGCAATGCCGGCATTTGTCAGTCCCCCCTGGTCCACACCGGTACCGCTTGCCCGATGACGGCCGATGTCGGGAGCGGTCCGAAATATCTGCCGTCAAAGGACTCCGGCGACTGCCAGTTCATGAGAAAGACCTCGTCCTCAGCGACGACCCGGCAGCCCTGCCAGGCCGGCAATGGCCTGCCACGGCGGTCGCGCTCGCGTGCCTGGCCCATTTCGATGCCGTCGACGACGATTGTGAGTCCTGTTCTGCAGACGGTTTGCCCGGGCAACGCCAGCACGCGCTTGAGCATCGGAAGACCGCTCGGCAAATAGCCGTTGAAGTCGAGGAAGCTCGCAAGCGGCTCTGGTGGCCGAACGGCCACGAGCTCAGTGACGTGCAATCGTGCGGTCTCTTGCAAACGGTAGAGGCCGATCGGCACACTTTCGGAAGCGTTCCAGATGTACGATAGTGAGGTGTCGTTGACCGGCCAAAGCGCGAGCGTTGTGGCCCCACATATCGCAAGAATGATGCTTAGCCGTCCCATCAGAATAAAATCCTGCAGCGGCGGAGCCATGCCTGGTGGCGCGCACGCGTATAAGGTCGTGGCGTTTCGTTGACGGAAAGCCGGTTGTGGACGTGATGCCAATACTCGGAGGCTGCATCGGTAGGATCGATGCCGAGTGACTCCACGGCCTCGATCAACTGGAGAACGCGCTCGACCTTTCGCCAGCCAGCGAGCCGCAGCAGGCTTTCGCCGCCGGGGCTGACCCAAGGCACGGTCGAATACCGCTGCCCCGGCGTGATCGCGCGCAGAATGTCGATGCGAGAAAGGGTGGTTCCGAAGTCATTGGACGTCCAGCGCACGAACGCAAAGATGCTGCCTGGCACAAACGAGAGAATGCGCCTGTGATGGTCAAGGATCTTCTCCGATGCAGGCTTGCCGAACCGGATTCGGTTCTCGATCCGCTTCTCGAGCCACAAGAGTTCAACGGTTGTGAGGTCGCTCACCTGGCCGCTCCATAGTCATGAGAGGAATCTTGGACATGCCAACGGGTGCGCTGTCGCCAGCGCATCGACGTCAGAGCCTTGGTTTCGGCAGAATGGTCGTGATGAAGCGTCGATGATCGGCGTTGTCGAAGCGATGCAGCGCTCGTTGCTGCTGCCGAGGATCGCAGCCGAGTGGCTCCAATTCGTTACAAAGTATCCAAAAGATTCCAGGTTAGGCGGGGTACTGGCCGGTGCCCCCTCGGCGGCCGTGCTGCTGAGAAGATGCCTCGCAACGACCCGCGAACGGAACGCGCGGTGCGTTCCGGCGGTCGGCGGTGGAGGCGAATGATGGACTTCTATGGAAGGGTCGATGTGTCGCTGGAGAGGATGAACATTTGCGTGGTGGACGGCGATGGCAAGGTCGGCAGGGAGGCGAAGCGCGATACCGATCCGGATGCGATCGAGCTGTTCCTGGTGAAATGGGGCATTCACTTGAGACGTGTCGGTCCTGAGGCCTTCTCCTACAGCGCCTGGCTGTTCACGGCGCTTGTCGAAAAGGGCCTCTCGATGATCTGCATAGAGACCCGGCACGCCAAGGCGGCGCTGAACGCGATTCTGAACAAGACCCACGGCGCCAACGGCATTGCGCAGATAATGCGGACCGGCTGGTTCCGCGCGGTTCTTGTCAAGTCGGAGAGCGCACAGACGTTGCGGGCGCTGCTGGTCGGGCGCAAGACGACGCTGGGCAAATTGCTGGGCATGGAGAACATAATCCGCGGCCTGTTGCGCCCGTTCGGCCTCAAGGTCGGCGAGATCTCGGTCGGCCGTTTTGACGCGCGGGTGCGCGATCTCTTGGCCGGGAAGAAGGAATTGGAAGCGATCGTCGCGCCGCTGTTGGACGCCCGCAATGCGATGCGCCTGCAGCTGGCAAAACTGCACCGCATGGTCCTCACGGCGGCGCGCAGCGACAGCGCCGTACGACGGATGATGACAGTGCCCAGTGTCGGCGCGCTCGTGCCGCTGACGTTTCGCGCGACCGTCGCTAATCCGGCCCGATTCAAGAAGTCGAATAACGTAAGCGGCCATTTCGGGCTGACGCCACGGCGCTATCAGTCGGGCCAGAACGACCCGATCGGCAGCATCTCCAAATGCAGCGATGAGCTGACGCGGACGATGCTGGGCGAGGCTGCGATTGCGATCCTCACACGCATTCCGAAGAACCTTAAGCTGCGGCTGTGAGGCCTGCGGCGGGCCAGAAAGAAGGGGCTGAAGCGCGCGGCGACCGCGGTGACGCGCGCGCTCGCCGTGCTGCTGCACAAGATCGGGATCGATGGCACGACCTTCCGCTTCGGCGTCGGCGGTAAGCGCGGCCGGGTCGCTGCGGCGGCTTAAGGGCCTCCGCAACCCGGCCGCTTCGACACGCGCCTTCTCGTTCCGCCACGGCGGAGCGGCGTCTCCCGAAGGGACGGGGATGTGGGTGAGATCGCGAGCTTTCTTGCCGGCGGCTTCACGCATACCTTTGAAGTCATCAAACCTGGCGCTGGTTAGCCTGAGCGCCGATGCTCCAGATTCCGGCATGTGGTGGCCGTCGTGCCAACCACGGACGTTAGCGAGCGCTCCTCGACGAGCGAGCTGCCGCAAAAGGACATGACGCGCATCAGGCGACGAGGTCGACCCCAACGATCGCGAAGATTTGCGCGCGATCCCGTTCGCACGCGCAGATTGGAGAAAGGAATCGCATCGCAGAGAAGCTTTGCGCATGAGAGAATCCGCGCATGAGGCATCCTCGCTGCATGCACGACGGACTTGTTCACAACGCGCCGATTCACAACAAGAAGTTAGTGTCAGTACGTTAGTAAAGTTACGGGAGGAGGAAGTCTTGGCGCCGCAAAGCCTTAGGTCCGATTCCGGTCCTCGATAGCACGAGCATCGCGTCCCCGATGGCACGAGGGTTCTGGTCCCTGATAGCACGAGCGAATTCACAGCTTATCCCCAGCAGGAAGGACGAGGCCACGCTTGCGCAGTCGCTTGCTCAACGGGCCGATTGGTACTGGTGCGAAATTCAATCGCTCTTCGCCGTTCGGATCATGCGTGATGATGAGCCTATAGCCCGGCAATGCCTGACGACGGACAATCTGACGCAGGTCGTAGGCAAAGTGTTTAAGCGGCGACAGGCTCCCGGACTTGGCATGCAAGTGCACGAGATCGACGCTCCAACCGCCATTCTGACGGCCGCCGTGCTTGCGGACGAGCCGATAGGGCCAGCGCTCCAATCCACCGGTCAGATCGAAATAGGCGCGGTCAATCGTCAGCACGAGCGCTTCATCAAGAACGCCCGTGTAGAACCAATCGGGCAGGATCAGCTCAATTCCACGGGCATGCCCGTGCAGATCGGCTGTCTCTTTCCATTCGTTGATCCAGGAGAAGCGATGCCGCCGGCGTTCGCTCGGCTGCCGGATCGATGTCATCACAGTGGTCGATTGCAGCCGGTCGAGCGCAGCCTTCAGGCGGTCATAGTCGCGCACGCTGGTGCCGCGGCCGACGAAGGTCAGGATCTCGTAAGGGGTCGCTGCCATCAGCCGGGACGTTTTGAGGCCGGCATCACGGGCTTCGACAATCTGCGAGGCAACCCAGATCAGAACGTCCGCGTCCCAGATCGTCGCCATGCCATGTTCCGGCACGGCTTCGACACGAATGGTGATGGTGCCTGCGCGGAAATCGATGGGAACAATCCGCTTCGACTTTGCGAGCGAAAAGAATGGATAAGCCATCAGGTCTTGTGCGTCCCGTGGCGCCAGATCGCCAGGAAGCGCACGAAACAGATCGAGTTGGTCGCGCTCTGATCGCCGCCTCCCGCTTGCCGTGGGGTTGCTGTCCGGCATGGGTCAGCGCCGCTCCTTGCCGGCATACGGAATGGGTGTGTGCCGTTTCGCGGGCAGGACCGTGCCTGTGCCGGGATCGCTGGTGGACGTTTTGGCGCCGCGGTCAACCCACGCCTTCAGGTCCTCGAGAGCATACACAACGCGACCGCCGAGCTTGCGGTAGGTGGGGCCTGTCCCATAAGTGCGGTGCTTTTCCAGGGTTCGGCCGGAGAGTCCGAGAAAGCGCGCCGCTTCGGGCGTGCGCAGGTATCGCGGCGGCAGGCCGGCGTTTGGATCGGGCATTTGCAAGGCTCCGTGGTCGTCTGGAGCGCGGCCGGCTCGGCCCGCGCATCGACGGTCACGATGGCGCAGTAGGAGGGCTTAGGGGGATGCCGAAGATCGAGCGATGATTTTCGGCACCCCTGCTCTACTCCTTGCGAGATGAGGGACGTAGCAATGCGCGATAGCCGCCGCGCATCAGAGCCCAGCCAGCCTGCACCAGGCGGATGGTCCGGCTGCGCAATTCGTGGGTTTTCCAAGCGCGCTCAGGGATGCGTTTTCGGCCGAACAGCACCTCGGCGATGACGCGATATGACGCACCATCCATGCGTCCATCGAGCGCTCGCAGCACCAAGACGAGTCGTTCGCGCCGCTGCGCCGAAAGCTGGTGAAGGGGAGGTCCCGGCCGGCGGCCCTTGATTGCGCGCCAGAGCCGATGTGAGGCATGGGCGCGGATCTCAAAGTCCGCATCGAGCGGCAGTTCGGCCGCATAAGAGACACCAAACTGCGGCGCCTCTTTCAGCCAGAGATGATGTTGTGCCCCTTGAATGCGCAATACGGCATGCCAGCCGTCAGATGCCTGTCTGATGGTGCCCGATGAAAGGTCGGTAAGCCGTAGCCTCGCGCCGACCGCTTTTGAGCCGGACGTGCTCTGAACGAGCGGCACCACCGTCGGCAACGCCTCAGGTGCCCAGAAGATTGTCTGTTGGTAAAAGGACCCCTGAGGGTCATGAGCGAAAGCAGACGCCCCATCTCCTTCGGAATTCGGAAGTCATCTGCGATCGATTTTCACGATAGGAGGCTCGATAGTTGGGGCTGCGCCGCAGTGACTCCCAGGCGAAATCCGCCATCTCGCCCGACTTGATAGCGTGCTGATACGCCTCCGGTGAGCGCCAGTCGAACTCGGACATTGCTGTGATCCCCTGCCGTAAGTCGATTGCGGCGCAATGTCTATGAAGCTTGGGATTGTTGGGGAAGTCACCAATTATGCATTGCGTGATGCACGCAGGCGATCACTCGTCAGCGGGGAAATCTGTTCTCGAGTACGAATTCTTCATGACAGATTTTACTATTTTGGCGCGCCGCCGCGAAGCAAGTCACGGTAGCCGTGGTCTGCCATCCATTTTGCACGGGCCAGATGACTATCAAACGCATTGCGGGCGCGAGCCGGTTCGCGATCCGGATCGATGTGCAACACGATCCGAGCCACTTCTTTCCAATCGGCGCCGTCAGTCTCGGCATCAAGAAGTCGCCAATACGTTACCAGATGCTGCTCGTCATAGGTCGTCAGCACCGGCTCAATCGGTGCAACATCCGCGACGTCAGGATCTAGCTGCGGCTTCGTCATGACCATCCCAGCAAACAGCGAAGATTCTAACCTCTCTGAACGGCCGAAATTGTTTAAGCGTTCCCAATTTTAGCCCCATTTCGGGCCGGCCGGCCAGCGAGGACCGATGAATACATACTATAGGAGATAAACCTCATAGTATGTAAAGACGCAATTTGCGCTAATGGACATGCGCAAGTTGGTCGGTCGAAATTTCGCAAGACTGCGGAAGCAGAAGCGCTTCACGCAGGAGAAATTCGCCGAAGTGTCCGGTTTCACCCAACAGTATATCAGTGACCTGGAACGTGGGCGCCGCAATCCAACCGTTGTAACCTTGTTTGAACTCGCCAGCACGTTGGGCATCAGCCACGTTGATCTCGTCCTCCCGGACGAAGAGGCGCGAAATGAGCGATCGAAGCCTGCGAGGCGCAAGTAATCGGGCCTCAAATTCGGCCAAACGAGACCGGTACCTTCGCAAATCGCGCCCTAAAGATGACGCGCCGGCCTCTCATCAAATGTAGTTGCTCGTCAGCTGCGCATGAATCAAACCTAGCACAATGGCGCAACGGCCTGTCGGCCGATGCGCGGACTGGGTCGGAGTTTAGGAAGCCCCGCTCGAGGGATCGGGCGGGGCTTCGTGGAGAGATTCTTACTCGCCGTTCTTGCGGGGCCGCGACCAGAGCAAGGTGTAGCCTTCGCCGCCTTCCTCATCGAACAGGTTTGCGTAGATCGGCGCGTTGAACGAGGGGTCGTCGAGCTTGAGCGAGAGGTAGTCGCGTCCCTCTTCGGAGCGCTTCGACCACGCTGCCCCGATCTCCGCCCGGCCCACATAGATGCGGTGGCTGGGAGCGTTGTCGTTGGAGCGGTTGGTCTCGGCGACGATGCGGACGCCCTTGGCCTGCAGGCTCAGGGTGATGATCTCGCCCTGGAAATCGTTGGCGACCTTCTTGAAAGAACCGATGTTAGCCATGTCACTTCTCCTGTTGTGTTTCGAGCCCGCGACCACCGCGGCCTCGATGGCGATCTAGGGCCGAAGACGATCGGCGACGCACCCGCTCGCGGGCCGGAGCGCAGCGGAGGACGCCGTTGCGGCGACTTTCTTGCCTCGCGAGGAATGGGCGCAGCCCAGGGGAAGAAAGTCGCAGCAACGGCGTTGCGGCTCAGACGATCGAGGCGCAGCCGGTCTTCGGCCAGATCAAGCCATCAAAGAGGCCACGTGGTCTGCGTGCTGAACCGCAATCTTGAGGAGAAGACTGGCGAATCTCGGTTCTGCTGAACAAGGGGTTGCTACGGTTCAGCGCAGAAAGAGAAACAATCTGCCGCAAAGGGCGATATAGTCCCGGAAGGAATGATCGAACGCGGCGCGCCGCCCCACCGCAGCTATGTGGGCCGGACAGATTGCTAGGGCTGGCTTAAAGTGCTCCTAGGAGGGCCGCGATTACCTCTCGCTCAAGCTCGACGACACTCGCTCAACATGACGCCCTGTGCGGTCTTGCTCGACCGATGATGGCGACGAAGCATCATCGCTCATGCGTGCTGGCTGTGAGAACTGGTCGAGGCATATTCCCCGCCACCCCGCCGCCCGATTCCAAAGGGCGGAGCTCCGCAAACACGGTCACGCGCGTCCATGCCGTCCCGCCGATGCAAACCGCACTTACGCAAGCAAAGGCCTCGCGCCAAGCCAGCGAAGGCACCCCGATCTGCGACAGGGCAACCACCGCATGATAGCCGGCGATTGCCGCAGGGACGGCGAATGCGGTTGCGATCGCGATGCGCAAGGTCAAGGACCGACTACCGGCGACGGCGACTTGACCCGCGGCAAGCGTCAGCGTGCCAGAAGCAATTCCGATCAGCAGTGCGCCGATGACGCCCGCGCCATGACGAAATGCCAACATGCCTACACTGAGTGCGACGAAAAACGGTAGCGCATACACCGCGAGGGCAAAGATGGCCCAGCAGAACAAGCCAATGCCGAGTGTGTTGAGAACAAGCCCAAGCGCGAGCATGGTGGTGGCTCCATGTGCATGGATTTATGAATCGCGCCTTCCACCACCACCACGGCGCAGTTTTGGATGTAAAAACGAAACGAGGCGGAGTTGCGGCGTGCAACTTCACCTTGGCGTCTTCGAGGCGACGGCGCTCATGCGCCGCCGAACCTCCAAACGGGGATGCCGAGCCGCTTCGCCTTGTCGGCCAGGTTGTCCTGAATTCCCGTGCCCGGGAAATGCATGACGCCGATTGGCAGGAGTTCGAGCATGGCGTCGTTGCGCTTGAAGGGGGCTGCCTTGGCATGTTTCGTCCAGTCAGGCTTGAACGCGATCTGTGGCACCCTGCGATTGGTCGCCCATTTGGAGGCGATCAGTTCGGCACCCTTGGGCGAGCCGCCATGGAGCAGGACCATCTCGGGATGCTTGGCGTGAACCTTGTCGAGACGGTCCCAGATCAAGCGGTGGTCGTTGCAGTCGAAGCCACCGGTGAATGCGATTTTCGGTCCTGCTGGCAACATGACCTCAGTCTCGGAACGACGCTTGGCGGCGATGAAGTCGCGAGAGTCGATCATTGCTGCGGTAAGCGTTCGGTGATTGACCAATGATCCCGACCGCGGACGCCAGGCCGAGCCGGTGTGGACCTCAAATCGCTCGATGGCTTCATCGCGGAACAGTTCCAGGCAATTGCGGCGCTCGATCAGCGTGATGCCTTCGGCGGTCAGGCGCTCGAGTTCGACCGATCGGACTTCCGAGCCGTTCTGCTCGCGTTGGCTCTTGCGCTGCGCTTGCTCGTTGTCATCGAGTTGGCGTTCGACACGCTCGACGGCGCGATGGAAGAGGTTGACGGTCGACCAAAGCAGGTCGTCAAGGTCCGGCTCGAGCCGCGTGTCGTTTAAGGTCGCAACCAGGGCGTCAAAGATATCGGCGACAGCGCCAATGATGGCCTTGCCTTCCGGTAGCGGTCTCGGATCGGGCTGGTCGTCGAAGGGACGATAGCCGAAGAGCTGTAATTCGGTGAGGACGTAGTCGGTCGGAGAAGAATCATGCGGCGGTTCGATGTCGTCATGATCGGTCATGGCAAGCGGTCCTTTGCCGGATCGGCCGCGACCATCGCGGCCTTCGTGGCGATCCTCTGACGGCGGGCGGAACGGGCCAGCACCCGAAAGGGCCGAAGCGAGAGCGGAGGATGGCGGAGGCCGGCTATTTTGCTTCGCGATGCAAAGCGCGCCTCTCGGATTGCTCATGTGGCTTCTCATCGCCGGCGCGCGGCGGAAAATAGCCGGACGCAGCCATTGCCGGCCCGGGCCGCTTGCCGTCCGATCGCCCTCTAGAAGGCCGAGGTCGCGTCCTCTTCCGGTATTGGCCTCGCCTATGGCCGGCCTATCAACGTCGATCGAAGACCCGGAGCTATTCCGCGACCGCCACCGGCGAATTCAGGAGGCGGACGACGTCCTCTGGTGCGAGTTGAAACCGCAGGGCCGCTCGGAGGGCATCAAGACCGAAGACCTGCAGATCTTCGTTGAAGTCACCCAATCGAGGCGACAGCGCGATTGCTTCTATGCCGGCATCTGCTGCGCGCTGGGTCAGAACGGCGTGCACCGTATCGCCAGCGACATCGGCATCGCGTGCGATGTAGAGGCGACGCAGGCCGGCCGGGAGCAACATGGCCGAGAGGTGACTGGCCGAAAGCGCAGCCGCCATCGGCATAGTCGGCAGCATGTAGCGTAGCGAAAGCATGGTTTCGATACCCTCGCCGGCAGCGAGCACGTCGTCCGCCACACCGAAGCGAACAGCGTTGCCGAGCAGGTCGCCCATCGCGCGTCGTGGTGTATCGATCGGAGCCTTGCCGAGCCGAACACGATCAAAGCCATCCGGGTCGAGCCAGGTCCGGTGCACGCCGGTTATCCGACCATCGAGATCCGTGACGCGGGCGATCATCGCCGGCCAGATTTCAGTCGGCAAATGGTCGTCGGGCCGATAGTAGCACCGTGGGTGGAAGCGCAGGCTGCCACCATGGTGGATGCGGATTATGCCGCGGCGCTGCAAGTACGTTTCAGCCACCGTCCCCTCGATCGGACTGGATATCGCAAAGAGCCGACGGGCGGCTCGGTGCGATCCGGGCGGTGCGAGTGGGGGAACAGCTCTCGGTGCAGGTTGCTGCTCAGAACGAGGAAGCTTGAGAAAGCGCCTCGCCTCCTCGGCGACCTCACGAAAGTCTCGCAAGGCCAAGCTTTCGCGGATGATGTCGAGGAGATCACCATGCTCGCCGGTTGCGGCATCGGTCCACTTGCCCGCCGCGCCCTTCAGCGATTCCTGGAGCCGCACAAATAGCGAGCGGCCCGGGGTGTTGTGGACATCGCCGACCACCCAGTACCGCCCCGCCCGCTTGCCATTGGAGAGATAATGCCGGCACACCGCCTCCGCCTCGCGCGCGAGGCGGCGTGCCAGCTCAGAGGCGTCGCGGGACATCAGGCCGCCTCCCGCTCGCTGGCACGCTCGACTGGATAGCGGTCGAGCACCTTCGCCAGGATCGCGACACCGCTCGCGTCCGTGGGCACGAACATGCGCAGCTTCCAGGAGATGATCTCCCCAAAGAGGCCATAAGCCCGCAAGCGATCACGCATCGTGTCGTTGAAGCCCGACAGTTCGATGCGGTGTGTACCCATCACCCGGACGCGGCGAAGCTGGAGCCCCTCCGCAAGATCGAGGACGGTCCGTCCCTCCATCAGCGCGGCGAAGGCAGCGTCTGGCGTCAACGCCGGCGCGTCCGCCGCAAGGATGTTCGCAACCCAGGTCGCCGAGACCTTGCGGCCGATGATCCGCTCGCCCGAATCGGTCTGCAGCCGATAGACGCGCGTCGACTCATTCGGCAGCCGCTTCCAGATCGGCAGCAGCAAGCCGGCCACGACGTGGATCGTGCTTTCCGTGAACTCAGGTACCTCGGCAAGCTCCGCCAGCCAGCTTGCGGCGAAGCGTTCGCGGTCGGCGTCCACCCAATGGCTTTCCGCCATAACGGCCAAGGGGACGGTGTGCTGCTCCATCGGCCGGATCAGGCGGACGCGCCGCTCGATCTCGCCGTCGTCGAGCATGACGCTCGCTGCCGGAACCTGCACGGCGGCCCGTCCCGAGCGTTCGTTGATCAGCAGGACGGCACGAACATCGGAAAGACGACCAAGAGCATCATCCAGGCTCACAGGATGATTGCGCTGGCGCTGGGAGATCGTGAGCAGCCGGGTTTCGGCGCCAGTGCCGGGATGAACGTAAATCGTGCGCCGGTCGGTGACGACAAAGCTCTCGACGCGGAGTGTTTCCAGCCCGAGGTCATAGGTGCCCGAGGCAACTGCGCCTTCGATCCGAGCCGTCAATAGCTGCTCGAAGACGGTGAACAGGATGTTCTGAAGCTCGATCGTGAGTGCCAGCAATCTGTTCAGGAAAGTCGTGATCGGCGGCAGGTCATCCCTGAGCCCATTAGCATCCGTCAGCTTCAGGCCGGTCGCATCCTCAAATCTCTCGAGCGAGCAGCCCTCGACTTTGCCGCGCGCCAGCAACGTGTAGAGTTGGCGCAAAGCGTCGCGGCCGTACTGGCTTTCGAGATTGTCCTCGGGCCGGAACAGACCCTGCCCTCCGGTCTGACGCTGGCCGCGCGTGATCGCTCCCAACGTGTCGAGCCGGCGGGCAATGGTGCTGAGAAAGCGCTTTTCGGCCTTCACATCGGTGCCAATGGGCCGAAACAGCGGCGGCTGCGCCTGGTTGGTGCGGTTGGTGCGGCCGAGGCCCTGGATCGCGGCGTCGGCCTTCCAGCCGGGCTCGAGCAGGTAATGGACCCGCAAGCGGCGATTCCGGGCCGACAGCTCGGCATGGTAGCTCCTCCCCGTGCCGCCCGCGTCGGAGAACACGAGGATGCGCTTGACGTCATCCATGAAGGCCGCCGTCTCGGCGAGGTTTGCCGAACCGGCGCGCTTTTCGACGACCAGCCGGTCTCCCTTGGGAACGATGCGGCGCGAACGGCCGGTCACCTCGGCGACCATGTCGGTGCCGAAGCGCTGGACGACCTGGTCCAGCGCTCCCGATACCGGCGGCAGCGACGCAAGCTTGTCGATGAGGCGGTCGCGGCGAGCGACGGCTTCCCGGCTCTCGACTGGTTGGCCGTCGCGATAGACAGGCCGGGAGCAGAGATTGCCTTCCTGATCGGTGAAGGGCTCGTAGAGCTGGACCGGAAAGGAATGGGCGAGATAGTCGAGGACATACTCGCGCGGGGTGATGTCGACCTGGACGTCGCCCCAGTCCTCCGTTGGAATCTCGGCGAGCCTGCGCTCCATCAGCGCTTCGCCCGTCGACACGATCTGGATGACAGCGGCGTGGCCGGCCTCAAGGTCGCGCTCGATCGATCGGATCAGCGATGGCGTCTTCATCGAGGTCAGGAGATGGCCAAAGAAGCGCTGCTTGGCGCTCTCGAAAGCAGATCGCGCGGCCGATTTGGCCTGGCCGTTCAGCGTGCCGGTCGCGCCGGTGATGTTGGCGGCCCGCATTGCGGTGTCGAGATTATTATGGATGACGCTGAACGCGCCAGCGTAGGCGTCATAGATCCGAACCTGCTCGGGCGTGAGCTGGTGCTCGACGAGCTCGTACGCGACGCCTTCATAAGACAGAGACCTCGCCGCGTAGAGACCGAGCGCCTTGAGGTCACGCGCCAGCACCTCCATGGCCGCGACGCCGCCCTCCTCGATCGCCTCGACGAACTCGGAGCGGGTGGCGAACGGGAAATCGGCGCCTCCCCACAGGCCCAACCGCTGGGCGTAGGCGAGATTGTGGACCGTCGTGGCACCGGTCGCGGAGACATAGACGACGCGGGCATTCGGCAAAGCGTGCTGGAGCCTTAGACCCGCACGCCCCTGCTGGGAGGCCGCCCCCGGACGATTGCAAGCAATCGCCTTGAGGTCGCCGCGCTCGCCCTTCTGGCCTGCCGCGTTCTGCATCGCGTGGCTCTCGTCGAAGACGATCACTCCGTCGAAGTCGGAGCCCAACCATTCAACGATCTGCCGCACGCGCGAAAGCTTCTCGCCACGCTCGTCGGTGCGCAGCGTGGCGTAGGTGGTAAATAGGACACCTTCCGAAAGCCTGATCGGGGTGCCCTGCCGGAAACGTGACAGCGGCGTCACGAGCAACCGCTCCATGCCGAGCGCGGACCGGTCGCGCTGCGCATCTTCGATCAGCTTGTCGGATTTGCTGATCCAGACCGCTCGGCGGCGGCCCTTGAGCCAGTTATCGAGCAGGATGCCGGCGACCTGCCGACCCTTGCCCGCGCCGGTGCCGTCGCCCAAGAACCAGCCGCGCCTAAAGCGGACAGCATCTTCTGCATCGTCGCGTGCAGCCGCCACAACGTCAAAGGTCGCATCCAGCGTCCAAGAGCCCGCAAGAAACTCGGAATGCGCCTCGCCGGCATAGATAACGCTCTCAACCTGGGCGTCGGACAGGATCCCATCGGCCAAGACATTGGCCGGCAGATGGGGCCGGTAAGACGGCTTCGGCGGCGCGACCGAGGCCATCGCTGCGGACTGCACGAGCTTGGTCGGATGTGCATGCGCGTCCGGAATACGGATCGTCTGCAGTGCGTATTCCTCATAAAGCGCGTCGCTCAGTCGAGCACCTTCCGGAGGCGTCCATCCGACCGTCTCGTAGCTGAGCTCAACGCCATCGGTCGCGCCATCTTTGGAAGTGGACGACGGCCGTGGCGCAAAGGCGCTGACTGGCCGCGAAGTCGTGGGGCGCCTGATGAGCTCGACCATGACGGGAGTGGCAGCGGGCAGCCTCGCGGGCACGTGCTGGCTTACCCAGTCAAGCAAGGTGGCGACATCGCTCGCCATGCCCGGTGAAGCGGGAAAGACTTTCGGGTCTGCAGCAGGCTGCTTGTCGATCACAAGCAGTCGTGTGTCAGTTTGCGTTCCGTGCTTGGCGTAAACAGCGCCATCGATGGCGGCAGAAAACACCACCCGCCCGCGCTGTTGGAGGCGAACAAAGCCATCGCGCCATGCCGGACTGTCCGGCGCAAGGCTCGCGCCGGTAATGGCAACCAGACGCCCACCATCGCAAAGACGCGCCAAGGAAGAGGCGATGTGCCGGAGGGCTGCGTCCGCCATCCGTCGATCGACGTTCGCCAATGCCGAGAACGGCGGGTTCATCAGGACGATGCTCGGTAAGACACCCGCATCGAGGTGATCATCGATTTGGGCGGCGTCGAACCGCGTGACCCTAGCCTTGGGAAACAGATGATCGAGCAACGCCGCTCGGGCCTCGGCCAGCTCGTTCAATACCAAGGCGCCTCCAGCGAGCTCGGCAAAGATGGCGAGCAAGCCGGTCCCCGCAGAGGGCTCCAAAACCCGATCGGACGGCGTGATGCCGGCCGCGGTACATGCGGCAAGCCCAAGCGGGATCGGGGTCGAGAATTGTTGAAAGGCCTGGCTGTCCCCGGAGCGCCGCGTGTGGGTCGGCAGCAGACTGGTGAATCTCGCGAGCATCGGCAGCATCGCGGCCGTCGAGCCGGCCTTGACGCGGATAGCCGGGCCAAACTTGCGAAGGAACAGAACGGTTGCCGCCTCGCAGACATCATAGGCGGTCTTCCAGTTCCAGACGCCGCTGGCGTCGGAAGCGCGGAAGGCAGCTTCCATGGAGCTACGCAGGACAGCGGCATCAATGCGACGGCCGCGCTCGAGATCAATCACGAGCTGTCGCGCGGCCCTGACGGCGGCGGACGTGAGAGTTGCAGCGGCACGCATCGAGAGCGGTGTGGCGGCAGCGCCGCCGGCGAGAGATTCGGTCATGACAGGGTTTCTTTCGGAGAGCAGGAACGGGTCGAACCATCAGGCGCTCTCCTTAAGACCCGACGGCTCAAACCCTTCCCGGCCCGGCTCTCCCTCTCATTCCTCGCCCATAAAAATAGGGACCGGCGCGGCACACCGATCCCCAAGCAACGGTGGGACGGCGGGAGCCATCCCGTTCTAGATGTCACTCAGCCGCGTCGAGCTGTTGCGGATCATTCTCGCCCGCGTTCTCCTGATCCTCGTCCTCGCCGAGGAATTCTGGAAGCGGGCCCGCTTCACTCTCCTGCTCACCTGACGCCGCATGGGGATCGACCAGACGCAGCGGCTCCGGCAACCAGCCCGAGCCATCGAGAAGACGCTCGGCCTCCTTGGCCATGTCGGCCTTCTTCAGGTGGTCGATCAATTGCGCGGAAGACTCGCCCTTACCTTCCCGTACTGCCTCCAGAATGCGAGGCTTGGTGACCCGGCCGAGATAGTTGTCGACGGTGGGCTCCCAACCCAGTTGAACCATGTCGAGGCCGACCGCTCGTGCCAGCACATCAGCCTGGTCGAGCCGGGTGCGGACGCCGTGGGCGGAGACGCGGCCCTGATTGTACCGGTTGGCCGGCTCAAAGACGGCGTTGACCGCAAATGACGCACAGTGAGCGAACAGCGATGCCTGTGCGGCGCTGTCGAGGGCCGTGAGCGCATCCCAGAGATCGTTCTCGCCCGTCGGCAACCGTGTTTTCCAGGATTCATGCCGCGCCTTGACGGCCTTCGCGGACGCGCTTTCCCTCAAGCCAGGCGCTTGAGCCGGAAAGGCCGGCGTCCGAAGGCCGATCTCAAGGCAGCTTCCGGACGACGCGAACCGGTAAAAGGCCGTCAGCACGAAATTGTGCAGCACCGCCTGGAATGCGATGGCAGGATTTTCTGCGAGCGCATCCCGCAATGCCAGCGTGCGATGCGCCGTCAGCTCGGTGATCAGCCGATCCGGCAAAGGTTTTGTCGCGTCCTCGTCGTCTTCTTCTGCGTCAGCAGCGCCGCCGGCCAACGCGATGACCGTGCGCTGGACGGAAGGACCAGCCGCCTTCCCCTCAATCGACAGTGTATCGGCGCCCCGCACGACATCGGGCTCGGCTGCCGACAAGTCATCCTCCGGCCGGACGTAGCCCCGGTCCACCGAGAGGCGCCCTTCGGAATCGATGCTGACGAAGACGCCGGCGCGGCCGATCTCGGCCGGATCGTAAATCATCGGCCGGTTTTCGAACGCGACCAGTGCCGTCTCGATTTCGCTGAGACGCTGATCGACCTCATCGGGCAACTCGTCGGCATCCTGATAGTCGGATTCAAGCCTGGCTTGCTCGGCGTTGAGCGCGTCGATGGTGGCCTGCTCCTCCGGGGAAAGGTCGACCGGTTTGCCCTCGATTTCGCGCAGGCCATCCGTGAGGCCGTAGGGGAACTCAACGGACACCGAAATCCACTTCCACCCCTCCGCTGCAATCGCCTCGGCTTCGGCTTTGAGCTTTTCTGCCACGAGGCGGTCGAGCAAGGCCACATCCTGCAGCCAGCCGCCGTCATCGTGCTCGAACAGATCCCGCAAAACGCCGCCACCCGCCTGCTCGTAAGCATCCAGCCCAATGAACTGAACGCGGCGATCGGACGCGCGCACGGTATTTTCCGTGAGCATTCGCCGGATCTGATAGGGCTCATCATAGCCGGATCGGCTGACGATCTCCCAGACCTGCTCCTGCCTGGCGTGGTCGGCGGTAACGGAGAAGGCCATGAGCTGCTCGAGGGTCATGCCGTCTTCGGCGTAGACGTCGTGGAGCTTTGGCGACACGGAGGCAAGCCGAAGTCGTTGCTTCACGACGGCCGCTGTCACGAAGTGCCGGGCCGCGATATCCTCGTCGGACATACCGGCGCCACTCAAGGTCTGGAAGGCTCGGAACTGATCGAGCGGATGAAGCCCTACCCGCTCGTCATTCTCTGCAAGGGAGTCATCTTCAGCGATGCCGCCCTCGCGTACGACACAAGGAACCGCCAGTGTCTTGGCCATGCGCTTCTGCTTCACGAGAAGCTCGAGTGCGCGATAGCGCCTGCCGCCGGCCGGCACCTCGAACATGCCGGTCTCATTGCCTTCGGCATCCACAACCGCCCGCACGTTGAGACTTTGCAGCAGCGTACGCTGCGCGATGCTTTCGGCGAGCTGTTCGATGGAAACGCCCGCCTTCACGCGGCGGACGTTGGACTGGCTGAGGACCAGTTTGTTGAACGGAATGTCACGTGAGGGGGACAGCGTGATCTTTTGGACAGCCTTGGTCATATCCATTCTCCACGACGGGCGGCCGGGAGCCTCTCTCTCGGCCTCCAACCCGTCGCGAAAACCACCGCTCCCCTCTCACTCTCTGTTCGAGGCAGCAGGTGAGAAACTCACGCCGCCTCCTGCTCCCCTCTCTCGGTCGTCATGTCGACAGTCCCTTCCGGCAGGAAACCAAGGAGATAATCCGCAACCTTGCTGGACTGCGAAGCAGCTCGCACGATCGCGCGATTATCCTCTCGCAGCACCTCCAGCCAGGAGCCGATATAGTCCGCGTGCCGCACCGTGGGCACAATGCCGAGAGAAGCGCAACTGAACGCAGACGAGATTTCGGCAATCAACTCCTCAAAGGCGTACTTCCTGGTACCGTAGCTGCCTGACAGGTCGCGGTTGAGGCGTGACGGATGGCCGCTGGCATGCCCCTTATGCCGATATCGGCATAAGGCGCATAATGCCGCGATCCAGATTATGCCGCATGGCCTCTGTTGGAGGCTGGATATCCCGGTGTTGGCCATGCGGCTGTTCGGCATAATCAGAGCCCTTCAAGGAACGCGAGCAGTTTGTCGTCCGGCCGGAACCGACCCGGCGGCGCGGGTGGTGCGGCGACGAGAGCGAGCGCCTTTTCCTTCATCCGCATATCGGCGTGGATGTAGATCTGGGTGGTCTCGACGTTCTCGTGACCAAGCCAGAGCGCGATCACCGCAGGATCGACGCCATGATGGAGCAGGTCCATCGCCGTGCTGTGGCGCAGCGTATGCGGTGTGACCCGCTTGGTGCCGATGCTCGGGCACGCGCGCGACGCCGTGAGGCAGTGCTTGCGGACCAGATGCTCAAGAGCGTCACGGCTCAGCCGTTCGCCCCGGATCGACGGGAACAGCGGCTTGCTCTGATCTTTGTCGTTGCCGATCCACGTCGCCAGCAGCTTGGCTGTCTCGCGGCGAAGTGGGGTGGCGCGCTCCTTGCGACCCTTGCCCATGCAACGGATGTGAGCGCCGGTTCCAAGCGCGACATCGCCCCGGGTGAGCCCGACCAGTTCGGAAGCTCGCAGGCCTGTCTGGACCGCGAGCAACAGCAGAGCATGATCGCGCCGGCCCGCCCATGTGGTGCGATCCGGAGCCGCCAGCAACGCCGCCATCTCTTCGGCATCGAGGAACGTAACTGCACGCTTCACATAGCGCTTGTTGGGCATGGCTAGGATACGCTGGCAGTGCAGTAGCCAGGTCGGATCGGTCATCGCGACGAAGCGGAAGAACGATCGGATCGCCGCGAGCCGGGTGTTGCGGCTGCGAGCGCTATTGCCCCGCGTGGTCTCGGTATGGGCGAGGAAGTCCGCGACCAGATCGGCGTCGATATCTTCGACCGTCAGGTTGACTGGCGGCTTGTTGCGGCGAGTGCTCGCGTACCTGAGCAGCAGCCGGAACGTATCGCGATAGCCAGCGACCGTATGTCGGCTCGCCTCCAGTTGCGTGCAAAGCCGCTCGGTGAAGAAGCGCTGGATCAGCGCAGGTAAGGCGATGGTGCTCATTGTGCCATCTCCCCGCCGCTCGCGGTGGCGCGGCCCATCGCTAGATCGAGCAGTTCCGGGACCGCCTCCAGATACCAATATGTTCCAGAGGGGTTGCTATGACCCAGATAGGTCGTCAGCCGGATCATCTCGCGCGCCGGGTCCTTGCCAGTCCGGTACCAGTTGATCATCGTACGCACGGCGAAGGTGTGGCGCAGGTCGTGGATGCGCGGTCCCCGGCCATGCCGCTGGTACTGCTGCTCGGATCGCAATCCGATCTGCTGGCATGCTTGCGCAAAGTTGTAGCGGGCCCCACAGTCGGTGAGCCGGGTCGCCTTGTCAGTTACGAACATCGGCTTCGCCGGATGACCGATCAACCGGTCGCGTTTGACGCGATAGTCTAGCAGTCGCTCGACGGCGCTGGGGTCGAGCGGCAGCAGCCGCTCCTTACCGTTCTTACCCTGTCGGACGCGTAACACACCATTATCGGCATCGAGGTCGTCTCCATCGAGCGCGAGCGCCTCGCTGACGCGCAGGCCCGTGATCGCGATGAGTGCGAACAGCGTCGAGCAGGTCAGCCCGCGCAATCCGCAAATCGACGGAAGTGCCATTGCGGCCGCGATGATCGAAGCGACTTCCGCATCGCTGTAGATATACGGTCGGGAGCGCATCACGGTATTCGGCAACAATCCCCGGGGCGGGGCTTCATGCGCCAGATCGAAGCTACTTAGCCACTGCGCGAAGAGGCGCACGACGGTAAGCCGCGCCGCTCGCGTCCTGCCGTTGGCCTCGTCGAGCGTAGCATGCCAGCGCAGGAACAGCGCCGTGTCGATATGCGTCGCACGCTCGCGGTCGGCAAACCGCGTGAAGCGGCGGAGGATGCGCTCGCTGGTGCTCAGGTCGTAGCCGAGGCTGCGCCGCACGGCCAGATAGCGATCGAGTTGGGAGGTGAGGCTCATTGCGCGCCTCCCACTACGGGCCAGGGCATTGCTATCGACCGCAGCCCATCTATGTCGAGACGGGCATATATCATGGTCGATGTGCGTGAGCGATGCCGCAGCACGTCGCCCACCTCGTCGAGCGATGCACCCGAGTTCACCAACTGGACCGCAAGGCTATGACGCAGCAGGTGCGATCCCACATAGGGCGTCACCGGTTTCTGGCCGGTCGCCTTCAGGGCATCCTTTAGGACGGCGTTGACGATTTGGCTGTCATTGAACGGACGGTGTGGCGCGCGATGGGTAACGAACATCATGCGGCAGGACGTGGGGCCGCGCTCCTCGCGCAGATAGCGGCTCAGCGCATCGCCAACCTCCGAGCTGATCGGTACGCGATCGTGGAGTTTGCCCTTGCCACGAACCAAGAGTTCGCCCGCGCGCCAGTCGACGTCGTCCAACCGGATCGCGATGACCTCGGCAGCACGCAAGCCAAGCCGGGCCATGATGAGCAGCATCGCATAGTCCCGAGCCCCGTGCCGCGGGTTGTCGCGCACGCAGGCGAGCACCGCCTCAACGCCCTCGGGCACCAGATGGCGCGGCAGTCGTGCTCCCCAGCGTTTCGCCGTTCTAGGCAGACTCAGCGCTAGATTGGTCGCTGTCGCGCCGCTGCCGAACAGATATTGCAGGAAGATACGAACATGCGTCGCTACCGTCTTGTCGCGCCGCGCACTTGCCATTACGTGCTCAAGGAAGCTGATCACGTCGGCGGGCCGCAACCGCCCCGGATCAACCATCGCATCGCCAAAGCGATGATCGAGGAACCGGTTGGCGAACCGCAGCGTGTGATAGATCGTCCGCGGGCTAAGGCCGCGATGCTTGACCAAATAGGTCTCGAAGTCCGCCAGTAGGGCCGCACGCGCTTGCTGCGCCTCGCTCAACGGCACTGGATGCGTCACGCCGATATCGAGGAGATGCTGCGCGAACCGGCGGGCCAACCTATACGGCCATATCGTGCCGGTTTTCTTACGCGGCACCTTGCGTCCCAGATGCTCGGCCATATCAAGCGTCAACGCTGAAGGACCGATGCCCTGGACATCCATCGCGTGACCCACCTTCCGTAGGATCGATAGGTAGGTCTTGACCGTTCCGGCGCTGTAATTCTCCGCCGCAAAACTCGCTGCGAACGAGCCAAGATGCGGCTCGATGCAGGTCTGCAAATATTGAGACATGATCTTCGTGCTCCTTGTTGTTGGAGCGACGAAGATTATGCCGAATGGGATTGGCGCGATCATGCCGCCAACCGGGCCCAGCCGAGCAGATGCGGCATAATCTGGATCGCGGCATTATGCGCCAGCTCGTGCAAGGCCGTTCGATGCCAATTGATCGGTTCGAAATAGACTTGCGGTGGCGGCACCTGCACATAATCTTCCGTCGGCGCATAGAAGGCGCGGTTACCGCCGATGCGGAAGTCGATGCCGGTCGCCTTGATCAGGTATTCGACCTGCGGCTCGATCAGGCCTGGCGGCGGGGGCGGCGCCGTTGTTGCAATCTCTGCAGGCAGGCCATCGCATTGATCACTGTTGAAGACTGTGAAGCGCTTGAGAAACGGAATGGCCTGCGCTTCCTCACCATTCTCGCTGGCGCGGCGCTTTTCGTCGACCGGCACAAAGCGGTCTGCATAGACGACGGTCGTGCCGCGCTCGCCCTTGCGGACGTGACCACCGAGCGACAGCGCCTGACGGAAGGTAAGCCAGCTCTGCCCTGTAAATCCGTGTTCGGTGGCAGCCCCCCAGAGAATTAAAATGTTTATGCCACTATACTGACGGCCGCTCGCGGCACTTTTCGGCAAGGCCAAAGCGGCCTTCGCCGCCGCCGTGCCCCAAGGCTGCACCCACGGCACTCGGCCAGCCTCCAGCTCGGCGATGATCTTGTTGGTGATGTCGTCATAAAGGCTTGCCCGGTCCTCACCGGCGCGCGCCCGAGGATAATGTCTGGACATCGCGGATCTCCGCGACGGGCGCCGCGAGCCTCTCTCGCAACCTGTAACCCGTCACGGTAAACCCGGCCGACACTCTGACTCTCGCCTCTACCTGAGAGAATGCGAAATCTGCGACGCAGCCCGCCTTCTATCGGATCGGAAGTTTATGGGAATTGTGTTGAGCTACCCAGGGCCGCAGGCCCGACCAGGCGTGCGCCATAGGCGCATCGCCTCAAGGGAAAATGGCACCCGGAGAGCGTGAGCATCGCGACCCGAAGGGGCACGCGGGTCCGAGTGCAGCGACGAGACCGGTTCAATAGCGGCACCCGGGAACGGGGCAGTGATAGCGATCGCCGCAGGCGAGCCCCTTTTCCGAGTGCCCCCGGCGAGGAGCTCCGCATCCCTTGCGCAAGGGATCGACGCCGTACGGCCGAGACGCAAAGCGGCTCGGTTCACGAGGGCCCGGTGCGGCGGCAGCCGCACGCGCGCAGGCCGAGCAACTCCGCCATGACTTGAATCAGCGGATCTGGATTTCCTCGCGCGCACTCGTCTGCGCGTCATAGATCCTGATCTGAAGCATGGGAAAACGCTTCTTCAGTTCTTCGCCACCTGCCCTGGCACCGTCTCTGGTTGTAAATTCGGCTTTGAACCGGCCGTCCACTTCAAGCGCGTAACCAGAGGCCGGCAATTCACGGGTGGCAGCAACCATTTCATTCCCATTGTGCAGTGAGGTGATTGGGAATGATGGATATCGTGAGTCGCCCAAACCGCGCCAGAGGAACCTGCCCAAGTGCGCTGATTGGCCAACGCATGTTGTGGATTCGCCTTGGCATCAAGGATGGGCATTTGCATCGTCCGAACAGGCGGACGGCTTTCCACTCGCGCGAATGCATGCACGATAGAGCCACGGCGCGACGTAACTGCCCTTCCACAGTCCTTGGCCGGCACGTTCAGCCTCGCGCTGAGCTTCGCGATATCTGCCCTTCGAATATTGAGGCCAATCCAACGCAAGACCGTTGTGCACAAGCCATTCGCCGAGGTCCGCATCACCAACCGAGCAGGTCGCGACGGTGCGGCCATATGGGTCGAGGCTGACTGGAATACAATTGACGGGACGGCGGGCAATGAAGACGTCAAGGTCGTTCGCGGCCTGCGCGCCGCAACGATATTGCAAGCTGTCGTCGCCGCGGCAAAGCTGGCTGCTCTCCGGTGCATCGATACCCCAAAGCCGGATGCGCACGCCATGCATTTCCAGTGTGTCGCCGTCGATCACGCTGGCCTTTCCGACAAAATCATCGGCCAAGGCCACGCTCGAGACAATGGCGAGAAATAATGCGACACAGGTTCGGCGCATTCCAATGACCTTGCAGCTACCGCAAATCTCGCGGATTGGATTTTGGCCAATTCTCGACTGGCTTCAGTGCCGGCGGGTTCTCTAGCGGCCCGGGAAAATGAAACTCTCTGCCACACAGCCAACGTCTCTTGAAGCGAGCCAGAACAGAATTACGTCCATCTGCCGAGTGAATTCATAGAGCTTCCAGACCCCGCCATTCTTTATAGCTTCGCCACGTCGCGTTCAACGGCACGCTGTTCAGCCGGCATAAGAGTAATTTCGTCCCGGTGCGCCCCTTGGGATGAGGGCCGGCGCTGCAGCGCCCTTTACCAGACGAGGCGCTGGAAGTCGTCATGCGCGACGCGGACAGGGAAGACGAGATTGCTGCTGGGCTGGGTTTGCACCGGGCGGCGGAACACGTGGAAAAACGCCTGCCGCGTCAACTTAGAATCCCTGCCCTGTCCTAACAGCCGGAACGACTTGAGGGCCACAAGGATTTGCCCTTCGCGCAGGAGCGACTTGCGCGAGGAAGAGCTGGCGCTGACGCGGCAAGTACAGGTGCTGATACAGCGAGCCCGCGCCAATCGGGCCCACCAAGGGATGGACGCCCCCCCTCTGCGCCGCCGTCGCTCGCCCGCTACGCTTCTGTGTGAGGCGAGCGACGGCGGCTGCGAGGGGATGGCTCGGCCGGATCCCATGATCAATTTTGCTGAACTTGACGCACAGAACTCTCTTCAGTCGCGGGGTTTCGGCTGAATATGTCTGCTACGAGTTTGGGTTCGCCTGACCTCCTGCCTCACGGCCTTGGTTTACTGAGCTGCCTTAGTGGCAAACCACGGCCCGCAATTCGCAGTCCTCGTCGCCGGTCTCATAGCATCCGCGCACCGCGCCTTGTTGCGATCGCTCCTCTTCCAATTCACCAAATGGGTGGGACGACCACCCACGTCCCAGCCCACGTCCCCTGCCTATGGCAACGGCGACGCAAGCGTTATTTTCGGAAATTTTGATTCGGCAATCCGAGCCGCCTCTGACGCGACACTCGAGCAGGGCCCACCGTCTAGCGTGCCGTTGTGATCCAAACCCGGACGAGAAACCGACCACGTCATCTGGTCTGGAGTATGCGATGGCCCCGGAGCCGGCGAACGCGGAAGTGTTTGAAATGAACAGCGCGAGGGCGCCGATTATGAGTTTACGCATCCACTTTGCTCCATTTGGATTCGAGTATCGCACCGAGCAAGAGGCCGCTTGCCCGCTGCTCCGTTTGGCGTTGGTCTGTTCTTTACTCGGCATCAGTGCTTTCTCCGTATCCAAGATCCTGTCGTGCCATTCATGTTCAGCTCAAATTGGGTCCTATTGCCCTACGGCGAGATACAGCAAGGGCCGTGCCAGCGTTCCTCGCGCGCATTAAGCCTGATTGTGCTTTGAACAGTTCGCCATGCGCAAACGGCGCACTGTGTTTTGTCTTACAGCTTTGTGCACCGCTGTCAGAAAGCGGACAAGGATCGAGGGGCTGACGCATCCAAACCTTGCCCCACGGACTTGATCTGGGTTGAAGGCAATTGCTTTTTGGCAATGCGCGCGGCGCCCTGGGAGACTTGCGGTGGGTGACCACCAACTGCTGCGAGGATTTCACGGTCCATGCCGCGCTTACAGCAAACTAGCGTGCAGACTCAATTGAGCCAATATGCGAAGAGAGCGGCGAGTGCTGAACAGCGGCTAAGAAATTCCGGGCGAGCTTGTCGTATCGTGTGGCGATGCGGCGGAAGTCCTTGAGCCGGCAAAAGCAGCGTTCGATGACATTTCGGCCTCCGTAGGCGCGTTTGTTGAAACGATGAATGACGACACGGTTGGATTTATTGGGAATGACGGGCTTGGCGCCGCGACCAGCGATTTGGGCGCGAAGGTTGTCGCCGTCGTACCCTTTGTCTGCGACAAGCGCGCTCATGGGTGGTGCGAGCGCCAGAACATCGGGCGCGGCAGCGATGTCGGCATCCTGACCTGGGTCAGATGCAGGACGACCGGTCGACGATGCGGATCGCTCAGCGCATGGATTTTTGTCGTACGGCCTCCCCGCGAGCGGCTGATTGCCTGATTGTGCCCCCCCTTTTCCGCCGCAGGCCCACCGATGAGCTTTGATCGAAGTGGAGTCGAGCGACAGCACGACGGCATCTTAGCCAAGTTTGGCCAGTGCTTGAAAGATTGCGCACCATCGTTCGCGCTTGGCCCAGCGATGGAAGCGATTGTAGGTCGTCGTGTAAGGACCGTATTGGCGCGGACAATCACGCCATCCCGCACCCGATTGCAGCATGTGAACAATACCGCTGATGATGCGCCGATCGTCGGCCCGATCCGGCCCCGTCAGTCCCGTCGGCAGATGAGGTTCGATACGAGCCCATTGCCTGTCATTCAACCAAAACAAACCCGCGCGCATCCTCTCGCCTCCGAATCAAGAACGCTGAGGCAAGAGACTCACGTGGCGCTATTTAGGTGCAGACCCTGGTGCAAACGAGCTCCAGCTTACCACCCCGAGCTGATTGTGACGGTCATATTGCGCTCATGACGACATAGGCCGGTTCGACGCAAACACTGGTACCGTTGGATCGAGTTCTTCCTGTTCCAGCATCCTCGCCGCTTCGCTCCGAAGCCACCAGGCCAATCGTCCGATTTCGCCTGAGCGCATAGCAAGCCTATCGAGACCTTTCTGCGACTGCAGCGGCGAGCCGAAGGCCAATGCGAGTTTTGACTCCATTTGATGCAGTCGAACATGAGCTCCGAAGGCATCTTCGAGATGCGCGGCGATCCTCAAGCCGCCGGCGTCGATATCGCCCCAATGGTATACCGGCGTTGTTGGCGCCAAGAGAAGAGCGTGCCGAACGAGATGGACCATGCTCGAGAGCACATCGCGCGCGGGAAACCCGTCGGTCAGAAGGGCAAGATAGTTTCCGTTTATCTCCGTGCTGTAACGCCAAAAGCTGGTCGGATTTTCGATCGTGATCACGTAGTCGACGGCGTGAGCCAACACGGCCTGCTTAACGGCCGGCCAAGGCAAGCCGATAAATGCGTCTCCGGTACCGTTGATAATCAGGGAATCGGAGGAGAGCCGGAGCGGACCCCTGACCTGCAGGAGGTGAGCCCGACGCACGATACCGCTCGCCTCCAAAACCTCCCGCGGCTCCTCGCCGACCAGATTCGGATCATGACGTCTGAGCAACTGGGCGACGCGTCCTTCCATCCGTTCCAGGGCTTTGCTGTCCTTTACGGTTCGGCGTGAAAAGGTTCGATGGTCGATATCGCGGCCCGACAGATTTATGACCCCGTAGGTGAGACGGAGAATGGTGAGGAACGTGTCGATCTCGCCCACCGAGAGCCCGAGGAAGCTCTTGTTACCTCGCCAGGCAGCAATCGCCTCTTGTTCGATGTCCCGAAAGAAGGCATCGGCCAGGATCTCCGGGATGGCGGCCAGTATCACTTGGTGCGCGGTCTCGGCCGTCGCTCTTGCGGGCGCTCTGACGAGGAAGCTATAAAGCTTGTCGGGATCGACAAGACGTACCCGCGCGAACTCTCCGGTGAAGCGGCCAAGGCGATCCTGCTCGAGCGCGACACCACCAGCTCGTTCCGCATCCCGCAGCGCACGATGAAACTCGTCCTGCGCGGCGGGGCCGCCGACCAGGGTGTAGTCGATCGTCTGCGTGATCTCGCGCGTGCGAGCCACTGGCGCCTCAAAGCGGTCGAGCAGCCGATTCAGCAGTGTCTCGGCGGTGTATTGGTTATTCCGCGGCATGCCTCCGCTCCTCGCGGACACGCTCTTCGAAGAAGCTTCGCGGCTGATGCATCGGATTCTCTTTGCGCAGGAGAATGTGCGCCTCTTGATGGAAATGTTGTGGGACCGCCTGGATCGCGCGGCCGACCCGGATGATCGAAATCAACGTATCGAACGTCTCCTGATAGAGGGCCTGATGCGTTTTTGGCGCAGCCATAATGAGCTGCAGTCCGAGCTGATGGTAGAACCGGATGACCTTGTAGATATTGTCCGGATCGAGTTTCTCGAACGCCTCGTCCATCAGCATAAGGGCCGATTGGGGCGGCGCATCGCGACTGCCACCAAGGTGATTGAAGTACGCTGATGCAGCCGCAACGCCTAGGCAGATGTAGAACGGAACAAACTTCTGCCCTCCGCTGGCTTTGCCGCGACGTTGCTCAAGATCCGAGATTCGGCGGTAGCCTTGCTCCGGGTCGCAGATATCGATGCTGAAGCGAAAGTAGCTTCGGTAGTCGGCGAGCTCACGAATACGACGGCGATGTTGGGCATCGTCCCCATTCTCAATCGTTAGCATGTCGATCAACTCTTTGATTTTCACCTGGTCCGGATCGTTTGGATCCGGATTGCTCTGCATCAACGCGGTGGCCTTTGGCGCCACGATGTCAAGCCGATCGATCAGGTAGCGGATGGTCTCCTTGTCCTGATCACGCTCCTGGCGGATCTGATAGACTTCTCCCATAAAGACGCTGCCGCGCAACGCCCGGTTCAGATCGTCCTTGATGCGATCGACCGCATCAATATTGCCGCTGAGGCGGCTTAAGAAATCGTGCACCATCGTTTCCACAAGGGCGGCAACGGCCTTGTCAATCTGTTGCTTGAAGTTGCGCAAGATCGTCTGCGTGAGCTCTCGGTGTCGCAGGTCAATCCAGTCGTAAATTGTAGTCGTCTGTTCAGTAGCGACAAATTGGGTCCATTCGAATCCCGGATGCTGGTCCGGATTCGCCTGTACATAGTCCTGGATCGCGGCGTTCAGCCTCGCGACCCGCTGGGCCGGCGCCCTGTCCTTGAGAAGACCCTCAAAATGATTGCGGACATGGGCGGGATGCCCGCGTGTGGCGCGTTCTTGCGTGTAGGCTGTACGGGCGCGCCGGACAAACGCCTCGAGGCCGATGGCGGGGTCGTGTCTCTTCCGGCGCCGCTCGAATGGCGGGAGCAATTCGCAGGCCCGGTCAGCGGCCTTCTTGCGTTCCTCAGCATTCGCGTTCATAGCGCCTTTTCGCTGCCCGATAGCGTCGATGAGCTTCTCCTCCTTATCCTCCTCTTCCTCCCGCTCCTTCTTGTACTGGGCCAGCATTTTCTCCGTGTCGCGCTTCTCCTCCATCACCCCTTGCGGTAACTCTGCCTCGAGGTCGCGAATGAGGGCCGCCTGTCGCTCGCTTTCCCGATCCGCGGATTCGATTTTCTCGAGCAGCTGCGTTGCCGCATCCCGATTGGCAATGAGGGTAGCGTCTGCGCGCTTGACGGCCTCAAGAACCGCGAATGACCGACGCTCATTGTCCCGCGCGGTTTGCAACTTCGTCTCCAGCTCGCGTTGCTGCTCACTGAGCTGGGCGATCTGCTGCTCGCGGACCGATTGTCCCAGCCGCGGGATTTGCTTGAGCTGACGATACTCGATGCCGCGGCCATGAGCGTATTTGCCGTCGGCCGATGCCGCCAGATCGCCCTTACGGATATCATTGGCTGAGCGCGCCCGAATGATCCGACCGAGCCGGACATTGAGGAACGCGCGGGCATATGAATTATCCGTGACGACCGCCTCGGCCAGCGTGCCGGCCCGGACACTATGATCCTGAGGCAACACATTCTCCGACTGGATCAGCTTGGCCCTGGTCGCTTTATAGTGGCTGTCGAAATGCCGATAGGCCTGGTCCATGAAACGCGGCTCGATGATGAGGGCATCGGCCCAGTCGCCGAGTATTGATTCGATGATTGCGCGCCATTCGGCAAAGGCGGGCGCAATATCGGCGACCTCCGAAAGGCTTTGCGCCGGCACACGCATCTTCGCCATGTCGGCCAGGAAGTCCTGGGTGTCGTTGGACATGTAGGTACCGCCCGATCGCAGCTTCTTCAGAACACGATCCCCCTCGTCGAACTCCTTGGCGAGGCTTGCCTTGTCGGAAGCGGCGCTCTGATAGCGCTCGTCGAGCCGAAACCGCGCGTCGGACAGGCGCGGCACGGCTGTCACGAGGGCCGCGATTTGCTTGGGGGATTTAGGCCAGGTGGCATCGTAATCGCCAAGCAGGCCCGGCGTCAGGCGCGAGACAAAATCGGCGACACCGGTAAAATCAACCGGAAATGCGGGGCTCGTTGCGGCCTCGCGCAAGGCGCTGAGGGCATCGAAGATCGGCTTGGCCTCGACGGTCCCTGCCCTGCGGATCGAATCCTGACTGTTCTTCTCAGCCTGCGCCCGTTCGATCTGCTTATACGCTGGCGTTCCGTCGATCTGGTCCTTGATAGCGTCCACCCGGCGCCGGATCTGCTCGATCGCCTCGCCCAGCGTCTGCTGATAAGATTTTGTGCTGTCGAGCTGCTCCTGCATCTCGTCGATCTCTTGACGCTGTTTGGCGATGAAGGCGCCGTATCGATCGTACTCCGCGCGCTGAGCAGCGTAGTTCCACATCCGCGTGTTGAACTGATCTTCCATGACCCGCTGGCATGCCGACCGGATCGTCTCGACCGTCTTGATCTCCGTTTCGACGCGCTCGATGGTCTTTTGCATGTCGCGCCAGGTATTGTAACGCGCTTGAAAGGTCTCGATCTCGATCGGAAGGTCGTCGAGCAGGAAGCGCTTGACAAAATCGGTGACGCTGGTGATTTGTCCGATGTCAAACGACAGCGCCTGGCGCAACGCGGCGCGCGCACGATCGGGATCAAGCTGCGTGCCGCGGGCGTTGCCGTTGATGATCGCGTACAGTTCTCGCAAGAAGGCCTGGTTTTTCTGCCGCTGGAAGGTCTGAACGTTGCGGCCCTTGCGGCGCTGCTCATCCAGAAAGGTTGCCCACGCCTTCTCCTCGAAGCCCTTGGGTTTCGGATGCACGAAGTCGGCGAAGCCAAGGATCTCGCCCTCGACAATGAAGAGGCCGAGGACGTTCTCCTCACTGAGGGAGGCTTTCGCCTCGAGACAGACTCCCGCCGTGCAGCGGCGCGATCCGTCGATCGCCTCGAAACCGAGAGCGATGTACGTCAAGCAGGCGTCGCGCTCATAGCCTGCTCCGTCGTCGAGGAGACCGAGACAGGCTTCGCGCACGGTTCTGGTGCTGCGCCCACCTTCGGAAACGCGGCTGTTGAGGTCGAGGTAACGCCGGTTCATGCCTGTCATGACGATCTGGATCGCGTCGAGCAGAACCGATTTGCCGGACCCATTCCCACCGAGGAAGACCGCATTGCCGCCCCCGGAGATAGGAAAGTCCTGGGCGTAGAGATAGAAGTTGACGGCGGCGATATTGCGCAGCACGAAAGCCGGAATCATGATGGCGAGTTCTCCGGCATAACCTCAGAGTCGTCATCTGCGGCATCATTTTCGCCATCCACCGTGTCAGTGGCGCGCACCGGCTGACCCGCCCAAACCTCGATACGGGCGAGGAATGAACCATCCACCACCTCGGTGATGGTTGGGCGAATGAGTATGTCGGCTGACACCTGCAGCGAATGATTTTGGTCGAAGGTGACCAAGCCCTTGCGCTTGAACGTTGTCAGAATCGCTCGCAATTCCCCAGGCTTGAGGCTGCGGGAGCCCATGGAGGAGAAGACGGTCTGGATCTCCTCTTCCTCGACGAGGATCTGCGCGCTCGAATCGACGAAATAGCCCTTCTCGGCACCCTCGTTGTAGAGCATACGAAGGCAAAGAAGGACGATGGTTTCCTGGGTCGGCACCCGCGCATTGCTATAGGCAACAGGGCTGACAAATCCTGCATAACCCCAGGTATCGTTGAAGACAAACCTGAAGCCGAAGCTCGCGAACAAATCTTTGAAGTAATCGATGTTGCTCGCGATGCGGTCGAAATGAGTAGCTCCGCCGAAATCGCCGCGGGCGACGAACTGCCGATGCAGGAGGCGGTTTGCGGTCTCTGTCAGCTGCTCGGCGCTGAAATTAGGATCCTGGGCGGCTTGCCGTGTTGCCCAACGCGAGAAGTAGGTCATGCTTTGCCCTGTCTGCGGCGCACCAGCACGCCGGGTCCAGAAATAAACCGGTTCACAGTCCGAGACGCGCTCGTTCGCACTTCGAATTCGGGGTTCGAAGCGAGCGCGCCGGCCCGAGCCTCGTAAAGGATGGCGATATCGCGCGCGGATTCGGGCTCGAACCGGTCAAGATCGTAGAAGCCGCCGTCATCGGGCACCAGCATCCGCATACGTTCGGCGACCGCACGTGGCGTAACGTCCATGGCAGCGACATAACCATCGATCATCTGCTCGCGCTTGACATCGGCCGGATCAACCATTCTTGGCTCACGCGTCTGCGGCTCGACCGGCTCGCGCGCTTTCTTCGCTAGAGCCAGGGTCGCTGTCGAGTACGGGACCGGGATTTCAACGAGCGGCGTTACACATTCCGCATTGCCGGCGCTCCAATGGGTGAACGCGAGGCGGATCGCATCCCGCAGCCGCTCCTCGCGGACGTTTCGAGCCGTCTCCTGGTACCGCACGGTCGTCGCAATCCGCCGCTCGAGCCGGTGCGAAAAGCGGTCGATGACGTCGAGCTTTTCCCCGAGGCCAGCAAACACAGCGCGGATACGCATGAGATCCTGGATGATCTGGGACTCGGCCGTAGCAATGTCGGCGACCAATCCCTGATCCGCAAGCGCAACGGCGGCACGCGCCACCTGGCCCTCGTCATGGATGAATCGGTCGGTATTCGTCTGGATGCTGCGCTGGAAGCGCATCGGGTTGTACGCAGATGCCTTGAGCGCGCGATAGTTATCCAGCAGTATCTTCTCGACAAAACGCTCCATGAATCTGGCCAACAGGTCTGCAAGGCCTTCGGACCGCATCAAGTCTTCTTCGATCCGGTGGAGTGATGTCAGAACACCGTCGATCGAACGCCGCAGCTGTACCGCTTGCCGGCGCGCGCTCGCAATGTTCATGACCTTGCCGACGGGGTCCTGGTAGGCCGCGATGATGCCGCTGTCGATCAGGCTCGCCTCGGCCGAGATATCGACCTTTAGCTCTTCCTTGAGCGTGATTAGCGAGGAAAGCAGAGCGTGGGCCTCACGGGGCATGTAGACCTCGGAGGCCTTCCGGTTCGCGACTTCCATGATCCAGCCATCGTCACGCAATCGCCCATAGATGACGTAATCGGCGGTTTCCGGAGTTGGACTTGTCTCATCGTCATCGGAGACACTCCGGAAATCGGGATTCTCAAGCACCTGCCGAATGACTTGCAGCACTTCAGATTTCTTCGGGGCAAAAGCAAAATCATCGAAGAACTGTTCAAAAATGGCTTCCAATATTGCGACGTTCCGGACATGCGCCGGAGACGAGAGCAGGCGAAACAACGTGTGGGGAATGACATCAAGAAAGCTCATTCGGGCCTTTCATCGAGCTGGAGTCCATATAAATAAGTTAGCACAAACATGACAAACCCCTTGTCTCGTCCGCAGAAATACACCGATTCGGAAATTGTGGCAGCCGCGCAAGCATTGAAGAGGGAGAAGAAATCAATCCGATGCGGGGCCGGATGCGATTGGGAGGCGGAAACGTCAATCGAATAAAGGCCATCATTGCCGGAATGCCTCGGGCGCGCGTCCCGAGCCAACCCGCGCCGCCGATCTCTCCCATTTGAATTGAAACGTGAGCTGCAGCACCTGACGACCGAAGCCTCCCGGCAAATCTTAACTGTTCTCGCCAAATATTGGGCGGCCACACGACATCAACCAGTACGATGGGGGATGAGAACGGGAGCCTTCGGAATCGCGTTGAGGCGCTGGAGAATGGCGCGCTTGCCGGCTCGGAGAGAACCGCCCTCTCCGAAAGCGAGCGGAAAGAGAAGGACACTGCCCTGAAGCAGCTGACGATTGAGAGGGACGATCTTGTCCGGAGGCTTGGTACCCTTCAATCGGCGCTGCGCAACGCCGGGGCCGAGCTTCGCGCTGCACAACGCACCATCGACGGCTTCGAGCGCAATCGACGCGAGGACCGGGAGCAGATTCGAGACCTTCAGAAGCGGATAGAGGATATGATCGGCAAGATCGCGCAGCTGAAGGCAAAAGCGGCCTGCGTCCCGCAACAGAAACGACGGCGTGGGGCCGGATCCGCCTGATCCTGCGCCGACCGAGCCATCCGCCGCTGCCACCTCGCTCATCCTGGCCTGCAGCGCATCTGCTCGCGTTGCAGGCAACAGCAGAGCAGGTGAATCATGCGCCATCGCCGCTCGCCCGCCTCTGCCAATACGCTTGTCTTCACGTGCCGATACTTGCCGTGGCTGAGCGCCGATCAGAACGCAGGTACTCCGGACTTGCCGCGTAGGTCTGAAGATTTTCAGTGCAGACTGAATGGCGAGAACTCCGCAACTCAATCACGGCCTGCCTACTTCTCACCTCACTTGGCGGCCGGCGAGCCGAAGTGTCGAGAATTCGTCGTCCGCGCGCAATTTTTAGCCCAGCGGCTCGTGCTTTGGCCATGAGCAAATCGAAGCCGCTTTTGAGTCCTGCTGCACCAGCTGGCAACGGCCGATACGATGCGCGCGTGGGCTGCACCAAGCGATTTAAGACTCGACATTTTGTTCTTGATATGTTCTATTGCTTATCAACAATCACAGAGAGCTGGCGCTGCAAGTGGAGAGCTTAAGCGTGTCGGGCTGCACGGGCAGCGAATGGTACGAAGAGGACGGCTACTAGCCCCGTTCGAGTAGCTGCCGGCGAATCGCCCGTTCGGACACTGAGCGCCGCTCGCGCAGGAGTTCGGTGACACGCGGGAGATGACGATTCTCGACGACAATCTGGCGAAACTCGCGCTCGCAACTCCACCAGTTCTAGTGGAAAAATCGCCTGAGTCTTAACCAGAGTTCGACCGGAGTATGGAAATTGCAGTAAATCTGCATCGCAAGCTTGGCTGCTGCAGCCCGGTGCCAGCACGAACCTGGAGAGGTCATGAACTTCGCAGCAACTTTCACCGGCGTCGCGCATGAGCCTACCCTGCAATGTCCGCATTGCAGGAATGAGATCAGGCTGACGGAGTCGCTCGCAGCTCCCCTGCTTGAAGAAACGCGCCAGCGGTTCCAGGAGCAGCTGGCGAGCAAAGATGCGGAGGTCGCTCGCAGGGTCGAAGCACTGTGCGAGGAACGCGAGCAGCTCGCGAGGGCGCGCGAGGACTTAGAGGGCCAGGTAGCGAAACGGCTTTCCGCGGAGCGAAACGTGCTCGTCGCGGCGGAAGCTAAGAAGGCTCGCGAGGCGGCCGCTGCGGAATTGCACGCTAAGGAAGCGGAAGCCAGCGAACTTCGCCAAAGCCTACTGGCAAACAATGCTAAACTCGCCGAGGCGCAACAGGCCCAAGCTGAGTTGATGCGAAAGCAACGTGCGCTCGACGAAGAAAAGCGCGAACTCGATCTTACGATCGAGAAGCGCGTTCAGGCCTCGATCTCGCACATCCAAGCCAAGGCCCGTCTGGACGCTGATGAGGCCGCCAGGTTGCGTGTCTTGGAAAAGGATCAGACGATCGAATCCATGGCGCGGACTATCGAGGAACTGAAACGCAAGGCCGAGCAGGGTTCTCAACAATCCCAAGGCGAGGTGCTCGAGCTCGAACTTGAGGCGTTGTTGCGCGGACGTTTCCCGACTGATCTTATCGAACCTGTTGGCAAGGGTGAGCTCGGGGCCGATGTCGTCCAACAGGTCAACGGTTCGGTCGGCCAACCCGCCGGCACAATACTGTGGGAATCCAAACGCACGAAAGCATGGAGCGACGGCTGGCTGGGGAAGCTGCGAGACGACCAGCGACGCTGTGCGGCTGATGTTGCTCTAATCATCTCCCAGGCGCTTCCAAGACATATCGAACACTTTGACTTGGTTGATGGAGTCTGGGTGGCGCATCCGCGCTACGCCCTGCCCGTAGCTGTCGCCCTTCGTCAGACCCTCATCGAGGTCAGCGGGTCACGAATGGCACAGCAGGGGCAGCAGACCAAGATGGAGCAGGTTTATCAATATCTGACCGGCATCAAATTCCGGCAGCGGGTGGAAGCTGTTGTCGAGAAGTTCAATGACATGCGAGAAGACCTGGACAGGGAACGCAAGTTCATGGGCCGCCAGTGGGCCAAGCGCGAGACCCAGATCCTTTCTGTAGTCGAATCTACAGTAGGGATGGTTGGTGACCTACAGGCCATCGCCGGCAAGTCGATGCCGGAGATCCCGAGCCTCGATATGCCGCTATTGGAGGGGTCGGCCGAAGCAGAGCGCCAGGCTAGCTGATCATTGAGCGCCGCAAACATGAGTGAGCGGGTCGGCTTCTGAGCCATTGGTCTATTCAGACTTCCGCTTGCAGTTGCACGCCTCGCTGCTAATCTATTTCCGGGGCGTCGAGCAAACATCACTCCGGCACGGTACCGGAGCCGCGCCCCATATTGCTGGGGGTATCAATTTGAATTTCGAAATCGGTTCTATTTGGAGAAGATGGGATCCTCACATTCACACCCCGGGCAGCATTCTGGCTGCAATTTTGTCGGAGGTTGGGCCCCCTACCTAGCAGCGCTTGAGACACAGCGCGACGTTCATGTGCTCGGAATAACCGACTGCATGAGCATCGCCAACTATCGTCGCATGCGCAAATTCAAGCTAGAGGGGCGGCTTGCAAACATCAGCATGATGTTTCCAAATGTTGAGTTTCGGATTACTCCGAAGACGCGCGACGGCAGGGCAATCAACATACATCTGTTGATATCGCCCGACGATCCAAACCATGAAAACGAAAATTGACAATGCTCTGGGGCGGCTCTCGATTGAGTACAACGACCGGACCTATTCGTGCCAACATGCTCAGCTGATTGCCCTCGGGAAAACAGTCAAACCGGAAATATCCAGCGATGCGGCAGCACTCCGAGAAGGAGTTAACCAATTCAAGGTTGAGTTCGAAGGATTCAGAGCGTGGTACAAAGATGAAGGTTGGCTGCGGCGAAATGCGATAGTTGCAATAGCAGATGGTAGCAACGACGGCGCGAGCGGCATTCAGCACGACAACGGATTCAAAGCATTTAGGGAGGAACTTTACCGGTTCTCCGACGTAATTCTCTCCGGCAATCCTGCCAACAGAGATTACTGGCTCGGAAAGACCTACGAAGGGCAAGCTGTCGGCGTTTATGGCAGTCCCAAGCCGTGCATCCATGGATCGGACGCTCACGCCTTAGACAAACTGTTCAAGCCGGACAAGAATCGATTTTGCTGGATAAAGGCCGACCTCACATTTGAAGGGCTCCGCCAAGTCATCTTCGAGCCTGAAGACCGCGTGTGGATCGGAGAAGAACCGCCCACCCTACATGACAAGTCTCGCACCCTTGCGGCAGTAAAGCTTTCCGGCACTGACTGGTTCGGTACGGTAAGTTATCCCTTCAATCCTGGACTGGTTGCCGTGATTGGGCAAAAGGGCATGGGAAAGTCCGCGATCAATGATCTCATTGCGTACGCGGCCGGTAGTTGGCAAGACGGAGATAGAGACTCCTTTATCGATCGGGCCCGTCAACACATCAAGGGGATGTCAATTGGGCTTGTCTGGGGAGATGGACGCGAGGCCATAGTCAATGTCTCGGCCAAAGGCGCAGCATCCGACAAAAACGAGGTGCGATATCTCTCTCAAAAATTCGTTGAGCGATTGTGTGCTGATCATGCAGCGAGTGGAGAGCTTACCAGGGAGATTGAAGCTGTTATTTTTTCCTACCTGAGTCCTACCGAGACCTTGAATGCATCGAATTTTCATGACTTGCGAGAAAAGCGCACAGCCGGAATTGTTGCTGAACAGCGAAGGCTGCAGGAAGAGTTGCGCCGTCTCCACCGCCAGATCAGTGACCTTTACAGTCGGCGACTGAGTATTCCAGAGCGTCAAGCCAAGGAAGCTTCCCTGCTGAAGGAGCGCGAAGGAGTAGTGTTGCAAATTCCTCCTACCGCCTCCGACGAGGAGGCGAGAATCGCAACTGAACTGCAGACTGAACGAGATGCCTCGGCCACGCTTATCGACCTGGTTGGGACCGAGCGAGAGAAAGTTGTGAGACTCGATCAGCTACAAGGAAAGATCACAGCATTCCAGAGCGACATGGATCGGTTCTGGAACAGGATAACTCCAGAACTTAAAGCTCTAGGCATACCCGAAGATCAGTGGAGTGCTTTCAAGCCTTGTTTTTCAAGTGACACCACCGGGCCCATCAGTCGGCGAAATGCCGAATTGCTGGCAGAGATTGGCCGACTGGAAGGTGATCCAGTTAATCCGATAGCCGGAACGCTCTATTTCCACCAAGCGCGAGTGGAGCAACTTAGCGCGCTTACAACCGCTGATGAGGCAAAACGCAAACGCATCATCGAGTTGCAGAACCGAATAGCGGCATTGGATAGCGACTTACGCCGCGTGCGAAACGAAATCGATACGATTGAAGGAGCAGAGAGCGAACAATTGGCATCGCTCCGATCGCAACGACGATCAACTTACTACTCTTATTTCGATACTTTGGAAAAAGAGCGGGCAATTCTTGCTCAGCTCTACCAGCCGCTTCAGGAGCACTTGAGCTTGGGAGAGCAGCAGGAGAGACATCTAGACTTCGCAATACGGCTAAGTGTCGATCTAGATGGCTGGATCGAGAAGGGAGCTCGGCTCTTCAATCAGAGAAAAAGATTGCCCTATCCCGCCCTGGACGACATGATCGCAGCTGCTTCCGAGCATTTGGTGCCGGCCTGGAGATCGGGCAGCCATTCTGATCTAGAGGATGGATTGAACAAATTTCTCGCGCCGTATGGTGAAGCTGGTGCCACGGTGGGCGACTACCTTAAGCCGAGTCAAACCGTCGTTGAATTTTTCGATTGGCTCTACTCCACGGATCACATCAGCCTCACGTACGGATTAAGCTATAATGGCACGCCCCTAGAGAATCTCTCGCCGGGCACGAAGGGTATCGTTCTGCTTATCTTGTACCTTGCTATGGACCAGAAGAACACCCGACCGCTTCTGATCGATCAGCCGGAAGAAAACCTCGACAACGAATCCATCTACAGCCTCTTGGCAAGCTATTTTCGAAGAGCCAAGCTCCGGCGTCAAATCCTTCTCATCACGCACAACCCGAATCTAGTCGTCAATACGGACGCCGAGCAAGTAATCGTCGCCCAATGCGTAAAAGAGAACGGCGGTTTACCTTCATTCTCGTACGCCGCGGGCGCATTGGAAGATTGCGCAGATGCGCAAAGTACAAGACAGCAGGTGTGTCGGATACTTGAGGGTGGCGCAGCAGCGTTCCAAAAGAGGGAAAGGCGATATTCGCTGGACAGCTAATCTATGGAAGACCGTGAACAAAATCAGGAGCGACAGCGATCCAAAACACGAGCTTGGCGCAGCACGATTGGAAACCTTCGTTTTAGGTGTGTTCAGTACACCGGAAATTGATACCGACCATCATAGTGCCGCGGCTTGCGGCCAAACACACCCGAGGCAAGTGCCGACGATGCGTGCAACATAGCTCTCGATCGCAAAAATCGAGGGGGCTCGCGAATGCGGAGCTCACGATGTATGTTAGCTTGCTGAAGAGAGGACTTTCCGGCCGTATCGGCACCTCATCGGCAGATGGGGCCAATCCGTTGTGGTTGTTTCGGGTGGGAAGCTTGTACCGGTGCCACCGCCAGCCTGGTTGCCGTGGTGGCGTCAACACAGATGTCAAGGCCACTTCGTCAGCAAGAAGTCAGGACGTCGCGCCAACCGCCCAGCCTCCACGCAACGTCCTCTCCAATCTCGGTCTGCGCGTCATAGATTCCGACTCGAAGCACCGGAAGCGCTTCTTGAGCTCTAGGGCGCCGCTTTTTGACCGTCTCGCGTTGCAAATTCGGCCTTGAGTCGGCCATCGATTTCAAGTGCGTAACCTGAATCTGGCAGTTCACGGCCGATAGTGACCATCTTTTCGCTTTGGCAACAGTAGGAAGACCAGGTCGAGGACTTGGCCCGAGTCGGGCAAATCGCGCCAGTTCGCGCCTAGGCTGACTCGCCTTTTCAACCTTGAAATTCACGATTTGCTGCATGAAGGCGCGATCAAGACTTTGCACTGTCGACCGCAGCCAAGGGCACTCGCTGTCGGCACTTCGCGCAGTCGAAGCGGGGACCCATTGGGGCGATGACGCACCTGTTGTGTCGGCGACAATTGCAGCCGGCACGCTTGCGCGCATCAATCCGCACCGTCGCTTGAATTTCCGCTTCGAGATATGCGCCGCTGGAACGCTCCGCCACGGTCTCGCTAAAGTATGCCCAAGGAGCGACGCTCGCCACGAGAAACAAACCACGTACGAGAGGTGTCAATGCACCGCCTCCCGCCGTGTCCGACCCTGCGATGCCACTACATCCCGATCATCATGACGGTGCTTGAGGTGGCGGCAGCACCTCAGATTTGACTGCCGTCACTCATTTCCCAGAGAGCTTGAATCGCACGTAGCGTCACATTGTACGATATCGGTCGGGTAGAGTTACGCCTCCCGTCGCGCAGTTGTGACGACATTTTCGCCGACGTGTCGACTTGTGGACACAATAGCGCCAATGGCATGAGTGATGCTTCTTGGAACAACGAGACGTTAGATCACCCCACCCATGCATGTGCACTCGGCAGCCGCCCGACCCTGCTGGTCGGCGGCGGTAACGGGGGAGAACCGTGGTGCTGTCTTCGTCTGTCGCGGCCGAGTTTGCGAGCGTGCAGTAGCGACGACCAGCGGCACATCGGGAATGATGCATGAGCGATCCGGCATGAGGGATTCAAATCGACCTCCCCTCAAGATCTCTTTCTTCCAAACAGTGGAGCGCGGAAAGTGGACAATATAGAAGCGATGGCTCGACAGGAACTGCGTTCTGCAATCACTGGCGGCAGGGTTTTGGAAATAACTACGACAACGGGCTGTGTCGTCGGATGTTCTTATTGCCCGCAGGACAAGTTTGCCGAACGCCAGAGAGAAATATCCGAAGTGAAGGATCTCTCTCTCCAAGATTTCAAGCGGTGCCTGGCGCGCGTACCAGCAGCTGTCGACATCAGCTTTTCCGGCTACTCCGAGCCTTGGCTCAATCCAGCTTGCACCGAAATGGTTGAGCACGCCCACGCATGTGGCCATGGCATTCGGATTTTAACAAGCCTGGTCGGAATGAACGGCCGGGATCTACGACGCTTGCTTGCGCTGCAGTTTCGCGTTTTCCTGGTGCACGTTTTTGATGACGGCACGCACATGGACGGTAGTCTCGTCAGGCGCAACTATGTCGATTTGGTGCGCCAACTTGTCGATTCCGACATTTCATCATTGCTCTTCATAGTCAGGGGCGAGGTTCATCCAGAACTTGTCGACATCATTCCTGAGGAAGTGCTGGTCCGCTCGCGTCCGCCGCGCAGCAGGGCTGGCAGCGGCGAGCTCAAGGTGGTTGGAGCACGACAGCCACTCGTCGGAGCACTGGCGTGTCCTGACGAACGGCAATATCGCAATGTTCTTCTCCCAAACGGCGACGTTACTTTCTGCTGCATGGACTTCGAGCGACGACATGTTTTGGGCAACCTCCTCCGCGACACGTACAAGGATCTCTTGGAAGGGGCGAGTTTTTGCGAGATTTCCGATCGCATGAACGGAGCGGACGGCTTTCTGCTTTGTCGATCGTGTGAATTCGCCGAGCCAATAACGTCGCAATGCTGATGTTTGAGAGAAGCTGACCCTGCCCGATCGAAGCGAATCGCAAGCTTTGGCGAGGACGGCCAGCTCATCATCAGCCGCGGGGACGACCCTGCCATGAAGGGAGGGTCGCCATGGCCTGGAGCATTTTGTTGGTCGCGGGCCTGCTGGAGGTCGGCTGGGCAATCGGCCTCAAATACACCGAGGGCTTGAGCAAGCTCTTTCCGTCCGTGCTCACGCTCGCGGCAATGGCCGGCAGCGTGATCCTGCTCGGCATTGCCCTGAAGACGCTGCCCATTGGAACTGCCTATGCGGTCTGGACCGGCATTGGTGCGGTCGGGACCGCAGCGCTCGGCATTATCCTCTTCGGGAGCCAGCCGCCGCGTTTCGCCTTGCCAGCATCGGACTGATTGTCGCCGGCATTGTCGGGCTGAAGCTCGTGTCCTGACGAGGACATGGAAAGCATTGACGCCCACCAGGTCAGCGCCGCAACGATCGCCGAGACCGGCACCGTAATTGTCCAGGCATAGACAATTGAGCTGGCCGCGTTCCAGCGCACCGCCGAGGGACGCGGCGCGCCTGCGTCGGAGCAGCCGTGGCTTGGAAGGCAATCGCGGCCGATATCGCCAACAGCAGCGAAGTCCGAGAAGGGACCTATGCAGCCTTCCGGCGGCAAAGGCCGCAAGTCGACTACCATCGTTTTGATGGCACCCTCGGAGCCGGCGTTGAGCAAACGCTCACACCTGCTTGGTCCGTCAGATTTGAGTGCGAGTATATGCGTTTTGGCTGAACAGCCATCTGGCGGCCTCTGGGAATCAAGCTGCGAGCTCTGGGAACGTCAAGGCCCCTGAAGTTAGAGTCGAATAAGGTGGAGGTAGGCTGCATCCCAAGCGACATGCGTGTTGCCTAGCTTGCCCAGTGGTGCCTTGAACACCCCTGGGCTTCCGTCTTTCCGCTCAACCTCTACCCGGCGGGGTCTGATTGTTGTTTCCGTGCCACGGCCTTGGCAGGCCCTGGTGAACCCCGTCGTTCTTCTGAGGCGAATGAGGCCCTCTCTCGAACTCAAAAGGCGGCGTATTGGCATGACCGCGAGTCCATGGTTCCCACGTTCACGAGAGTTTGAGACCATCTTACTCCTTTGAGCATGGCGGGAGGAAGTGGCGCCAAACCGGACGCTAAAGTGAACATGGATCAACTTGCGCCCGGCAAGCCTGCCATCTCCGGAAAGACGGCGCCGCCTCGCCGCTGCTTGGTCGACGTGTCCTGCCGTGATTTCCCTTGCTTGGCTGTTAGCGAACGGTTCCATGATCCGCCAACGCAGCGCACCGCGCGTGCTGCAACCGAACACGAAAGCTCAGAATTACGGATCTCCTGCGCACTAAGGCGAAGGTCCCGAGCTTGACGCGGCCGGGACTGCGACCGGGCGTGCATAGCGGCTCCGCGTCGGCGATAAACATTAAAGGGAGGACAAAGGAACTACGCCGCGACTTTCGACGCAGTTTTTGACCTCTCTGCAGGGACTGTCCTCAAAGCGCCCTGAACACTCACGCGCGGTCGGCAGCTCCCCTCAAATCCGCTTCCGAACTGATCCCGGCATGACGATCCTTCGCTGGCTCATTCAGGAGCCCGGTGAGCCTGAGGCCTTCAAGGACTCCTTCGAGCCGCTGTTCGCGAATGATTGCGGCGAGCAGCGAAACGGCCTCCTCCCGATGGACGGTGAAGCAGACGTCAGGCGCTTGCTGAACCAAGAAGTCCAGCAAGGTCGGAAGGTCAGCAACGTGGTGGCGTAAGGTCGAGACCGCATCATTGGCGAGATAGGTCGCCAAATCCGCATTCGCCGGCGGATCAAAGTCCAAGTCGACCTCGGCGCGCTTCTCGATCGCCTGTCGTATCAACTCGCCTTGCCGTCTTGCATTCATCGAGAGCATGAACACCGCATCCGCGAGCTTCTCGCGGGGCAAGCTTCTCAGTTCGGCTATGCAGGCCTGGATGTCGTCAACCGAACTCTCACGGCCTGCCTCTGCTCGCCGCGCGTTAGCGGCTGCCCTGCTCTTTTGTACTCGAATCATCGTAATGCTCTCCGGCCGACGATTTATCCCCGCGATACAGCCGAATGAAAGTGCAAAATTGTGTGCTGCATGCGCGCAGCCCGCCTGCCTTCCAAGGAGAACGAAACCGATCAGGTATGGGAAAACCAGGATCATCCGTCGACCAGATCCGAGATGGAACACCTAATCTCACGAATGCGTTGCGCCCTTGTTTCGGATCCGCTCGCTTTGGCTATCTTCGGGAAGATAATGGGGAAGCTGGGAAGCTGCGGTTGTCCACCATGCAAGGGCCTGCCCGGGGGCCCCGATTGAATGTGCCCGGGTGAAATCTCGAGTCCCGCGCATCTCGTTGCATCGCAAGAACGCCGCATCCTGCCAAAGTCAGGCCCTCCCCTGAAGCTTCAACCAAACTTGAATAGCACACCGTAACCACCCCGTGGGTAGCTCCACTTGATGTCACCGCTTTCTTCGCAAATCACCCGGCAGGTGCCGCACTCGAGACACCCGTCGACTGTAACCTCAACATGACCTTTATCGTTGAGCTCGTAGCACCGTGCTGGGCAAGCCTTCAGCATCGATAGCAGCCGCGACGATGGCTTGGTGTGCGGCCGCACCTTGATATGGGCGCGGCCGGAATCAACAAGATAACGGTTGTAGAAGAGTTTGTCGTCGACACGTTGGGATGGCTCGCTCGGCATTGATTCTGGCTCCGTCTATCGTCGTTATCTTTGCTTCGTGATCAGCGCCAGGCCCGGGCAATGCGGACGGCATCGCTGAACAGTCCACTCCACGATCGCGCCTTGATGAACGAGTTCAGCATCAGCTTCTCTTTCTCGAGCTTTGGTGTGCCGTCGACGCGCACGTAATCCTGCATCGCCTTGGAGAAGAGCTGCGGATATGTGAGAAAGAAGTTCTGCGAGTGGGCATGCAACACTGCCGGCATATCCTTGTACTTCTTCAGGTCCTTGATTACGAAGGAGTCATTCAGCATTTTTTTGTAAAGCGAAAGATTTTTCGCCGTCATCGGATCATTTCGCGATTTGATAAGACAGATCGCTTCCGCCGCGATACGGCCCGACGTCATCGCAAGATTGGACCCCTCGCGATGGATCGCGTTGTTGAGCTGGGCGGCGTCCCCGACGACCACCCAGCCCTCACCACAAAGCTGCGGGATGGCCTTGTACCCACCTTCGGGGATCAAGTGCGCGGAATATTCCTTCACTTCCGAACCCTCGATGAGCGGCGCGACGGAGGGGTGACGCTTGAAGCCCTCGAGCAGGCCGTATGGCGTCTCGCCGGTACGCTGGAAGTCGGCAACAAGACAGCCAATACCGAGCGAGATGCATTCCTTGTTGGAATAGATGAAGCCCATGCCGGTCATTCCGCGGGAGATGGTTCCGACGGCTTCGATGACGAGCCCCTCGTCGCCTTTGAGGTTGAAGCGAGCATCGATTGTCTCGCGCGACAGGAAATGCATCTCCTTGACCGCGAGTGCGACCTTGTCCGATTTCGGCAGCTCTCTTATCCCCGCACCCGTCCCGAGCACTCCGTTCACGCCCTCGGCAAGCACGACGACATCTGCAAGGATTTCACCGCCATCGCGGTCTGTGCGCACCCCGACGACCCTCCCATGGGAATCCTGGAGGAGTTCGGTCACCGTGGTCTCGCATAGCACCGTGGCGCCGGCCTCGCGGACCTTCTGCGAGAACCATTTATCGAACTGAGCGCGGATGATGGTGTAGCGGTTCGGCTTCTCCTCATTGAAATCATCGGAGCGATAGTGAAGCCCCGTGTGCGACCGCTCGTCCATGATCCAGAAGCGCTGCTCGACCAGATGCCGCTCAAGCGGAGCATCTTCGCGGAAATCGGGGATCAGTTTCTCCAGCATATCGGCATAGAGGATGGCCCCTTGCACGTTCTTCGACCCCGAATACTCGCCGCGCTCCAGCTGCAGCACTTTCAGGCCACGCTCGGCCATGGTAAGCGCCGTCGCATTCCCGCCCATGCCAGCACCGACGACGATCGCGTCGAATTTTTCCTCGATCATAACAAGCTCTCCTAGCCGGCGATGCGGTCGTGCGAGTGCGGCGACAGCCGCGCGCGGAATGCAGAGGTCAATGCCGGCAACAGTCGAATGGCGTCGGTGACGATACCGATATGGGCGAAGTCGAAGATCGGAGCGTTCTTGTCGGTATTGATGGCAACGATGAGGTCGCCACCCTCCACTCCGACGCGATGCTGGATCGCCCCGGAAATACCGGCCGCGATATAAAGCTTTGGCCTAATGGTTTTCCCGGTCTGGCCGATTTGCCGGTCCGAGGTTGCCCAGCCCTTCTGGACCAGCGGCCGCGAGCAGCCATATTCGGCGCCAAGCACGTCTGCGAGCTGGTGCACCAGTTGGAAGTTCTCGGGCGATCCCAGACCAAGCCCTCCAGCGACGACCACGTCGGCATAGGCAAGGTTGGACTTTGTAGAATCGCGGTCCGGCAGGAACGACAGCACTTTTGTGACGATATCCTCTTCTACAAGCCCGAGCGGATGCGAGATCACGCGCCAGACGGTGCCCGTCACGCGCTCAGGCATCGGCATCACGCGCGGGCGGACGGTTGCCATCTGTGGACGAGAATTGAGTGTATAGATCGTGCACAACAGTGAGCCGCCAAACGTCGGCCGGGTCGCTGCAAGCGAGCCGTCGGCATCGACATCGAGCTCGGTGCAGTCGGCAGTTAGGCCGGTGAGCAGTGTGGTGGCCACTGAGCCGGCGAGATCCCGGCCGAGTGTAGTTGCCCCTAGGAGTAGGATTTCCGGCTTGTACGTATTGACCAGCTCTGACAGGGCCTTGGTATAGGACTCGTTGCGATAATCGGCCAAGAGAGGGTCCGCGACGATATAGGCGAGGTCGGCGCCGTAGCAGAACGATTCGGCGACTGCCTGCTGCGTTGTCTCCCCGATCGGGCCGATGACAACCGCGGCGAGGTCGACGTTGAGCTTGTCGGCGAGCCGGCGGCCGGCACCCATCAGCTCCCAGGAGACGGGGTGCACAAGACCGCGTTCCTGCTCGATGAAGACCCAGACGTGCTTATACGCCTTAAATCGTTCGGGCAGCTCCCTCTTGGTCGCCGCGCGACCACCACCCGCGGCCGGAGCTGCGCTTTTGGGTGCGGTGCTCATCATCTGTACTCCCATCCGTTGTTCAGTAGCGGCTCGCCAGCGGAGCGCTTCGCGCCCAGCTTTGAATTCGCGCTTGAAGATTGCTTCAGTTAAATGTTCGGCCGGGTGCCCGCCGCTATTGTGTCAGCACCGCCTGGCAGCAGCGCGGGGCCGAGACACCCGTTGCTGGACCTTTGTCGACGACCGGAAGCACGCGTTGCGGGTTCCTTCCGTATGCGGCATTCTGGGGCCATCATTTGGTGGCGGGCACTGGTAAGGCCCCCAACCGCGCCGGTCACGCGAGCCGATCGATTGGTCCTCCTCATCTTGGAGATGCAACCGAGCTGCAACAGATCGAGGACGTGCCCAAGGCTCGGTTGGTACGATTGTCGGCCGCATGCTTGCCGGTGAAAAACGCGATCCATGGCTCCGAATGCCCTCGCTTTCTTGCCGATTGCAGCGACACGCCTGCCACCCTTGGCGAGGGCACGAGGGCCGGTGGTCAAGCCGCCCGTCAACAGCGCCCCGCGGCCGTTGCTGGAAACAAGGGCTCCCCCCGCGAAACCTCGGCCATGGATCGGCCAACGGGGGTGCGCGGATCAAGCGCAGCTTTCAGCTCAGCCAGGTATGCGACCATCGCTTTGGCGTCGCGACGCATTATGGTGCCGATAGGCAGCGCGCGCGAACCTGCGCGGCGTCAAAAACAAAATCGATGCGGACCAAGGCGTGCATGCGCTCCTCCAGGCTAGCTGAGCATCTGTCAGCAATTGTCGTACCAATTGCGCAGGCGATTGAAAATTGATCGCCAATGCAGAATCTTACTGAAGGAAATCGGATTGGCGGCCTCTCACGAGGATCGAAACATTCGATACCGTGCTGACCCGTGTCCGGAATGCGACAAAAGAGACTCATCCGAATGTTGGTGCGCTTTCCTCGCCACATGTGCGCTCCCCGTTGCCGGCGTACCATTGCAGGAGGTCGGTGCACCATGCGCACCAGCTTGAAAGCATGGACATACCAGGGTTGAGTCGTGATTGGCTCTTAAGGAGCCGAGTGTTGAAGCTGCGGATCCGCGAGGCCGCAACTGCAATTTCCGTTTCGAATTCGAAAGCATGGGTAACTGTCAAGCTCTGCGAACCTTCACGATCCAGAGCGCGACATCTAAACTCAATTCACTCCAAGGAACCGAGCTGGACCAGTGCTGGACGCTTGTTCGGTTGTGATGCGGCCGCATCCTTCAGGACCTTGAACACGCGTTGTTCGATCGGGGAGGACGTGACGAAGTCGGCATAGGCGCGCTCAAGCGTGGCTTTGCAGCGCAACGCGATGTCGGGATCGGACGCACCGCTCAACGTCTCGCTCGCGAGGTATTGACCCATGCGACGGAGAATGTGCAGCCTCGCCACGTCAACGATTTTCGCCTCATACTGGACGCCGAGCAGCTCAAAAAACTCCTCTGCCGCCGAGGCCTTGTTCAATCGCGCAAGGATTCCGTCCGTCGTCATTGTCAACCTCCATCTAGCTCCGCGCCCAGAACCATCTAGGCTCGAAGTGCTCTACCTGATCGCGCGACGCGCATGGCCGACCAACCGATCACGCACCATTGACGGGCGAGCGATCGTGAACGTCGCGCCAGATCGCAACCACGGTTTCCTTGGCAACGGGGCCTTTGTGGTCAAGCGCATGCTTGCGGACGCGCGCGAGAAACTCGGTGGCGGCCGTTTGGCCGCGCTGGAGCGGGTGAAGCGCGTAGCCGCCGGTTTGTCCAATCACAGCTCCGCGTTCGTAAACAAGTTCAGCGGGCGCGATCGACAGGCGCATGTTGGCTCGCGCGTCAACAAAGAACATTTTGGGCGGTGAATGTGACCGTGGCCCCCGCTAAACATCAACCCGCGACCATCAGGCGCAGCCGCGTCGGCCTTTAAGCGGGGCCGCGCGCAATCGTTTGCCCCCGGTGTCCTTTCAAACCCTCAGTGTTCTCACGTGAGAGCTGGCCGAAACTCGCCGGTATACCGGGAATGGCGCCGAGGGTGCATCATTATGAGCTCAGTCTTGAGAACTTGGGATGGCTTGGACGGAGTCATCAAGACGACGCAGATGATCCCGCCGGCGTCCGGCCATCCGGCTCTCCCCGCTCTCCTCGCCAAAGCAAAGATCAAAATCATTGCATTCCGTACAGACCGGCGTGGTACACATCACCAAGCCGTCATCTTCGCATAGCATGCGATAAAAGAACCGCTTCCAGCGCATGTTTTTGGTGTTGCGAGCCGCCAACGGCCCGAAATGGCGCGCCAGGAGGCGGGACAATTCGTCCCGCGTCCGCAGACCGAGATCTTCCCACAAGTGATCAGGCTCCATGGCGCGCCGCGCGATCATCGCTGCCAGCCAGCCGCCGACTTCGCCATGGGTAGAACGTTGCGCAAGCAGGAGGTCGCGCACCATAATCCACTCGTCAGGAACCGGTAATGCGGACTGTTCGCGCCAGGTCCAGCTCCTGACCGGGGTGGATGGGAAGTATTGCACCAAAAGCCCATTGAGCTCCTGGTTGGTCAAGCCAGCCCGTTCGGGAAGTTGGCCGCCATCCATAGCGGCTGCCGCGAGAACGCAAGCGAGAACATGGCGATCGAAACCGTCATTGTCGCCGATGTCGACTTCTGTTGGATGGAAGTCCGTCAGAAGACGGTAGAGCTCACTCGCATCGTGCTGTTCGGCGACCTGAGCTGCCGATACAAGAGGCGACATCGTATCACCCACTCTTCTTTGCGCGCCAATTATGAAGGTCCGCCCGCTTCTGAGTGGACGATGTCGGCCTTCCCGGTCGAGAAGGCCGACAACATGAGCTATGCCGAAGCGGCCGCGAGCTCGGCGGCAGTCTTGCCGACCAGGCTCTCGTCGACCGGCTTGATGATGCCGTGCTCCATGAGCATATCCTCGAGCTCGTCCATGCTGATTGGCGTCGGGATAGCGCCTTGTCCGGCATTATTGTGGATCTTAGTCGCAAGATTGCGATAGTGATCCGCCTGCTTGGACTCCGGCGCGTATTCCAGCACCGTCATTCGGCGCAGCTCCGCGTGTTGCACCACATTGTCTCGCGGCACAAAGTAGATCAGCCGGCTTCCGAGCTTCTTGGCAAGCGCATCTGCAAGCTCCAGCTCCTTGTCGGTCTGCCGCTCGTTGCAGATCAGGCCGCCAAGGCGCACGCCGCCGGAATTGGCATACTTCAGAATGCCCTTGGAGATGTTGTTGGCGGCATACATCGCCATCATCTCACCGGACATCACGATGTAGATTTCCTGTGCCTTATTCTCGCGGATAGGCATCGCGAAGCCACCGCAAACGACGTCGCCGAGCACGTCGTAAGAGACGTAGTCGATGTCCTCATAGGCGCCATTCTCCTCCAAAAAGTTGATGGAAGTGATGACGCCTCTTCCGGCGCATCCGACCCCCGGCTCCGGACCGCCGGACTCGACGCATCGAATGTCCTTGTAGCCGAGCTTGATGACGTCCTCGATTTCGAGGTCCTCGACGCTGCCGGCATTAGCCGCCAGGCTGAGAATGGTGTCCTGCGCCTTGGCGTGCAGGATGAGGCGGGTGGAATCCGCTTTGGGATCACAGCCGACGATCAGAATCCTTTGGCCCAGCTCGGCAAGAGCCGCGAGCGTATTTTGTGACGTTGTCGATTTGCCGATGCCACCCTTGCCGTAAAACGCGATTTGTCTCAGTGAAGACATGTTGCTCTCCATCATCCGATTGCCAATTCTTCGCGCCGAACGCGCGAGGCCGTTTCTTTCTGAGAAACGTGTGCACACGAGTTTCGGGAAGGAGGCCATCGTTCGCCATCGGCGTCGGCGTGCCCTCAGCCCTTGCTCGTTGTTGCTGCATCGAGTTAGCAACTGGCGTGCCATTTCGTTCGCACGCGCATTAAGCGTCTGATCAAGTTAGACAAATAGCGCCGGCGATGCTGTGGCGCACCCGACAGCCTCAAGAGCTCTGACAGAAACCGGACAAAGCGGTTTCCTCGACAAATGTCGGGCGAATAGCGCGAAACGGGACAGCCTGGCCTTAGCCCGAGAGACCACACGGTACAGATCGCTTTCGAGGATCAAAACCATCGTCGAAGGCGAATGTTTGATGATCGGCGCGCTTGGTACTTGGCGTCTGATCGGGTGGCATATCGCTTGCTTTGCTTGTGCAGAACGCCGTTTCCGCGTGACGACTTGTGAGGACAATATGCTTGGAATCGGAAGTAAGTTGCCGCCGTTCGACATCACAGGCGTGAAGCCCGGCTTTCACCTGCAAGAGGAAAACGGGAACAATGCGTTCGAGACGCTGACGGAGCAGAGTTTCCCCGGCAAATGGAAGATCATCTTCTTTTACCCTAAGGACTTCACCTTTGTCTGCCCAACGGAAATCGCTGAGTTTGCCCGGCTGTCCAAGGATTTCGCCGATCGCGATGCAATCGTGCTTGGTGGCTCAACCGATAACGAGTTCTGCAAGCTCGCCTGGCGGCGTGAGCACAAGGACTTGCACCGTCTAGGGATCTGGCAGTTTTCCGACACAAAGGGCGCGCTGGTCGATGGCCTTGGAGTACGTTCGCGTGACGGCATCGCTCATCGCTACACCTTCATCATCGATCCTGAGAACACGATCCAGCATGTCTATGCGACAAGCCTCAATGTCGGCCGCAACCCGACGGACACGCTCCGCGTCCTGGATGCGATACAGACTGATGAGCTCTGCCCTTGCAACCGCGAAATCGGCGGCGACACGCTTAAAATCGCCTGAGGCCACCATGTAATTGAAAGAGCAGCTCCCGCATTCGAAGGAGGTCGGAATCAATCGTTGTCGACCACCCCAGATGAGACGCTCTTACCGCAAGTACGCGCTATTGATAGCGAGTACGAGCGCGACCCGCGATTCGACTATCATAGTGGCCACTGCCGCGGGGGCCAAGATGTTCGCATGGCAGGCACGGTAGCGAAATCGACCAGCTCCATGGTGACGATGAACTATTTTCAGCAGCGCCTTGCTCACCTCACATGAAATCCGAATACAAGAGCATGCCGGCGCGGCTCCGCATGAACATACAAATGCTTGTACGCTTCTGCGCCCCTTAAAGGCGCATCTCCTGCCGGAGTTCCTTTATCCTTTTGCCGGAAGCCGGACCGCGGCTATTCGCCTTTTCTGCGGCTTACTCGACTTCAGCGTCAGGGTGATCTGCGTCAGCCGCAGGCCCGCTCCCACGATATGCGGTAAGCCGTCGATGCTGGGCCTGCGGGCGGTGCCAAGCGCCTGTTGGAGCCACTCTGAGGTTCCGGTCACGCGTCTCCAGAAAGCTGGGCGCCAGCGGGACCCAGCTCAGCGCCGAATGATTCTGCCGACCGAGCTCATGATCCGCCGGCACGCTCGCGGACCGTATTTCCGGGTCGAGTAAATACTGACAGATGCAATCCGCACAATGGGCGGACGAGTGGGCATCATCAGCGCTGATTGAAACCATGACAATCGACGAGGTTTAGGCCAACTGAGCCGACCGATCGGAAAAGCGGTCAGCTCGCTGATGGCGAGCTGACCTACCGGGGACAGAGACCCGAAACATCGGCTGGCCAGCGGTCGTAAACCGGCCGGCCGGCTCGATCACGCCGGTCGATTTCCGAAATTTGAATCACATCTCAGCGCTGGTGACCCAAGCCAATCCCCAAGTTACGTGCTTTCTGTCTTAGAGAGCCCTCGGATCGCTTCATAAGCTTTGAGACCCGAGCTACAGGGGTGCGGGCCTTGGAGTGCGCTTTGAGCAGCTTGACGTCATCTTTACTATACTCTTTGCGCTTGGTGCTTTTGGCCACGTGAAGTTCTCCCATTTCGCTTTGCACATTTGCCTGGAGCGCCTTGTTTTTGGAAGACGCAACTGCTTCCCATTACCATATCGATGGTCATCGACAACTGTTCAAGCGGATTTTTCTGTTCGAGATAAGAACGGAACTACATGGGAATTTGTCCTGTACCGCCTGGATTTCGATCCACGCAACATCTGGACATGCACGTGACCCAGCTTCAACATGGAAGCAAACGATAGCAGAGGGACGCTGGAAGCATCTTCGAAAGGCACCTCGAAAAGCCCTTCTTGATTTGAATGCCGCGACCTCAGCTCACCAAGACTTTTCCAGTGTTGATCCGCGCACCGCTGGGTCGGCCGCGGCACTTATACTCGTCACTTGCACGGCTCCGCGGCGACGCACGGGGTTACCACGCGAAGAAGAAACGCCGTCTTCTAATTTATGAAGTCCTGCGGCTTCGAGCGCGTACCTATGAAGGCGACTCTTGCGATGCCTGAGCGTTACGCCTCGTCAGCCGATCGAACAGGGCTCGCCCGCTGCTAATTTGATCTACCGCAGGATCCTTGATTTCATGAGCCCAGTTGAGATATTTAGGCGACCTGCCGCCAGCGAACATTTCTGCGTGACCATTGCCGGCCCGTCTCATGGAGCGGACGAACGAGCGAGCGACCTGATCGCGATATTGCCAGGGCCGGGCGCTACAGCATGGCAAACAACCTGCGCGCCTTGCCGTCCTGTGTGAGCTTGGTACCGGCAGGCGATTGCTTGATCATGAGCTGCCAGAGCGCTTGGCCAGCACAATGCCTGTGGCGCGCTGCGGATCATTCGTGATCTGTGCACAGTGACCGCTAGAGCGTTCGCCCATCTGACTGAATCGTTGGGGATTCACAAATCAGCGTTTTGGTGATTCAAGCTACCCGCCGGGACGGGAGGCCGGCGGGCATGGCGAAGCCG